>JANMWO010000625.1:0-3878 GCA_031394025.1 Acidobacteriota bacterium
TTCAATGTGTTTGCGGATGTGGTGAACCGCTCTGCGCGGTTGGTGGTTGACCAGGCTAACTACGTAAAACGCGTTGTCTTTCCGTTGGAGTTATTAGTCGTTGTCAGCTGCTTGGCCACACTCTTCCAGTTCACCATCAACATGCTGGTGTTGTTGGCAAGTCTATGGCTGTATTCGAACGGACCGCCTGTCACTGCTTTCTACATGCCGCTGGTGGTTTTGCCAGTGGTACTTTTGGCTTTAGGCGGCGGTTGGTTGATTTCCTCTCTCGGGGTCTACTTGCGTGACATAGCGCCGTTGGTGGCACTGGCGATCACAGCGCTGCTATTTCTTTCGCCAGTTTTTTACCCAGTAGAGGCTATGCCTCCGTCCCTGCAAGCTTGGTACGCTTTAAATCCGTTGGCTTTGGCCATTGCTCAAGCACGCGATGTTTTGCTGTGGGGAGTAACACCTTCGTGGATCAGTCTAGTGTGGCAGATTCTAAGTAGTTGTTCCCTGGCCTGGTTGGGTTTTTGCTGGTTTCAGATTACTAAGAAAGGGTTTGCTGATGTACTTTGACACACCGGTCATTGAGGTACAGCAGCTAGGTAAGTGCTACCAGGTTTACGCAAAACCATCGGACAGGTTAAAGCAAATTGTGTGGCCGCCAATTCAGCGATTGTTGGGGCAATCGATCGGCTCGCAATTTCACGAATTTCATGCGGTGCAAGGCGTGTCATTTCAAGTGCATAAAGGTGAATCTTTGGGGATCATTGGTCGAAACGGTTCCGGTAAATCAAGCCTCTTGCAACTCATTTGCGGCACCTTGCATCCATCCGCTGGTCAAATTTCAATTAAGGGGCGGGTTGCGGCGTTGCTAGAGTTGGGTTCTGGGTTCAACTCTGATTTCACAGGTCGAGAAAATGTGTTCCTGAATGCCAGCCTCCTCGGTTTGAGCCGGCTAGAAACTCAGATCCGTTTTGAATCCATTGCAGCGTTTGCCGATATTGGAGAACACCTCGAACAACCGATCCGAACTTATTCCAGCGGGATGGTTGTACGTTTGGCGTTTGCAGTCATGGCGCATGTAGATGCTGACATCTTGGTCATTGATGAGGCTTTAGCGGTGGGCGATGCCCTCTTCACACAAAAATGCATGCGTTTTTTGCGTGACTTCAAACAAGACAAAACTGTCTTGTTTGTTAGCCACGATATTGAAAGCCTGAAGGCGCTTTGTCAGCGTGTCATTTGGCTGGATAAGGGGCGTATCGTTCACGATGGACCTACCAAGGAAGTTTGCCAGCGCTACCTGGACTTTTTATTCTCCGCAACACCTGTCGTGGCGACCAGCGTGCGGCGCGACGCGAAAGCCCACAGTTTTGATGACGCCCCCCGCGATGGAAGACTGGACTTTATCAATCAAAGCAATTTGCGAAACGACATTCAGGTATTCCAGTTCGACCCAAAAGGTGCTGGATTTGGAGCTGGTGGTGCGCACATACGGCGGGTGTTACTGTTGGACGCACAAGCCCAGTCTTTGAGTTGGGTGGTGGGAGGGGAACGAGTTATTCTGTCGATCTTGGTGGAATGCGATGTTGCTTTTTCCTCACCCATCATTGGCTTCATGGTAAAAGATCGCACTGGCCAAGCACTGTTTGGCGATAACACCTGGCTCAGTTACATGGATGCCCCGGTCGCCACAGTATCTGGTCAGTGGATCAAGGCTGAATTTGCGTTTGAAATGCCGCGTTTGCCAGCGGGGGACTACAGCACGGTGGTTGCGGTTGTAGACGGCAACCAGGCTGATAATGTGCACCATCATTGGCTTCACGATGCGCTGCATTTTCGATCTGATTGTTCGAGTGTGGCTAGCGGCCTAGTCGGACTGCCTATGCGCACCGTTACTCTTTCGCGCCTGTCTGAGAAAGAGTGACTTGAAGCAAATACGCAGACGATGGAAATTGGGTCTGCTTGGCCTGATGCTGATTGGGCTGTGCTTGTTAATGGTCTTACGCAAAGGCGCTGCTCCGCTACTGCTGGCCCCAATGATGCGTTTAACCCAACCTTGCATGCTCGCCGCGCCCAACGACCCCTCTTGCAGGGGAAGTTCTGATTCAGCAGCCGCACTTGTCGAGGCAACCTTATCCCGGATTGGGCCACGGGTCAGCCCAAGTGGCAAGTACGAGCTCGGCTACACCTTGCAGGTTCCATTGCTGCAGTTGCTTCAACCCATAGGGAATGACTGGGTTGTCAATATCCCAGCTGTTCAACGGCTGGTGCGTACGTTACGTGACGTAGATCGCCCCGCCGTCCTCTATCTGTTCTCTACACATTTTGGGATTGAAGCCCCCATTCAAGATGCATTGGCTCAAGATCCCGCAAACCTGGCCACAACGCCGCAAGGGCCGATGCCGAACGATACTTACGACGGTATGGTCATTTACCCATGGAGCGTGGCACGAACTGATAATGAAATAACCGGTCGCAGGGCGCAAGTGATCAGTGCGTTGATTGAGGAAGTTTGTCGATTGGAGCCTGCGCATTGGGCCAAAATTCGCGGAATAACGCTGCTGGGCGAGGTACATCACTTATTCCCGGGTTTTGAGGCAGGCATGGGATTTGACGAACAGTACAGCGTTTCGGACTACAGTGAAATTTCCATGGAAGGATTTCGATCATATTTAAGTAAGTACTTCAGCAGTATCGACAAGCTAAATTCTGCGATGGCGACAGACTATCGCAGCTTTGCTGAGGTGCTGCCACCAAGCAAAAACATTCGCCAACAGGCGCTGCAACGCTTTACCGAACATATCGACTCCTATGCACATGGCAGCTTGCCTGTTTCTGGATGGGTTCATGTCGAGAAATCGCGGAGTGATTCACCTACTTGGATCCGCCTCTACTTGAATGGAGATCCGGTTGCGCGGGTGAATGCTGATCTTGGCCGTCAGGATGTGCTTGCCGCCCTGCCGAAGTTGGGTACTGCTGATGTCGGTTGGCGTTTTGATCTAGATTTTTCTAGCATCCCAACTGGCGTTCACCGCATCGATGTGGTGCTGGAAAGTGGTGCGTCAGAACTGCTTCATTTAGGAACCCGTCTTATTTCTGTGATGGACCGCCAGCAGACTCAACCTGAGGTATTGGCGACCAACCAGCTGCCTGTCACAAGCTCTCCCGGCAAAAGCGTGCAGTTCTACATCGACACGCCGCGCGATAAGGCATCTTACTTTTACAATCCGTTGGTTCCTCTTTGGCATAAGTTCCGACAACGGCAGCTTGTGGACTATTTGACGTATTTTGATCGTTTGATTGAAGCATCGTGTATTTCCAAGTCAGATCGATATGTCCATCAGATTGTGCCGTTTACCAATCCCGGGTGGGACGCACAGAAGTTTGCTGTTGAGGCAACTCTAGAGTCGACGGCTCAACTGCACCTTGGAGTCAGTTTGTACGGAGAATCTAGTTATGGACACTCGTTTTTGGATTGGTACCGCAAGTCTGGCCATCAGTCTTATGGAGTGACCGAATTTCACCCACTACGTGCCATGGCGCCGGCTGAGCTGCGCGCCACCCTGGACGCGCATCGGGCGCAAGGAGCGCGCTTCTTGTCCTTTTTTATGGAGTCACGCTGGCAGAGTGATGGTTCGTCCACTGACAGGAACCGCTTCTCTTTCGATGTGGATAACCCAACCTCTGGCTCAGACAAACTGTTCCAATCGATGAAAGCAGTGCTGAGTGAATGAGCCGACGTAGCTCAAATTCCTGAATCCGTGAGCCGATTACCTGCCCGCCCGATATCCATTTGATTTTCTCCCTGATATCCAATTCTGTTTCAAATTTTGTCCACCGCCATGCCTCAAATCCCTCAAACCACGGGATGCGCGTACCTCCGTACGCCG
>JANMWO010000569.1:0-5912 GCA_031394025.1 Acidobacteriota bacterium
CAAAACTTTCACTAGACCTGGAGATGTGTGGGTGGGGCAGGCGATTCCGCCTGCCAAGCCCGCCTAGCGGGCTTTCTTCACGCCTCCGAGTGCTTGGAAAACTTATGAAATTGGAAAAACTACATTGTCGATCCCATCTGACTACCCCAACTTCAGGATTCAGGTTCATTCAGCCTGGCATGAAATCGAACAAAAGCCCCTTGCGCAATGGGACACGTGGCAAAGCTGCTCGCCAACAGAATCGGGCTACTCACTCTCTTCCAGGATCTTTCGAACGTCCTCACTGGCAACCACTCGGCCAATGCTCACCACCAGCAGGCCATCTTCAACGTAGACTGACTTTGACGATGGCAAACTGTCCGGATGTGCAATGAGATTTTCCTCTTGGGCGATAGCCTTCGCCAATGCGTAAGCTTCATCGGTCAAGTCCAGCGTCGTGCGCATATGGATGACGCTAGCATAATTGTTTGTATGGCACAATCCATCCAACTACACGGGGTGCGCGACGCAAAAGCGGAGACGAATGAGTGTCCGAAACCGAACCGCGACCGCAAGGGAGTCGGTCGGCTGTTCGTCGCCGACGAGCTTAGAGGTGACACTTCAAACAGCGCTCACTCGCGGTCACGGCTCGGTATGTGGATTTCCCCGCTTCGCCTGCATTTCTACTAATCGATCACTTTTAAGTCGCACATCCAACTACACGTCGCAAATTCTCACGCCCTGCTTCAGCGATCCTAACTTGTCATCCCGCTTAGGTATGAATTCCTGCGCCACAAATCCCTTGAATCCGGTATCCACAATGGCCTTCATAATCGCTGGATAATACAGTTCCTGCGATTCATCAATCTCCGCCCGTCCAGGGACGCCGCCCGTATGATAATGCGCAAAGTAAGGGTTATATTTTTTGATCGTCGCGATCACGTCACCTTCCATAATCTGCATATGGTAAATGTCATACAGCAACTTGAATCGCTCTGACCCGACCTTTTTGCACAACTCCACACCCCACGTCGAGTGGTCGCACATGTAGTCTTTGTGATTCACTTTGGAGTTCAACAGTTCCATCACTAAGGTCACTTTGTGCTTTTCGCAAACTGCCATCAGTCGCTTCAGTCCAGTGGCGCAATTGTCCATGCCTTGCTCATCGTTCATGCCATCGCGATTGCCGGAAAAACAGATCACGTTTTGAAGCCCCGCCGCCGCAGCTTTCGGTAGGATGTCTTCATAGGCTTGAATCAACTTATCGTGATGCTCCACACGATTGAACGCCTTGGTAATTCCGCCCAGTCCATCAATCACAGGGTTGGACGCCATGGCACACGTTAGGTTGTATTTCTTGAGCATGGACCAATCGTCAGGGCCCAGCAGTTCAATGGAATTGAGGCCAATGTCTTTCGCCGATTTACAAAGGTCTTCCAGCGACGTCTTCGCGTAGCACCATTTGCAAACGGAATGGTTGATGTGACCCTTCATGCCCGATGCTGTGTCTGCAGCAGAAAGTCTTTGGGTTAATTGAGTGGCCGCCAGAGCGCCTGTTGATGTGGTGAGAATGGTTCGACGTGTCATAGCCATTCGAGTTTATCACTCGTGCGAATCGCGTAAATGATGTTTTGCTAATTTATTGAAAAAATCAATTTCCGTTTTCAAGCTGGCGCTGGATAAGCCCGTTTCGAAAATCAGCAGGACCGTTGCGTAGAACAAAAAACAAGCGCCAGTGATTCCCAATAACAGCGGTACCCAACTGAACTGGCTGAACGCAATGGATGCCATTCCGATGGCGACGCTAGTGGCCACAAACACTCCCGCTGCGACGTATAAAAGTCGTAAGCATCGTTGCAACAAGTGTGCGCGTTTACTTTGCAGTTCCACTTGCAGCGCCATCAGGCTTTGCCGTTCCTGATAAAGCGTCTCCTGCATTTGATCTTTTAGGAGTAGCTCCATCTCTGCCGATAAAGCGCGCACGCGATCCATGCAACGGCCTAGCCGGGACGATGTGGAAAGGATAAATGTACCTGTCGCAGAAAGCAACAGCGCCGGGGTGATCATGGAAGTGAGCACCGCCAGCGCTGCTGAAAGAGTGGATTCGCGGAGTTCCTGAAGGATTTGGGGGATCACACTTTATTTTAGACTCACTTAATCTTTGTTGATCCTCTGATTGAAAATTGTCATTCCACTGGACGTAATTGGACCTTCTTCTATCTTGTAATCCGAAGGCACTTCAAACAGATTTTTCAACGGTTCTGCGCGACGCACGTTCGTCAGCTTAAACGTGGTGTCGCCACTGCGAGGATCGCTGCGACGCGTTTGAATTGCAGTTTGCAAGTCCGCTGAAGTCCAGGTTTCCTGTATCGTGTCGATAGCCCGTTCATTGCCAATTGTCCCGGCGGCCAACGTGATCGTAGTTTTCACCCCAGTGCATTCCAACCCTTCTATGGTGCGCTTGCCCAATTGATCCACTTTGGAATTCGTACTACTAGCAGTATGAATCTGAACAGCCTGGTGTTGGGACATGGCTCCAGGGGGTGTCGGTGGAATCGGCGGAATGGGCAGGTTCATTTTGCTCACTTCAGCCTTGGCTTCCGCGCCAATTTTACGTTCCACCGTTTCTTCACCATTCGGTTGACGAGTTCGTTTCTCCATCACATATTCGCCATTCGAATTCATGGTGATTTTCGTGCTCACCGCTTGTGAGGACTGCGACATTGTTGTCTTCGATGAATTGGATGTTACAAAACTGAAATTGCTATTCCCAATGGGAATTTTGCGGGCCGTCTTTTTATCGGGGTCCAGAATGTAGCTGAGCTTCGCCACCGGGTCGTTGATGAAAACCATCTTCTTACTCGGTTCAGAACCCATCGCCGGTAAAGATTCCTCGCGTCGTGTACGGCCCTGCCCATCACGATACACCGCCGCCGTATTCTTTCTGCTGATGCGGTTCCCATCGGTCAAAACTTGCGCTGATTCCGTCACCGATTCAGCCGAATAAGGCGCGTTGGTAATCGGCTTGGAGTCGAAGTTAAATTGGTTGGCAACGAATGTCATCGTATCGGGCATTCCCGATTGCGACACGCCCACGCCGTTCACAATTACATGAACTTCCTTGTGATTATCCTGCGTGGCTTGCGTTTGCGCAGTCAACGTGGCGCCAGCCGCCAACACACCTGCGGCGATCAATTTGCTTTTCATTATGAATGGGTGCTCCTTAAACTTATTGAACAAAACGTACTGCACGGGCAATGCCTTCCTCGTTTAGAACCAGATCCGCCTGAACGGCATCGTCCATACGATCCATATTGACGGGCAGGCCCACCCTCAATAGGGAAGCTCGCGGCATACTGACTCTAACCACCCGTCCGCGATCAATTTCAATGGGTCCGTCGCCCTCTTCCAATAGGAAAAAATCGGTGTAGATTTCTACCGGTGCCTGCTGAACTTGTGGCGTAAGAATTTTTGCTGCGCTTCTCAGCCTGGGCTTTTTTACAACCGATCCACCGGTCAGAGCCGTCGCAATTTGAGGAGGTTGCTCCCTCACAACAGCGGCCTTGTACACCGGCTGCGTTGCTAAACCTTGTGCCGCAGCAAGTGGTCGCTCAGGCGCAAGTCGCAGGCTGAACACACCAATAATTGAAGCAGCCGCAGCCGTCGCCCACCACAGCCAATTCCCACCAGACTTGCGTTTGTTAACCTGCCGAAACTGAGCCACTAAACGAGCTTCCATATCCGCTGGTGCCCGATGTTTTTCTCGCCATTCCTGTGCTAATTGTTTCATTTGGTTAACCTCCGGTTATCCCTTACAAGCCGCATGAATCCTCAGCTTCCCCGCCAACATCGCCCTCGCCCGTGACAGCCGCGACCGAATCGTACCCAACGGGCATTCCAACAGTCCTGCGGCCACATCATAGGGGGCTTCTTCCAAATCACACAATACCAAAACTTCCCGAAACGGAGAGGGCAGCGCTTGCACCGCCTCCTCCAAAGCCTCTAACCTTTCGCGATTCGTCAATGCCGCCAGAACATCTTCCTGACTCCCTATCCCATGGGGAAGGTCACTTTCCGATTCCCAGGAAACGTAGCGGTGCTCTTTTTCCAACCGTTTTCGCGATTGATTTCTGGCGACACTATAAAGCCAGGCTTGCACCGACCCTTTGTCTGGATTCAATTGTCTTGCCGAATTCATCAGGGCCAGGAATACTTCCTGGGTGATCTCTTCAGCCCACTCGGACCGTCCACAAAGAGCGTAGGAGAATCGGTAAATGCCATCCTTTCGACGACGAAACAGGGCTACAAAGGCGATCTCGTCACCTTTTTGCATACCAGCCAATAATTGTTCGTCGGTCAGGTTTTCCATTCAATCCAAGCCAAGCTTACAACACGTATATTCTAGTTAGAGGGAAATAGTTCCCAAATATAGTTCGGAAAGCAAATTTTGCCTCAGTACAACATTCCATTCTTTACGTTTCTAGTGTGCTTCAGTTTGAGCGCCCAGGAAGCGGCTAAACCGGCCCAACCCGGTTCCGCTATTCAAAAAAAGCCGCAAGATACTGGATATTTTTCACTGGACAGCGCGGAACGACGCAAGGTTCTGCTGCATCGACTCACCGGTTGGCAGGCTGTTTACGAAACCGTTCCCGGAACGATTGTTGATCAGGCTCGTAACTTCCCGAAATCATGGGGTCGTGGGTTCGATGGTTTTGGGAAACGCATTGGCAGTCAATACGGTCAATTTGCGGTCGGCGAAGGGATTGAATTTGGATTCGCTGCCTGGCACCAGGAAGATCCCCGTTACCATCGCAAGGCAACTGGTGGGTTTGGCGGACGGTTGGGACATTCTTTGGCCGCTACCTTTGTGACCAACGATGCTGCTGGAAATAAGAGCATCGCGGGCGGAAGACTGCTGGGTATCTACGGGAGTTGGGCCGTGGCCACTGCCGCTTGGTTGCCAGAAGAAGAACGCAATTTCCGCCGTTATACAATCAACTCCAGTATGAACGTGCTAACCAAAACTGGGGCAAACGTGTTCCGCGAGTTTTGGCCCGATATCAAAGGGAAACTATTCAAAAAGAAATCGCCCACTGTGCCTGTACCGGCAGGGAATACAAGTTCTGCAACTGTCCCAGCCAATTAAAGAATGCCGAAAGATAACCCAATACCACTCCCACCTTTGTTGGGAAAGCCTGTGGTAAAAAACCCGGTTAACTTGCTGTCGCCGATCTGCAACGTACTGATCCTACCGAGCCGTGACCGCGAGGGAGCGGTTTTCAAAATCCCGAAGCCGTCCGATTGCGGGAAAACTAAATGACATTGGACTGCGTCTACAGCTTAAAGTTGAACACAAAGTTAGCCACTGCATTCGTCGCCTTGCCGCTGGCTTCCACCGGCTTGAACTTCCACTGCTTCATCGCCCGGTTGATGGAAGAGGAAAACAGCGGATTCCCATCCAAAATCGTCACTTTTTCTACTCCCCCAGTAGGATCAATATAACAGTCCACTTGCACCCGACCCGATAGCCTCATCTGTTTCGCAAGCGGCGGATATTCGGGGTCCACTTTGCTCACCAACAACTTGCGAGCCTCTTGTTCAGACACACGCACCAAATCCTGCGACAATCCCATGCTCATCGTCAAGATCACAACAATCACTACCACTGACAACCGATTCCATCGATGAAG
This sequence comes from Acidobacteriota bacterium, assembly GCA_031394025.1. Lineage (GTDB taxonomy): Bacteria > Acidobacteriota > Terriglobia > Bryobacterales > Bryobacteraceae > JANXSF01. Next base: position 5,670 of record JANMWO010000569.1, read on the forward strand.
TCGCATTGAGTCACCCACCCTTACAAGCAGTCATATCGGGATGGAGGGGGAAAGTCTTAGGAAAAGTTTTTATTAATATTGTTCCTCTTCCTACCGATGAGTCCCCTAAGGCGTGATTGCAGCCCCCGGTAAAGGCGTACCATGACAGAGTTTTTTCAAAATCAAAAGCTGATCGTAAAAATGATGGGTGGCTTTGTTGTCACAGCCATCATTACGATGATTGTGGGCTTGTGGGGGGTGAAC
>JANMWO010000577.1:0-1878 GCA_031394025.1 Acidobacteriota bacterium
CGCGCGTTTCTGATGGTATCTTTGCCGCTCAGCGCATCTGCTGACGTGGGCATGTTCACAGCAGCACCACCATAAGCAGACGAATTGCAGGAGCTGTTATTCGATGTGGCGTTCTGATACCAACAAGCAGTAAAAGGAGTCGAACCTGCGGCGACAGGACCGTTCAAATAAACAGAACCAGTATTAAAATTATCAATGGTTATTACTGCAGCTTGTGTAGCGAGACCTGAAAGCGCGACCAGCGCAACGATCTTGTAGGACTTTTTAAGCATATCGCTCATGTTCCTCCGAGTTCAAAAAAATTGTACAACCAAACCGTCGCCAGCCTGCGCCATAACCTAACAGCCCTTATGGTCACGGTGACGATACAATCATTAAACCAAAAATTCCTGTAAACTGCAATACTAAAGTTTGCAAAGCTAAGACAGCAACCTTAGCGGGCATAGGGATGCAGGCTACACGGCAGGCTAAATGTGAATTCTGAGCCTTTTCCGTCCACACTGGTAACCCAAACGTCACCACCTTGCGCTTTTACCAAGTGCTTTACAATAGCAAGCCCCAGTCCTGTCCCGCCCAATTCCTTACTGCGAACCTTATCCACCCGATAAAACCGTTCAAACAATCGCGGGAGCTCTTCTTGCGGAATCCCGATCCCGCTATCCCTTACGCTTATTTCGACACTTGTTGGATTTTCCTTTAGACCCAAACTGACAATTCCTCCCACAGGGGTATATTTGATGGCGTTGTCCAAAAGATTCGTCAAAATCTGCACCACCGCTTCCGAATCACAGAACACCTCAGGATTGTTTTCGTTGACATCTAAGGCCAATGTAATGTTCTTCTTAGCCGCTATCGGGTGCATGGAATCTACAGCGTCTTCCACCATCTGTTGTACTTTGGCGGAAGCCAAATGAAGCTTCCGTTGCCCCAGCTCTATTCTTGATAAAGTGAGCAAGTCTGCCGTAAGATTTGCCAACCGCTGCGCATTTTGACGAATAATTTCAACAAACCGGGCATTGTGCTGCGTATCTTCTAACGCGCCATCCAGCAAAGTTTCAGCATACCCTTGAATGGATGCGAGGGGTGTTCGAAGCTCGTGCGAAACATTGATCACGAAATCTTTCCGCACACGCTCCAGTTTTTCCAATTCCGCATGTTCCTTTTCGAGGGCCTGCACCATGCCCTGCAACTTTCCACCTGTTTCAATCAGCCGACTCCCAAGAAGCCCAAGTTCATCCTTGCCGGTTCGGGTCAACCCTGCCGAAAAATTTCCTTTGGCCAGTTGGTCCGCATATTCAATGATTGCCCCCAATCGCCCGGAAACGTTTCTAGCCAGAAATGCCGCCAGCAAAAAGGCAGGCAGAAATGCCGCCACCGTAGAATACAGAAGCTGCCTTCGGATGTTGTCCACTCCCGATTGAATGCGCGATAGTGGCACCGCCAATCGTAAAGCGCGGTGGCCATAAGGCAGTGCAAAGTACAGGAAATCCGTATTCAATGTTTGACTATTGTGGATGCTAAAGCTCTCTCTGCCAGCCAAGGCTTCCAATATTTCAGGACGATTCAAATGGTTTTCCATTTTCGATGCGTTGCCCGTTGAATCCGCCAGCACCCGCCCGCCCTGATCCACAATCGTCAAACGAACTCCTGCCGATTTGGCAAGTTTCTGCAATCCCTCGCCATCGCTCAGAATGGTGTCGATCTGCCCAGTGCTGGCCAGCATCCGCCCTTTTTCCGCCAGATCACCGCGCAGGAAATCCACATACGACGAATTGGTGACGCGGGAGGCTAACTGGTCCACCGCCATCAGCGCCAGCAACAGCACCCCCAGCAGAAAGCCGATTAGCTTCAGGAATATCTTACTGGTCAAACAATTTT
>JANMWO010000588.1:0-22469 GCA_031394025.1 Acidobacteriota bacterium
GCTACTAATGATACGGCGGTTGGAAGGCAACAAAATCGTAGAGTGGAACTAGTGGTATCTGGTGACATCATCGGGAATCCGTTAGTCAGCAAAGCTCAATGATGTAAGTAGCTGTAACTTTGAAATGCCCGCGACGACTTAGGTCATCGCGGGCATACTTTTTTAGTTAGTGAACCGTTCCACCCAGAGTTTGCGCTCTGGGAGGAGGAGTACACCGAACTCCAGGATCGTGGGGAGTGCTTTGCCATCGGAATATTGTGGACGATGAAAGCAGAGGGTGCCACGATGTGCGGCACAGTAATTCTCCATAGTGCGAAACATTTTTCCTTCTACTGACCATCCCCGGTTCAGGTCGCGTCGCTGCTGAAACACGTTCGCTTCAAGCCCATCCACTGCTCCCCCAATGGAATGCGCAATGTAGTGTCCTTTGTCCCACTCTTTGCCAAAGACGACTTGGGTGGGTCCCACCCAACCGCGCAGCCGAGAGTCATCACGCTTCCTCTGCTGCGGTTCCGAACGTCCGATAGCAGCTACGAGTCGCGCCTCTTCAAACTGGCTGTAGGGCACAGCACCAGTATTTTCCAAGGTGGCGTAGTCATCATAGATATACTCGAAACCTCCATGCGGGAATCGTTCGATTGCCGTCTGGCGCGGCGTCATGGCAAGATAATCATCGAGCCATAGGTACGGCAGTTCGTCCAAGAGAAACGTAATTAACTCTTCCTCTGTGGACTCACTGGCATCGCGAACCACTGCTTCATACTCAATCGCCATAGATACTCCATTGTGCTGCCATTGTTTCTGCCACTGCATTGGTAGATTGGAACGTATAAGATCAGGCTGACCGGTTTTCCAGGCTTTTTCAAGTCGGTAAAACAGGGAAACACGCGGGCTGTCCCCAAGTTACCCCCAAGTTACCTACTGACAACCCACGGTTGGAAGCGGTGGGCGAAGTAGGGCTCTCTTGCTGAGCGTTTCGTCACAGTTTAGCGAAGCAGCTCTCTCCAGAGCGGTCAAAGCTGCGGAGGAACGCAAACGATTTGGCCTTAAAGAGAGGTCGTGACTTATACGGACCGACTTCTACAGACCGAGGTCGGCCTTAGCCTGATCCCAGGGAATCAGAGGTTTTTCGCCATTACGGCTGATGGCTACGTCAAGCTCTCGTGCGTCTTCCAAGTCTTCGACGCGTTCACGTAGTCGAGTAAGTTCAGCGGCAAGCTCTTGAACTGTAGGAGTTCCTTCCTTTTCCTGAGTCTCAGTCATACGCATCCTTCCTCTGCTTTACAGCATACACTTCGATGAGGCTTGCGTCCATGCGAAAGAGGATTCGGTGCCCCCCGACACGAAGCCGGTAGTGGCTACGAGGGCCTTCGAGTTTTTTGATGTCACCGCTGAACTCCTGTTGCAGGAGGTGAAGACGGTAGCCAATGTTCTTGCGAAGTTCATCGGGAATGGCACGGAGTTGCTCACGGGCTTCCTCGGATATGAACATTTGATAGACCATCACGGTTAGTGTACCGAAGGATGTCGCTCTGTCAAGTAATCGGGAGCGAGAAACAACCAGATCACGGATAGAGGATTCGCTCACCACAAGCAATGCGGATTTCGTTCATCGCCCTCTTAAATTCGTCGAGTTCCTTCTGCGGGTCTCTCAACTTCTCTGGGTCGCCTTCGGTGAAAGCGAGAGTGGCGGGCATCCAACCCAGGTAGGGTTTTGGGAAAAGCAAGCTCTGGCTGGATTGCACCCAAAGATCACGATGCCACACGGTTTTGCTCTCTCGCAGCAATAACAGGATTGATATTTTACGTATGTTCTTTTTTGAAATGAGTGAACGGAGGTCACGTCCCCGAATTAAGCACCCGCGTCATTCCAAACGCTTGACCACTTCCACTCGCCGATTCAGGGCGCGCCCTTCCTCCATATCGTTGCTGGCAAGCGGTGCCAATGGACCTACCCCATGCGCTGAAAGTCTACCGTTTGCGATTCGATGTTCCCCGACCAGTGCTGCCACTAATGCCGCAGCGCGTCGGCGCGATAAATCCTGGTTGTAATCAACCTTGCCCTTGCCGTCCGTATGCCCCACAATGAACACGTTCACGCCCGGATCCGAACGCAGATACTTCGCCAATTCCTCTAGCTGAGGTTTCGATTCCGACTTCAATTCCGCACGGTCGAAATCGAAGAATACCGAATACAACGCCACACGTCCTTGCCTGGCAATCTCGCTACGCATTGCATCCGCTTCCACTACTTTCACTCGAGTTTCCATGGCAGCGGGCTGTACAATATCCACGATCACAACCGGCAGAACCGGCCCCCGCGCGGCGATCCGGATGTACTCCGTTCCAACCGGCACGCGTCGACTCGCCACCAGGTAATGCTGATCTTCAATAGACCCGTCGCCGTATAGGGATAGCTGTCGCCGCAATTCGTCCAGACCTTCCAGCATGCGGCTCGGACAATTTGCGCGGCTGCATGTGTACAAAACTTGGAAGCCTGCACTCTTCAGCGCATTGGCATAGTTGGTGAAAATTTCCAGTGCCGAACGACCCCGCGGACCCTGCAATGCAGTCAATGTACGACGCCCTTCCACATCGATGCGCTCAAACTGACCACGAGCATTGAATTGCGTGGCCATGGCAGTGCGGTCGAAAGCACGAACGCTCTGTTCCTTAATGAAAGACCCTTCGTAGCGTCCAACGATGGGCGGCTCCACCGCATCCTTGATGTCTTGAGCGCTGACCAGCCCAGCCCCCGGCGCGACGCAGAGGATCAGCAGGGCGATGGCGTTGAATGGATTGGATCTGTGCGACGACATGAACCCAGTATATGATGACGAATCGGGCTGTTGTCTAATTCAGCTCAGTATCAGGCGGCTAGCGGCAATTTACCATCCAGGCACCTCTTGCGATTGTTCAACAGAATGGCAACAACGAATGCTTAGTTATGCCACATCGCAAAAATTGGATTTTCGCAACCCTGTAGAACTTCGTTGGGATAACCTGCGACTCCCCGGTCTGGATTCTTGTTATCAGCTTGTATCGGGAAACTAAATGACTGCCAACCACATCCTAGCTCAGGGCGAACAAGTCCGCCACAATCTTTCCGATTTCCATGAAGCGTTTCAGCTCTGCCGGTTTCTGGAAATATCGGTTGGCTCCTAATGCCATGCAGCGTTCCCAATCCCTTGGCGAATCGGAAGAGGTCATCATGATCACTGGCGTTCCACTTAGATGCGTGAGGCTGCGTAGGCGGGCCAACACTTCTGCACCGTCTCGACGGGGAAGATTTAAATCCAACAGCATCAAATCTAAAGTTTCACCGCTTGCTTCTGACTTGTCCAACATTTGAATGGCTTCTTCGCCATCTTTCACAACGGTTAAGGTAAACGAATCCAGCGGTCCTTTCAAATGCTCATTCAATGCTCGTCGAACAAGGAACACGTCCCCCGGATTATCTTCGGCAAGAATAATCTTCCAATCCTTCGCCATCATACCCTTCGACCCAGGGTAGGCACAGAAAACAGGAAAGTCGAGCCCTCTCCCAACTTCGATTCCACCCATAGTCTTCCTCCGTTGCGCTCAATCAATTTCTTGCACAAAGCCAAGCCGATCCCTGTACCGGGCTGATCTTGACCGTGCAGCCGCCCAAAAATGCGGAATATCTGTTCCTGATAGTTAAGTGCAATCCCAATGCCATTGTCGCTGACCTTGAAAATCCACATGCCGTCGCTTTCCTCCGCCTCTATGTTGATAATCGGCGGGACATTGCTTTTACGATATTTCAGAGCATTGTTCAACAGGTTCTGAAACAATTGCACCAGGTGAATTTCGGCCATTGCTACAGAAGGAAGTGGACCATGATGAATCTGCGCTTGTACCTCTTCTATCAACAACTTGAGATTGGTAATAGCCATTTTGAGAGCGGTCTCACTATCGGCATTGGCGATAAGATTTTCTTCCTGCGAAGTGACTCTGGAATAAGCCAGCAAATCCTTCAGCAAAGCTTCCATCCGCTGAGCACCGTTGACGGCAAATTCCATGTATTCCTTGGCTTGCCCCTCCAATTGATCCGCAAATTCTTCCTTCAGCAATTGAGAGTAAATGATGACCATGCGAAGCGGTTCTTGCAGATCATGACTGGCAACATACGCAAATTGTTCCAAATCCTGGTTTGACCGCAAAAGTGCCTGGTTCAGCTTTTCCAGCTCTTCCTTACCGGTCCGCATGGAATTGGCTGCCTCGCGATGGTCGTGGTCGTCGGTACAAGACCCAAACCAGCGGAGAATTTGCCCCTTCCGGTCTCGCACGGCAATTGCCCGGCAAGTGTGCCACCTTGGACTAGCCTCTTTTGAGGTTTGGATGCGGCAGTCCATTAAGAACGTTTCGCCAGTCTCAACTGATTTTTTCCAGGCGTCCATGCACCGCTCCCGATCTTCAGGATGCAGGAACTGGCTCCAGCCATGCTCGCCAGTTGCCTCTTGCGATAGTCCGGTTTGTTCCTGCCAGCGAACATTCATATATTCAGTGCTTCCGTCCGGCCTGCTGGTCCACACCAACTGGGCTAGCGCGTCGGCAGTCACCCGATACTGCTCTTCACTCCAACGGATGTCTTCTTCAATACGCTTGCGCTCAGAAATATCGGAATAATAAGCCGTGCAGTACGACGCCTTGCCGCTTGCATCGCGCACTACGGTGACATCGGCCAACACTGGGAATCGGCTGCCATCCTTGCGCACATGGACAGATTCAGTGATGGCCCGCTTGGTGGCCGTGACGGCTGTTGCTTCCATCTCCCACGATTCAGGCATCACCAACTTGCTGAGCAATCCGCCCTTCAATTCTTCCTCGGTGTATCCGTGCATTTCAGCAAAGGTGGGGTTTACTTCGTCAAAGTAGGGTTGTGCTCCATCCAGTCTCAAAATTGCCATACCAAAGCCAGCGTGTTGAAACACGTGTTGCCACCGTTTCAGCACGTCATCTGCCAATTTTTTCTGGGTGGTATCGCGGAACACCATCACCACACCAGCCAGCTGGTGCTCATGATCAAAAATGGGTGCAGCACTATCGTCCACCACAATTCTGGTGCCATCGGGTCTTACCAGAAATGCGGGATTATCCAAGGTTGCAATTGTAGAGTTGCGAAGAACCCTACGTACCGGATTTTCCATGGCACACCCGGCAGTTTCGCTTTCCAAAGGAAAAACCTGTTCAATGGCTTTGCCCAAGCCATCTTCTTTGTTCTGCATTCCGGTAAGCTCTGCGGCGACGGGGTTGAGGTAGGTTACTAAGCCCACGGAATCGGCAGTAATTACGCCGTCACCAATGCTTGCCAAGGTGGTTAATATACGTAGGCGTGAGTCTTCCAGCCGGTCAATAAGGTCTTCCCGACGCATGGACGCCCTTCGAATCAAGAACAGCGAAAAGGCCAAAAGACCAACCAATACGGCACAGGCGGCCAGGATCGCTTTTCTAGATCTGGCAGTTTCCTCTTCCAAATCTTGCGTTACTGTTTGCAGATCTCCATAAGCAGTGTTGCTAATGTCTTCAGACAATTGCCGCAAAGTATCCATTGTCTGCTTGCCACGATTGGACCGCACTACTTCCAGTGCTGCAGCTTCCCCCATCTGCTCGCGAATCATCAGGGTGGCTTCCACTTCCACGGTCTTTTCCGCAATTAACGTCCGTATCTGACTAACCCGAGCTCGTTGATCTTCCCGGCGAACCAGAGCACCCAAACCATCAATGGAGCTGGGTAGATTGGCTTTGGCGTGTTGATATGGATCCAAATGAGTGCGGTCCCCGGTGAGCAGAAAGCCGCGTTGTCCCACTTCCAGGTCTTTCAAGAGGGATAGAATTCCCTGGTTGGAATACAGGATTTGTTGCAGACGGTTCGCTTCCACTCGGGACCGCTGCCGGGCACTGCTGTCCTTATAAGACATCCAACCAATCACGGCCACCGCCATAATTGCTAGCGGAAGCAGGATTTGCTCTAATCGAACTTTGCGGTGACGCGTTATGTTGGCGAATGGCATGACCAGTTTTTATGATACTTTAGGCTGATGGCTAGCGCGCACCAATCCGCATTGGCGGAAACCGAATTGGATCGGTTTCATAAGTTCGCCTCCACAACCGTACATCATCTACGCGAACCCGTACGGATGATAAACATTTACACGGAAATGCTGCAAGCTTTGCAATTAGCTGGCGAAGCTGGGGAATCGCTGGATTTTCTGCGACATTCTGCTGCGCAAATGCAAAAATTGCTGGATGGGCTGGCAGAATTTGCCTCTGCATCGGCAGGTATTGCAAGATTCTATTCACTAAGCCTCAATTTACCTCTTCGTCAGGCACTACTTGCGCTGAACAACGAGATCACGTCAGTAAAGGCGGTCATTGCTTGTGAAGAGCTTCCTGTGGTGCCATGTGATTTTGATCAGATGCAATTGGTGTTCCATCATTTGATTCGTAACGCCTTGCAGTATACGGTTGGGCCCAAGCCTCAAATTTCTGTTTCAGCAATTAGCCATCCCACGGAATGGGTGATCCAGATTCGGGATAACGGGCCAGGAATTGAAGCGGAATTTCAACAACGCGTTTTTGAGCTGTATAGCCGATTGCACGGCGGCAAAAGTCATCCAGGGAATGGCCTGGGGTTGGCGGTTTGCAAAGCTGTTATTGAATCGCAAAATGGAAAAATCTGGGTGGAATCCACTGTGGGGGCTGGAGCTACATTTTGCTTTGCGCTACCCCACGGTGGAATCCACACCTGATTCGGCTTCCACGTTTTCTTCGGCAATCATTTTACCCCGGCTTCGCAGATCGGATAAACGGGTTTGCAGCGTACGCAGGCTGATACCCAACACCTCTGCCGCTTGCCGACGGTTATTTTTCAGATGCTTCAAAGTCAGTAAAATATAAGCCTCTTCGGCTTCAGCGAGGGGTAACCCAGCAGGCAGGTTAAGGCTGTCTGAGCTGAATTCGACATTGGCTGCGGCACTCAATGCAACAGCGGGTCGAAATGTGGGGGTAGGCGATTTCTGGGTCTGGCCGCGGTATTGCTGGAAATGATCTACCCGCAAAACGCCCTGGTTGGCCATAATCACGGCTCGTTCCATTTGGTTGCGCAATTCTCTGACGTTCCCCGGCCAATTATGATCCTGCAGGCGTTCCACCGCTTCCGGTGAAATGCCGGTGACCCGTGTTTCATGACGGCGGTTTAAATTGTGAATCATCACTTCAGCAATGTCTGCAATATCTTCTTTGCGATCCCGTAACGGGGGCAGATTGATTTCAAATACGTTCAGCCGATAGTACAAATCTTCACGTAATTGTTTCTGTTCAATGGCCGATTCTGGCTTGCGGTTGGTGGCAGAGATGATTCGCGAATCTACTTGCACTTCCGACTTGCCGCCCAGTCTGCGTACTTTCAAATCTTCCAGGACTCGCAAAAGACGGGTCTGGGTAAGCATGGGCATTTCGCCAATCTCATCTAACAGCAAGGTTCCGCCCAAAGCTTGCTCAAAGCAGCCTGCACGACGTTCCACAGCACCGGTAAAGGCACCTTTTTCGTGTCCGAACAGTTCACTTTCAATTAAAGATTCGGGTAAGGCGGCGCAATTGATGGCGATGAACGGGCCAGCGGCGCACCGGCTCATGCGGTGAATTTCTCTGGCCACCATTTCCTTTCCAGTGCCACTCTCCCCGGTAATCAGAACGGCAGCATTGCTGGGAGCCACTTGGCGGATCAACGAAAAGACCAGTTGCATGGCTTTCGACTTTCCTACCAGATTTCCTAGCAGACCCTGCATAGACAGTTCGCGATTCAGGCGTTCAGCATCGCGAATCAGGCTGTTTTGCGAAATTGCCCGCTCAATCAGCGGCAGCAGCACGTTGAACTTCACTGGCTTTTCCAAAAACCAGAAGGCTTTCATATCGTGCACTACAGATACGGCTTTTTCCACACTTCCGTAACCGGTGAGTGTGATCACTGGAATCAAGGATTCCCGTAGGCGCAGTTGTCGGATAAATTCAAACCCGTCCATACGGGGCATATTCAAATCTGTGAGGATTACATCAGGGTAAAACTGGTCCACCTTTTCCAGCGCATCTACGCCATCGACGGCTTGTTCCACGTGGAAACCCTGCCCGGAAAGGATATCGCAAAGAAGCGCACGCTGGCTTTCATCGTCATCGACGATTAGGATTTTACTGCGCACTGAGGTTGCCATCTCTGTCATGTTACCCTGAGCGCCTTAAAAAAGTATTTCCCAACGTTCTGGGCAGCATCGCATTCACTTACGGAACTCTTTGATGAAGTTAAAATTTTACTGTTCATTGTAAACTCCTGGAAACGTTTTTACAGCATGTTACAGGCCACATTGTAGAGATTACGTTGCACAATGCAGACTCTGCACTGTAGAACGGCGAAGAATTGGCAAGAAACAAGAGCCAACTGATTGATTTTATTGGATAGTAAGCATCTGGCTACTGAATTGCTATAGATGCTGTGTTGGATAGAGAAGGATAAACAAAATGCAAATCGTAAAAAAGCAGACTCCCACCCCAAGAGTTCTGGAACCACAAGCCCGCACGGTTGAATCGTTGCGCGAAACGTTGGCTGATTTGAAGAGAAGTCTCCATTTGCGCGAAGAACTGGCTTTGACGCAAGCCCCCGACGTTTTGGACGCCATTCAAATGGCCGCCAATCGTGAATTGGCCATTGAGCAACTGGATCGGAATACAAAATCGCTAGTGGCAGTGCAAGATGCGTTGGGTCGAATTGAAGCAGGCGCTTACGGAATTTGTAAGGATTGTGAAGAGGCTATTGCGCAAAAGCGACTGGTAGCACTTCCCTGGGCAACCCGTTGCGTTAGCTGCCAATCGAAAATGGACGAGTTGGAAAGCGGCAACACGGAAATGGATTGGTCGGACGCTGCCTAACTAAAGGGTAAGCACCACCATTCTAACTGCAGGTATCATTGGCGGCCGGAAGCAGAACTCATGCTTGGCCGCCATTTTTGTTGGACTCAGAATGTTAGTTTGAGTCCGAGTTGCACCTGACGCATGGCACGGGCAGTGGTGATTCTGCCAAACGTAACCCCGCCATTTGCATTGGTCCCAGGATTCAACAAGTTCACAATATTGAACGCATTAGTGGCTTCTGCACGGAATTGCAGCGTAGTTTTTTCGCGAAGACGGAACGCACGGGCAATGGTCATGTCCAGGTTCTTCACGCCTGGGCCATCCAGAATGCCACGCCCCGAAGTCCCCGCAAAGTTGTGTGATGCCTGGGTGGTCTTGCTGAAAGCAGCTATGTTGAACCATTGATCCACCACTTGCGAGCGGGGACGGTTGGGGTTCAGAAAGGGGTTGCCAATCAGGTCAGCCCGATCATTATTTGTGCCATCAAAATTCACATCGGTTCCAGCAGTGATTGTAAGTGGCGTGCCGCTGCGTAAACTGGCGATAGTGGCCAGTGACCACCCTCCAGCAACCGCCCGTACAAGCGATGGAGCCTTCTTAAAATAGTTCAAGTCCCAGATGCCGGAAAGTGAAGCACTGTGACGATGATCATTGGAGGGACGTCCACGGTCCAAAGCGATATTGCTCCAATCGGTAGCCTGCTGCAAAGTGCTGTTCTGGGTGTTGATGTAATCCAGCCCCTTTCCGAACGTGTAGAACCCCTTGGCTGTAAAGTTCTTCGAAAACCGCTTGTCTGCCGTTAATTGCAAGCCATGATAAGCCGAATTAAGAATAGACTTGATCAGCCCAATGCTGGATAGTGTGCCCGGTAAATAGGGTCGGCGAGCGTTCACATTCGCGGTGGTGGCCGTTGGGGTAAGTACAGCGTAATTCACGTCCTGCACGGCTGGAATGCGATGGGTCAAATTGTTGACGTAAGCGACGGTGACGCTGGTTCCCGGCAGCACTTCCCGCTGGATGGCGAAGTTCATTTGGTAGGTATAGGGCGATTTATAATCAAGCGAAACTCCGACAATTGCGGAAGGTGCAACAAAACGGGGAGCGGTGGGGCTGTAACTATAAGGAAAGGGGGACAGGCCGCCAGGCTGTAAGCGATACGGATCGGACAAGGAGTAAACATCGTTGAACTGCTGGCGAATTGCGAACGGTTGATTATCGGAAGAAGAGTTCCATTCGTTGCCAGACATGCTGCCGTAGAAGATACCAGCAGCGGCACGGATCGCTGTTTTGCGATCACCAAACGGATCCCATGAAATGCCCAGGCGCGGGCTGATATTGGAATAGTTAACGCCAATGATTCCGCGCTCAACACCCGGATCGCCAGGGAACAGGAGTCCGGTTGGAGCGGAAGGAACAATCTGCGACTTTCGGCCCGCAACAAACGTCAGGAAGCGATTATGGGGATCTGTGATCGGCGTTTGAATATCCCAACGCAGCCCCAGATTCAACGTTAATCGCGAGCTCACTTTGAAATCATCCTGGATGAAAAAGGCATAGTACCAATCATTGTTGATCTTCGTTGTTGGGGCATCCTGATTCATGGTGGCAGGCAGACCCAGCAGGAAATCAGCAGTAGCATTTTTTGAACCGCGAGGATTTGTGGTGGTGAAGGAAAAGATGCCGTAGTTATTCAACAGCGTGTCATGAACCATTTTTTCCAATGTGGCTTCTGCACCAACTCGAATGGAATGACGGGCCGTGTTAATGCTGAGTAAGTCGCGTATTTGATACTGATTACTGCCCGCTACTGGTCCGGGAATAGCACTGTTCAAATTGAACCGACCGGCAACTTGGATTTGTGGCAGCGATGGGGCACCTTGAATTTGAAACTTCGAACCCAGGTCTGTAAGCGAAATGGCAGGCAAATTGGTTCGTCCGCCGAAATTGCGGGTGAAGCCTGTGCGGAATTCGTTCACCATTTTAGGCGAGACAATCCAAGTGTCGCTGGCATTGTAATTGTACTGACGCCAATTGAAATTGCGAGTTACCCAAGGCAGGTTGCCCAGCAGCCCCACTAAATCGTCGCCCTTGGTGTAAAAAAGACTGCCACTCAAGCGGTGTGCTGCATTCACATTGTGGTCCAGTTTTACAAGAGCTTCATCGGTATCGCGGGGATGGGCGATTTGAGTTTCAAACAGGCCATTGGCAAGGTTTGGACCAGCGGGAAGATAGGTATCCATGATCTTGCGGGCCACCGGGTCGATTCTGGTTGGCGGAATAATACGACCGGGGAAGGCAATGCCGTTCAAAGGATCTATAGGCGCAGTTCCGGTTGTTGCAGAAAGGTTGCCAGATTTTTCCAGCGCGTTAAGTGGAATGGCGGTGTTGTTGAACACGCTGGTGCGTTCCCGCAATCCGGCATAAGTGCCGAAGATGAATGTCTTATTGCGAATGATGGGGCCGCCCAGCGTTCCACCGAACTGATTGCGATGCAGTGGATCTTTCAACGCGCTGCCACCGGAAACCCAGCGGTTGGAATTCAGCTTGTTGTTGCGTAGAAACTCAAATAATGTCCCGTGAAAATTGTTGGTTCCTGACTTACTCACCATGGTGACGCTGGCCCCACCGTAGCGGCCTTCATCGGCCGGAAAGCTGTTGGTGATGACGCGAAATTCCTGGATGGCATCGGGATTGGGAACGGCATTGCCCGTGTTCCGCAGTCCATTGGTGTTGCTGCCGCCGTTGAGCGTGTAGTTCACCGAACCAATACCAGAGTTGGGCGATCCATTGACGATGGTGGCTTGCATTGGCGCGCCAAAATTATCGGCAGCAGCCTCCGTACTGTCAATTCCAGCGGTCAGAGTAAGTAGAGTATAAAGGTCGCGATTCACTAGCGGGAGGTTATTGATTTCTTCATTGGTAACTACTTGGCCCAGTGCGGGAACAGTGGTTTCAACAATGGTGGCCTCCGCTTTGACTTCGACGGTTTCGGTGAGTCCGCCCACTTGCAGCACGGCATTCACTCTAGCGTTACGGCCAACCTCTAAAACAAGGCCACTCTGTTCAAACTTCTTGAATCCTTGTGCCGTAATTTCGACACGATAGGTGCCAATAGGAAGGAATTGCAGCGAATAGCTGCCGTCTGCCAAAGTCACGGCAATGCGTGAGGTGCTGGTTTCCACTTGGATGGCGTTAACAGTTGCACCAGCAACAGTAGCCCCCGATGCATCGCTGACCGACCCGGCGATGTTGGCAGTAGTCGCCTGTCCAAAAGCCATCGCGCTTAGCAAATAGATGGCGATGACGTAGTTAGTAATTGTCTTCATAAATAAACCCCTGTCTTGATGCCAGTATATTCCATTTGTTACTGACTGTATGGCTTCCCGCGAACTTAGCAGGAGAAACAAGCATCAAAATTGTAAGTTGTATATTTATTGTTAACGCCTGCGGGCCATTCCGCGAACCTGATTGAGCGCGGTGGTTGCATGCGAAGTTCGGCAGGCGTTAATGTGGTGGTCTTCGCCATTTTTCCTAAAAGTTAGGGGAAGGGTTACTCCTTTCCCTTCCTCAATCACTTCTTAAAGTAGGAATCGCTCAACTCAACCCCTGACGTCCCAATCTCGTCGTACAATTTCCGTGCACGCATATTTTCCAATGCTGCCCTTACCTTTTCAAACGGCATGGGGCCGCGATTCACAACTTGCACAATATGATATCCGTAAGCCGTCTTTATCGGCTCACTGATGCCGCCGTTTGGCAGGTTGAATGCTGCCACTTCGAATTCAGACATCATCATGCCGCGAGTGAAAGTGGGTAGCACTCCTCCCAACTGGGCGTTTGTTTCATCATCGGAATTCGCTTTGGCTGTAGCTGCGAAATCCACACCTTGTTTCATCAGCTTTTCATGCAGTGCAATGGCCGCAGCTTTGGCTTGTACCTCAGTACGATTCAGCCCTTTCAGCCCAGGCTTTTCAACCTTCACACCCTGGTAGCGGATCAGGATATGACGGGCATCCACCTGCACGTAGTTATGTTTTTCCGATGCCCACAACGCGCGCGTACCGGCTTCATCCTTCTTCATCTGCTTTTCCAAATCGGCGAGAAGAGCATTGGCCAGAATGGTATAACCTCTCACTCGCATCAGCGATTGCATGGCTTGATCTTTATCAATGCCGCGCTTTTGGGCTTCGGAAACCAGTGCCAGCAATCGACCCACATCCTGGCCTGATTGTTGCGCGTGCACACTGGCCCCGGTGACCGTTGCGCCCGATACCCGGTCAAAGCCTAGCACTAACTTTTCATATTCGGCTTTGGATAATGCAAATTTACCGGCCTGTAGAACTTTCAGGTCGCTGGAAGTGGAAGTAGGTTGCTGCCAGGCAAAAGCATTGGAAGCGATGGTTAGGAAAACGGCAAGAGGGAATAAGGGTTTCATAGGATTTTTGACGTGACGGTGCACCATCGGCCCGGTAACTCTACCGGGCCGCGTGCAGGATTCAGCAGGATGGTTGAGTTACTTGCAGCCGTTGAATTTGTAACTGGCAATGCGTGTGCGCCAGTTGAATACGCCGTCATTTGCTAAGTATTGCCCGATGTACCAAAACGTACAATCGTCCGAAGGGTCTATTTGCATGGTCGTATAGTCACCCCACCGTGTGAGCGCCGTTCCATTACTTCTGGTTGTTTGTGATCCCGAACCAATGATCATGGTAGATTCCGCCTGCAACTGATTGCGCAAATCGCTACGCAGACGGCCAGCCACCCGCAGCGATGGTTTCAAGCCTGCATCGGCGTTCACCACGCTGTATCCCATCAACATGTTGCCCATTTTATCCATGGCAATGGAACCCATCCAGCGGTCGCCCGTGCCACCTGGATCCCAGATTGAGTTTTGAAACAGAACAGGTGTGGCAGAAAACGGCTGTCGAATTTCAAACCATTTGATGGCTGAACTCCGCGGCCCGGTTCCATCAGGATCAACCGATTGATTCACCACCAAGCTATCTAATCCACCACGATTGCGATAAGCAAGGCGGTACATTAGCCGATCGGCAACACTATCCAGTGTGGTGGTGGTTCCTGGTTGGCGAATGCAGTTATCTGCAAAATCTTCGCAGGCAACCAGCGTAGAACCTACCGGAAAATTGACGAAGCTGCCTGGCGATCCACCTAAGCCGTCATTCAGAGTAAGTGTGTTGTTGGCAAAGTTAGGCTTCAATTTCAGAATGCGTAAAGAGCGCCCGCCAAAGGAATATCGCATCACAATATTGCCCTGATCCAGAGTGGTGGGCATGGTGGTCCCATCCATGTCTGCCGGAAGGAAGCTTGCGCCGCCTCCATAAAAACCGATAGGTGCACAAAGGGATGCCGCCGCCGTTCCAGCCAGCATGGCTGTCCTGTCTGACACGCAAAGGGCCGACCCCGAGTTGGATCCAGCCGGAGTGCCCGCGAAAATGTTGTAAGTGGTGTAGTAACCGTCAGGCCAAATACCCAGCTTGCCGTAATCATTAAATCCACTGGGACTGAACGGGCTGAACTGCACCGAATAACGAACGTAGGTTCCCAATGGATTGCCCGATGTCGAAATAGCGAAGCATTGGTAGTAGGGCGAAGAGGGCACGCCTTGCCCATTGATGGTGAAGGCGAACTGGCTCAACACCCAACGGTCGGCCAATCTATCGTATTGCAGGATAGGGTCGCCTTGATTGGTAGTTTCGCAGGAATTGCCCGTTCCGGCAAACAACGTATTTCCGTTTACAAAACCATTTCCAGGCAGCAGCGGAGTGCCATTTTTGGAATAGATAGCATACTGGCTATTCACCCAGGCCACAATGTGGTTTGGACCCACCGCCATGGTTGTATCGGGCGGTGCGCCAGTTACTGTGAAGCCTGCCATGCCTTGGCCCGGTCCTTCAAAGTTGGCTCCCATCTGGGCTCCAAACGTCCTGGTAGCGGACGTTTGCAACGCGGGCGTTGAAAGCGGTGCATTCACCGTTCCTGCCTGCGTGGTGGCTTCGCCTACCAGTGGCCCGTGTTTTTGCGCCATTTCCGTGGCGACATACGGGCCCACCAGCCCTTTCTCTCCATAACTACCGCCTCCTGTTTGTTCCAGTGCCAGGGAATACAAATTTGTAGAGACCCCGTGGTTCGTGGTGGGAACCACAACTGTACTATTTTGCTGAGCCAGCAAGGCAGTAGAACAGCATCCCGCCAGAAGACCTGCGGAAAATAATCGACCTATCATCTTCAACCCCTCTTCATGAATACTTATAAAAATCAAAAACTAAGAAAGCCGTCTGCGGTAAATTCCAAGTGCCATCAAACTAGCGCCAACAAACACGAACGTCGCCGGTTCCGGTGTACTTGACCCAACTGTCGATCCAGAAAGCAGAAACGCCCCTTCCTGATCGTTAGTCGTCCAGGAGGTCCCGGCTGGGTTCAACGCAAATTCAGCACCTGGATTTGTAGTTGTGTTGACTGCGTTCAAGTCAGCCCAGCTCCAGTAAAAATCGCTGAATGCTGTTGTGGTGGTGGGGCCATTGTGCAGCGCCAACCAATAGGTTCCAGCAGTTAAGCCATTTACGGCTATCGTAAAATCGTTCTGAAATTGACTGAAGCCCAGCACTGTGCCTGCCGCGATTCTGGTGGGTGTCACCAAACCGGAAGCGATCGCCGTAACTCCAGGAAGCCCACTGGCATCAGAAAAAATCTGGTAAAAAATGTTGCCTGCGTAATCAGCGGTGGTGCCTTGTAGATTCCAAAACCGCACACCAGTCAAGTTGGTGATGCCCGTAAGCAAGAAGTCCTGCGCCTGTTTTGTATCTGACATTACACTACCACCCAGGTTCGTGACGGCCGGACCGCCATTATTATAAATAGTTGCGGCTTGCGTCACGCCGCTGAAACAAAGACTGACTACAACAAGGCCAGTGCCCAAGGCAAGGCTTTTCATATTAGATTCCTCCGAACTTGTTTCCCAAATTAACCTTAAAGTCTCTTAGGGATTCGCTGCACTGACACTTAGACTCAATACAACTGAGGCGTGCTTTCTTTTAGCTAGCGATGCTTTAGCTTATCACAAGAATTAAAATCGTCCATCTTCTTTAATGAATTGAAAATAAAAGAGTTAGTGGTCTAAAAGTACTGAACTTACTAGTCCTTGATCGGTAGTCTATAGTACTCAATTGTGGGGGTAAATCCCGTCGCATTTGGAGTGGCTCAATCCACTCGTAGGGGGTTTTCTTTTTTGCAACCAACCGTATACTATGGGTGAGGTACTAGGCTTCCTATTGCTAGGTACCAAAAGTGAGAAAACCCTCGTGATAAAAACTATAAAAACTATTCTTCTTGCTCTATCCCTGGCCTCTATCGCCTTTGCTCAACCCTCCATTAGCGACGGTGGCATTGTCAATGCGGCTAGTTATGCCAACAATAACAACCCCAATGGGGGCATTGGTCAAGGCTCTATGTTTATTGTGTTTGGTTCAGGTTTGGGCCCAACTACTCTGGCTCAAGTCTCCAGCTACCCCCTTCCCACAACTTTGGGCGGAACCTCAATTAAGGTCACCGTTGGCGGAACCACAGTAAACGCTTTCATGATCTATACCTTGGCCGGTCAAGTGGCTGCCATCCTCCCCGCAAACACGCCAGTTGGTAGCGCATCCATAACCTTGACTTATAATGGAGCCACCAGCGCCCCCAGAACTTTCAACGTAGTCTCTAGTTCCTTTGGTACTTTTTCCCGGAACCAACAGGGCACCGGACCAGGTATCTTCCAGAACGTGAACAGTGGTACCGATCAGCCAGTAAACTCCTTCGTTGCGTCAGCTAAGCCGGGCCAAGCCATTATCCTGTGGGGTACCGGACTAGGACCAGCACCAGGAAATGAAGCTGAAGGCCCCATTCCCGGCAACCTCACCAGCATCCCCATTGAAGTTTACGTGGGCGGAAAACTGGCCACAGTCACCTATCGTGGCCGTTCCGGTTGCTGTTCCGGTATCGATCAGATCGTATTTACCGTGCCCGATGGCCTGGATGGTTGCAATGTGCCAGTGGCCGTACGCGTCGGCGGGGTAACCAGCAGTTTCACCACACTGGCAGTTAGCCGCAATGGCGGAACTTGCTCCAGCTTGGCCAGCGGATCAGCGGATGACTTGGCTATTGCTCAGCGCACCGGAAACTTCCGCCGTGGATCAGTGGTATTAGCAGCAACCGCTATTAAAATTGATACCGGCATCCCCGGATTTGAATCGATCAACGCCAAATTTGAAAGCGGCTCGGGAAGTTTCATAAAGAGCACGCTCGATCAAGTTCTGGCGTCATCTTCAGCACAAGACCTATCAGCCGGTTCCTGCATTGTGACCCCAACGAGCGGCGCGTCAACTGCTGGCGATAATGTGTTTGGAACCACAATGGACGCAGGCGCGGTAATCAATGTCAGCGGCCCAGGTGGTGCCAAAACATTGAAAAAAACCACCATTGGTGGAATCATCGCTTACTCAGAGTTATTTACCGATCCAGCAGCTTTCCTTACAGGTGGTGGTAGCAGCTACCTGGTGCCCGGCTCCTACTCAGTCAATAATGGTTCAGGTGGTACAGATGTAGGCAGTTTCAGCGGGCAAATGGTCGTTCCTCCAGGACTCAACTGGACCAATGAAGCTTCCATTACAACCGTGAACCGGGCCAACAGCCTGACCATCACCTGGACAGGTGGCGCCAGTGATTCCACGGTAGGGATTTCAGGATTCAGCGCCGGTACAGCAAAAAGCGGTGCTTCATTTAGCTGTCTTGCGCAAGGCAATCCTGGCACGTTCACCATTCCTGCCTGGGTGCTTTCCGCTCTGCCCCGCACCCTTCCAGGTACGCTTGGGTCATCCAATGGAATTCTTGGAGTGGCCATAATCGGTGCACCGGTAAAGTTTAGTGCTTCGGGTCTGGATTTTGGAGCGCTTTCGTCGCTTTCGTTCACTGGCAAAGGTGTCAATTACCAATAGCCCGTAAAGTTAGGATTACGAAAAGGCGGGTTCTTCGGAGCCCGCCTTTTTATTTGTGTTCCCGCTGCCGCAACATAGTTTTAGAATTTAAGTCTGGCATCCAAACACGAATTCGAAAAAAGAGTAGCCATGGTCGATGCGCTCCGCCACGCAGCGCCATCGCCGGAAACTATCGGGCAGATCCGCGCCACGTTAGCCGATCACAATAACTTGCTAGTTTCCAAAGCCGCCGCCATCGCTGGCGATCAGGGCCTGATTCCACTGACTCCAGATCTACTATCAGCCTTCACTCGCTTTCTGCAAGACGCCGTCAAAACCGATCCTCAATGTTGGGCCAAGACTGCCATTATCAAAGCCCTGCGTCAGTTTGGCCACTCCGATGCCGACGTGTTTCTTGCCGGCATAACTCACATTCAGAAGGAACCGGCGTGGGGTGGATCAACCGATACTGCGGCCACATTGCGCGGGGTTTGCGCCTTAGCTTTGGTCGATACCACGCTCCCCACACAAACAATTCTCACCCATCTTGTAAACCTCACTGCCGACCCGGAAAAAATAGTTCGCATGGAATCGGTAAGGGCCATTGCCGCCCTGGGTCGCGACGAATCGGAACTGTTGTTGCGTATGAAATTACTGGCTGGCGATGCGGAACCAGAGGTCAGCGGACACTGCATGTCCGGGTTGCTGGAACTGAGCGCGCCTGGCGCCGTAAGCTTTGTCGAAAAGTATTTGTCCGCTGGCGAGGATCTTCGGTTTGAGGCGATAGCAGCGCTGGGCACCGCGCCACAAGTGGAAGCCGTTGCGGCTCTAATCCGCTGCTGGGAAAGCAGTCGGGAGACTGCCGCGCTGCGCTCTCTGGGGCTGTCAAAACATGCCCCAGCCATCGATTTCCTGATGGACGTGGCGGAAACTGGTCCGTCGATGGGTGCTTCCATGGCCATAGAGTCGCTAGCCGGTAGCCGATTCCGCAACGAAATTTCAGACCGATTAAAAGCCGCGTTGGACCGCCGCGAAGATCGCGATCTGATGAAAGTCTTCCAACGACTTTTCGTGTCTTAGTCTGAAATAGCAATTTCAATGTGGGTGGCAACGAATTTCTCATTAACGATTGCTATTTGCGGCCATTTTAATTTACATATTTTCGCAGTTCGAACGATCACAGGGGAAGCCTTGTGCACGTCTAAAATACACAGGATAAACACTTTACAGGAACTGTCAGTTGGCAAGACAGCAAATCCCATTTTTTGTATTTATCCTGTAACTCGTATTAGATGACTGATTGCATTAATAGGTATATAATCGATGGAGCAAGAATGTACCTTGCTTCAGGAGAAAACATGAATTCATTCAATTCCTTGCGCAACGTCGCGCTGCTGCTGGTGGCAGCGGTTGCAACGTCTTTCGCTCAGTCCGACAGTACGTCAATCAATGGGACCGTCTTGGATCCCACTGGCGCACCAATTTCCAACGCAAAAATCACAGCTCGTAACCAAAACACGGGAGCTACTCGCGAAGTTGGGACATCCAACGCCGGTACCTACGTGATTCCTTCTTTACCCTCTGGCGTTTATTCGCTGACTGTAGAAGTCGCAGGCTTTAAGAAGTTTGAGTCGAAGAACAACAAGATCGACGCCAACTTGCCTGCTACGCTAGACGCGGTAATGCAGATCGGTAGCCTCACTGAGACTGTCGAAGTCCAAGCAACGGTGAGTGCCATCCAAACTGAAACCTCAACGTTGGGCAAGCTAGTGGAAGGCAAGCAGCTTTCCGACCTTCAACTCAACGGTCGCAACCCCATCTTTCTGGCGCTTCTTAAGCCCGGTGTTCGTGGCGGTTCGCTGGCCGGTTTCAGTTTCGATCTTACTTCCGGCGGCTTCAACATTAACGGTAGCCGTAGCCAGGACAATTTGATCACTTACGATGGTGCGGTGGGCATTCGTACCCGCTCCAACGGCACGTCGATCGGTTCGGCAGATCTCGATTCCGTTCAGGAAGTACAAATCCTCACTGCCAACTTCTCGGCCGAATATGGTCGTGCCGGTGGCGGTCAAATCCGCATTGTCACAAAATCCGGCGGCCAGCAGTTCCACGGCGCCCTGTTTGAAAATCTCCGCAACTCCGCGTTGAATGCCAATTCCTGGACCAATCGCCGCAACGGTGTGTTGATTCCTTCAGAAAAGTTTAACCAGTTTGGCTTCAACATTAATGGCCCGGTGTTTATTCCTGGAAAATGGAATACAGACAAGAGCAAGGTCTTCTTTTACTTCGGCCAGGAATATGTGCGCCGACGTCAGGTGAGCAGCGGTCTGCGTACCGTACCAACGGCTAAGATGAAGGTCGGCGATTTTAGCGAATTGCTCGCGCCCAACATCTTCTTATCCGGCGTCCGTCCAATTAAGGATCCTACCGGTGCTCCCTACCCCAACAACGTGATCCCACCAAGTCAGACCAGCCCCAACGGCTTGGCTCTAATGCGCGTGTTCCCTGATGTCAGCCTGGCCAATCCACAAGGTAATGCCAACTGGTACGGATTGCAGAGCGCACCAACGGATCAGCGCAAAGATACGATCTCACTGGACATCCTGCCCACACAGAAGGATCAAATTAAATTTCGCGGATCGTTGTTTCACTATGTGGATACCAATCCTTTCCAGACCAACTTCCTGATTGCATCCCGTATTTTTAACCGTCCGAATCAGACGGCGTCTGTGAACTGGACCCGAACCATCAACGCAACAACTGTAAACGAAACCATGATTTCGGCCAGCCGCGACCAAGTGTTCATCGGTATGCAGGATACGCCCGCGTTTGACCGCACCAAGTACGGCATCAACTACGCTTACATCTTTCCAATTGGTAAGGATCGGCCAAACAAGTTGCCCGAATTCGACGCCACTGGCTTCTCCACCTATTCAGGAAGCCCCTACCCATCCAGTTCCACAGGTCCAATCTACAACATCTCAAACAACACCACCAAGGTCAAGGGTACTCACACCATCAAGTTCGGTGGCATGTTTGAACGTGCTGGTCAGAATGACTACGATCAAATCAACATCTCCGGCGTTCCTGGCGGCACAACCGATCAAAACGGTGGCTTCCAGTTCCGTGACTCGCGTGCTGGCGGCACAGGCGTGGCTCTTGCCGACGCTGCAGCCGGACTGTTTAATAGCTATGCCGAGATCGGCAAACGTGCCTTCACTCCTTACCGTGGGCACATGGTTGAATTCTTCGGCCAGGATGCGTGGAAAGTGAACGAAAAACTCAAGGTTGAGTTCGGCGTTCGCTATACCCTGATCCAACCCTACTATTCACTGTGGCGCAACATGTCGGTGTTCGATCCTTCGGTCTATGACAAGTCCAAGGCCGTGAAAGTAGATCCGATTACCGGCAATCCTCTTCCCGGCGGCGGCGACCCATACAACGGCGTGGTCATTCCTGGTGATGGTTGGACAGACGCTGCCAAGGGCCGTGTACCGCTGGCTGATTCCGGCGAATTAAATCGCCTGTTCCGCGGCGGCAAGTCGTTCTCCCAAATTCAGAAGAACCTCTTTCAGCCTCGCGTTGGTTTAGCTTATTCCATCAACAACAAGACGGTAGTTCGCACTGGCGTGGGCCGCTTCTCCACCCGCCTTGGTGTTTCTGACTCCATCTTCCTGGGCGGCAACGCGCCGTTCCAGCCTTTGGCTTCTATCCCCACCGGTCGCGTCGATAATCCAGGCGGCGGTTCCCGCTCAGGCTTCCCGCTTTCAGTAAACACCCAGGATCCAATCTTCAAAAATCCTGAATCCTGGAACTGGAACGCCACAGTGGAAACACAGCTTCCGGGCAAAAACATTCTGGAACTCTCCTACGTCGGTCGTAAGGGTCTCCATGCCCAACGGGAACGCAACATTAACCAATTGGCCTTGGGAGCAATTCAAGCCAACCCTGGCATTAACGCCAATTTCTTGCGTCCCTACGCAGGCTTTGGTCCCATCCGCATTACCAACAACGAAGCCAGCAGCTACTATCAAGGTTTCCAGGCTGGCCTCAACCGACGCTTTGCCAATGGCCTGAGCTATGGTTTTGCTTATACGCTGTCGAAATCAAAAGACAATGGTTCCGGTCAGCGTGACATTCTGCCGAACGCCTTTGACGCGACAAACCTCTGGTCCCCGTCGGACTTCGACACTCGCCAACAGGCTGTGATTAACTTCATTTACGAAATTCCCTTCCTGAAGAACTCTTCCAGCGTGGTTGGAAAGATCGCTGGTGGATGGCAGATTTCTGGTGTCACCCAGTTTCAAACGGGTACCCCAGGCACCATCGCCTCGGGTGACGATTTTGCAGGTGTTGGAACCGGTTCCGGATCGCAAATCTGGAACGTCTCCGGTCCTATTGCTTACAACCGTGAGTTTGCGGCTTCCGGTCCTGCACAGAATTACTGGTTTACTACGGGTGCCACGGCCACTAGTGCTCAGACACTGGCTACACGCCCGAATGCTGGTACTTTCACCACGCAGTTCAACCGCAACTTGTCCTATTCACCAGGCTTCCAGAACTGGAACCTGT
>JANMWO010000630.1:0-5552 GCA_031394025.1 Acidobacteriota bacterium
GCAAGCGTGGCACGTGACGCTGAACTTCACGCCGATTTCGACGGTGACTTTCACTTATGGCGGCCCCAATTCACTGGTCATGGCGAACGTGACTGGCTCCCTTTACGCTACCGATTCGCTTGGCGTTGTGATTGTGAATGAAGTTCCACTGGTTGGTTTGGCGCAAATGGGAATCGGGGCAAGGCAGGGACCAACCACCGGGTCGACGACGGTGTATGTTGGCGCCGCTCCAGGCGTGCAAGGTTCGGGCGCACTGTTTATCAACCAGGGCTCGGCTACTCCGGAGCCTTCCACTTTTGGGATAGTCGGCATTGGATTGGCCATTGCCATGGGGCGAAAGCGGCGCCGGAACTTTTCTAAAACCTAGGTGGTGCTGAACAAGATGTAAGATCAGGCTGGCCGGGTTTTCCATTTACGGAAAAGTTTCTTTGGCTTTTCGACCTCTACCATTACTCCCATGTTCAAATTAGCAACCTCAAGTGTCGACTGAATGATCACTTCGTCGTCATTTCGAAGAGTGATTACCAATGTTCGCATTCTAAATCCTGGGCTTCTGATCTCGAATTTGGAATCCCCCATTGCTAGCTCGGTGCACACGACTTCCCCTACTGGATTGGTCTTCAACGCGCGCACGGGCATGGATCCCAACAAGATGACTTCAGCATTCGCTATTGATGCCCCGGTTACATCCGTCACCTGAATTTTGACACGACCACTCTGCGCCATCAACGGGGAAATCGTTGTCAGGAAAGCTGCCACCAAAACAGCCCGCCGACTGCGAGGTTCAGCAACGGATTCCCCTGCAATCATCCCGCAGAGGTGTCCTTCTGATTCAGACCGCAATCGGTCCAACTCTCCACCGGAATACTGTTCCAGAGCATGGACAGACTTGTTGCAAACGTTGCAGTAGCGCTGCCGACCTTCACCCTGCAGTTCGTTCCAAGTCTTGGGGCAAGGAGTGGCGATGGTGAATAAGGAATCCACGCCTGAGTTTAGCCGACATTGCGAAAAATTCAAAGAGTAATCTCAATGGCCTGTCACACGCCGCAACCGGGACCGAAAAACTCGGTCAGCCTAACCGGTTTTGGCACATGTGTGCCAATTTCGCTCTATTCTCGCAAGCATTTTGCGCTTAAATCAAAGGTGGCCAGCAAAGTGCTGTTACATCTGAATGCACAAATGTTTGTTCTTACTCGGCATCATCCCTTCCCTCGCATCCGCGCAGAGAATTTCCGTTGGCGCTGTGGCGGGTACTAATCTCACGGATGATGTTCGGTCCGGATCTGATACGAGGGGTGTGGTTTCGACGGGGCCATCGACGACGGCGTTCATCGTCGAGCCTGGGGCTCGCCGACTTATTCTCGGCATTAAAAAAACCCGTCAGCCTAAACTTACCCTTTAACCTGATATGAAACGGAGGTAGAGCGCCTTGGCACAATTAGAGAGAATGTTGTCGATGAAAAAGGCACTCTATAAGTAATGCCCCGGAACCCTCGTTCCGTGCTGCCCGAAGTGGCCGAAGATTTCTCTTGTACTCATCGGAAAAGCCAAAAAGGGGATAGGGCACATGCCTGAGTATTGGTGGCATGAAAAGATGTAAGATCAGGCTGACCGGGTTTTCTTTGGGTCTTATCAGACAATCAGTTTGGTACCTTTCGCCACCTGACCACGAAGCAGGAAGGTCTTGGCCAGTGCGCCACGGCCGCAGATTTTGAATGACCCAAAGTCCTTGTACCAGTCGCCCTCTGGCACCTCTGGCTTCGTTTCGACCCACAGCCGGAGTAGGTTCAAGTCAGCGATACTGATAGCCCGATCACGCGTTCGGTCAATCAAATGCTGCCGAACAGCTTCTGGAAAATTCTCCCAGCGTTCAATCTTGGGCATCAGCCGCCAAAGACCATGCGTCCCAATTGATCACCTAGACGCTTGGCCGCATCGGGGTTGCTCTCGTTGCGGAAACGCTCGGCAAGATCGAAAAACTCTTGCTGTTTGCGCTTCTCTGCTTCGATGCCATTTTCGATCAACTCAACGAGCATGCGAGTTGCGCTCAGCCTTCTGGCCTTCGCCATAGTGCGGACCTGAGACGCTACTTTGACAGGTAAACTCACACTTTGGCGCACTGTTTTTGGTTCGGCAACTCTCATTTCACCATTATGCACCAGTTTGATGCGACAAGATGAGTAGCAAGCCGATGCGGGATAACCTGTGCTTAAAAAACTGATAGCTTTGTGGCATTGTTCGATAAGCATGCGCCAACAGGTTGCGTGTTGCCGGAGGTAGCGCATTAGGCAACACAACGACGCTACACCGAGTAAAAAACCCGGTCAGCCTGAACTTACACCTTTTCGACTCACCAATAAGGAGGCAGAGCCGAGTGGCACAATTTCCATGTTTATCCGGGGATGCAAAAAGGACAGTCTTACAGCTCTTTAGGGCGAGTTTTGACTCTTATATCGAGGATATCGCTTTGTTCACGCTCGCAGATTCCGACTTGCCTCGCCAGTTGTTACCTGAGGGTTCGCTTGCAGTCGGATGTTAAACTAAGCCATAACTTATTCAAAATAATAACCTTTTGTGATTGATTTTAAATCTCCAGAAACTAGGAATAGTGCTAGCTTGCTCTGCCTCCGTTTCAAATCATGATTATAGGGTAAGTTCAGGCTGACCCAGTTCTTCAGCGCTGATAATAGCCGACTGCTGTGTCCTACCGAAGATGTGTCCCAACACTATGCCCGAGTAGTCCCAAGACACCGCCCGCCGTGATCGTCGCATTGAGTGCTTGCACCGAACTAATATGGGGTTCACTTCAGCCCGCTTGTTTGCTGTCTTTCGGAATCTCAATTAAATAGGGGAACATGCGGGCTGTCCCCATCGTAAACCCCCATCGTAAACCTTTGTTAAAGAGTATGCGCATCGGTTTATATTCGCTGCATCAAACAACACCGAAGGCGGTGCAGCGCTCTTGGCCACAAATTCCAAGACAGCCTGAATTTGGTCGCGGGTCACACCGTAATTCTCGATGATCTCCTCAATGCTGGAGCCATGTTCAAGGTTTTCGAAGATGACGGAGATTGGCATCCGCGTATCGCGCAAAACCCATGCGCCGCTCACTTTGCGGGGGATGCTTTCCACGGCGGGGCATTGTGACCAGTCAAGCGCTGCCATTTCCGTATTCCTTCATTCTTATCGTATACTTTCAAGGTAACGAATATCGGTGTTCCTGTCACGGATTTTCCGAAGGGTTTCCACCCCTTTCTTAGAGAACGTACCCCAGTTCCCCAACCCCTGGAAAAGACCTTAGTGATACACTTCAGTAGCATTCCCCCATCACTATCATTACGTTTTGTATACCATATTGCATCCATAAGAAAACAATGGATTTTTGTTCACAACGCGATTGTATCCCCTAAAAAGTAATGGTACTATCGTCCCATTAGCCTGTACCACTAGTCTTAAAATCAAAATTGGAGATGCTATGAAATTTATCACTCTCAGTCATACTGTCTTAGCCACAGCTGCAGCTTTGTTGCTCTCTACCGGAGCTCAGGCACAGTGCCCTGCAGACCCCCTCAACAACACAACTTGGTCCTTTCACGCCGAAGAGGCTGATTACAACTCTACTACCGTCGGAGGAGCCTCTTACATTGGAACCTTCAAGGTGGCCCGAACGGCAACTGTCAGAACCTTTGCCGTATCTGGCACAATGACCGTCAACACAGGCGGAGGCGTAGCCCGCTTAGCGCCTTTTATTGGCACAGCGCAGTTGGATGGCCAGGGCGGTACGCTGCTGTTTTCCTACGGTTCCCAGACTGTGCTTTGGCAGTTCGTTTTCGGAAATAGTTGCAGCGAAATCGACTTGGTCAGCGAAAAGCTGGGCAATGCAACCATTAATCAAGTTCTGGACGGAAAAGCATTGCGGATTGACAATCAACAACCCTGCCCAGCTAACCCCTATTTGCTTTTGGATGTTGCCTCTGCGCCAACTGGCTGGTCCTTCCATACGGAACAAGGCACCTACCAATCAGCGAGCGGGCTAAGTGGTATTGGCACGCTGATTCCCCGATTCGTATCTAACGGTCGGGATCCCAACGCCAGAGGCGTACTTACAGCAAATGTAACAGCCAACGCCGGACCAGGCTTGGCAGTTTACAGGAATGCGGTCAGTGGTGGGCAATATCAGGTTTACGGTGACTGTTCCGGCGGTACTTTGCAGTTCCAAGTGGGCCCTGCTGCGGTGCAGTATGAATTCGTATTTGCCGATGGCGCCTACAATCAACTGTTTTTGGTTAGCACAACGCTCACCCGTCAAACTGACAACGGCAATTATGAAGTTCTCAGCGGTTATGCACGCAAGAATACGAACCTGGGCACGGCCGGTTGCCCTGCCGATTCACTGAATAACACCACTTGGGCTTTCCAGGCGGCGACACAGGATTTTGACAATACACCTTCCTTTGCCTCCATTGGAAGGTTCACTATAAACCGCATCTCCGATCCCCGCAATGCTGGTCAACAGATTCTGAATCTAACCGGAACACAATCGCTCAATGACAATGGAAATTTCATCCGCTTTTTGTCGATTGCGGGTAAGGCTCAACTTGACGGATTTGGTGGAACCCTGCAGTTTGCAACCGGGTCAGAAGGAACGCTCTGGCAGTTTGCCTTCTCCAACGATTGCAAGGAAATGTATATGGTCAATGAGGTCTACCTCGCCTCAGCTAGGAACCAACCCAAAATAGCAAAGGCATCGGCTGTGCGGATAGATGCTCCGGCTGCATGTCCGGCGAATGCCAACCTGCTTTTGGATGCAGCATTTGCCCCAACTGGCTGGACCTTCACAACTCGGACAGCAACCTGGTCTCGTGGTGGCGGTATCAGTGCTATTGGATGGTTGAACCCGGCCTATCTTATAAGTCCTGCTGATCCCAGATCGCGCAGTGCCATACGAGGAATCATCACCACCAACGTAGGTGGACGGGTGAACATGGGAGGATTAGTTGGAACCAGCTCGATTTTCCGCAATGCATCGACCAATGGTGTCTACCAGGTGTATCCAGATTGTTCTGGTGGCAACATGTCGATGATGGTGGGGCCGTTCCTTACCGAGTATGAATTCGTTTTCGCCGATGGAGCTTATTCTCAGATCCTGATGGTAGGAAGAGCGCAGAATAGCAATTATAATGGCGCTCAGAACCACATACTGACGGGAACTGCGAGCAAGTATTAGTTAGTAGTCCGCTCCCTTGCGGTCACGGCTCGGTTAGTAAGTCACGTTTTATTTAAGTTACCGAGCCGTGACTGGCAAGCAAGTTTTATTGTTTGAAGTAAATCACTTAGTTGCGCGCACGACAACGTTTCAGACCGAAAACCCCAGCCAGTCCACCCAGACACAGCAGAAAGCTTGCCGGTTCCGGGGTGGTGGATAAAGCGTCCGCTTTATCGTAGATCTTAATGTAATCCACAAAACCCTTGGGGTGCTCTCCAGGATTCCCTTGATTGCCTTCATCCTGCAGGAACCACATAATGTTGTTCGCTGCGGAAAAGACGGCTTG
>JANMWO010000635.1:0-3528 GCA_031394025.1 Acidobacteriota bacterium
TATGCCTTAACACTGTTTTCCGTCATCGTACTAATGTATAGTCTTTCCCGCGGAGGATACGTTGCCTTCGCCGTTGGCTTCGTCTTCGTTTGTCTGGCCGCACAACGCAAGCTTCTGTTTCTCACCATCGCACTGGGCACTCTATGGACCTCACTTGTCCCTGAAGCTGTAAAGTCCCGAGTTACGATGACGCAAACCAACGAGGGGGAACTGGATCATTCCTCAGAAACTCGAATGACCTTGTGGGAAGATGCCTTTGAGTTAATCGAATCGAATCCCATCACTGGAACCGGCTACGTCACTTACGCCTACATGGGCAGAGTAGGAAACTACACCGATACGCACAATATCTACATCAAAATCCTGGTGGAAACAGGCATTGTAGGTTTACTGATTTTCTTAACGCTCCTGGTGCGGTTAATCTGGTCTGGCTTCCGACTATTTCTAGTGGTGAATGATCCTTTGTATTGCACCCTCGGCTTAGGGCTTGCCACATGGGTCTTAACTTCAGCCACCGCAAATGTTTTTGGGGATCGATGGAACTATCTGCAAGTCAACGGTTACCTATGGGTACTGGCCGGAGTACTGGCAAGGGCATTGGTACTTATTGAGCAGGAATCCAACGTACCGGCTATGGAAGCAATCGAGGAAAATGCAGAAGATGTAATGGAAGTATGTAGCGCTTGAGACCGAATGACCATTCTCCAATTAATTAGTAGCGAAGGTTTTTATGGTGCGGAAAGCATGCTGGTCACGCTTTCAAGGGCTTTGGAACAACTTGGAGATGAACTCATTGTGGGAGTCTTCGAGGACCAACGAAATCCTCATACCGAAGTTGCTGAGGAAGCAAAGCGACGAGGTCTCAGCGCTGAACTACTGCCCTGCCAAGGCAGATTGGATTGGAGTGCTGTGCGGAAACTGAGGTCACTGCTCGAAATCCATGCTGTAGACATCTTGCATACGCACGGTTACAAGGCCGACATCTACGGGTACTTTGCCAGTCGATCCAGAGAGATTGCATTGGTATCCACTTGTCATAACTGGCCCAATCCGGCAGCAACAATGCAATTTTACGCCGTCGCCAATCGCCTGGTGTTGCGACGCTTTCAACAAGTGACCACCCCTTCCGCTAAGGTTATGCAAATTTTGACACAGTCTGGAATTTCATCGTCGAACGTGACCCTCATCGCCAATGGTGTGGACATAAGTCGGTTCGAAGATGCCACTCCAACTCTGCAAAAAGACTTCAATCCAGATGGCAAACAGATCGTAGGGATCATTGGCCGATTGGTAAATGAAAAGGGCGGAACAGTCCTAGTTGAAGCTGCGAAAAAAGTGCTCAACCAATACTCTGATGTTCTCTTCATGTTTATTGGTGAAGGCGAAGCCCGGCAGGATTGGCAAGCGTTTTCTCAACATCTTGGGATCGCCGCCAGCGTTGTGTTCACTGGTAGTCGCGGCGACATGCCCGGCGTGCTGGCTTCCTGCAACATAATTGCAATGCCCTCATTCAATGAAGCAATGCCCATGACCCTTCTGGAAGCAATGGCCGCAACCAAACCAGTGATTGCAACTTCTGTTGGTGCCATCCCGGAACTAATTCAGCACAACAAAACAGGCTATCTGGTGCCCCCTCGGAACGTCGAAGCGCTGGCTGAAGGACTGCTCGCTCTGCTTCGCGATCCGACCATGGCGCAACAACTGGGGAAGAATGGCAACATCCGCGTGACAGAACAGTTTTCTGCAAATGCCATGGCCCGACAATATTCGAATGTGTATGGAAAGGCTCGAACTGGCTTCAAGGAAGTTGTGCGTGAGCAGAAAGCGGAGAACAACTAGATGAATAAAATATCCATCATTTCCGCTTGCCGCAACGAAAGTGCCCATATCCGATCTTTCTTGGATTCCCTGCTCTCTCAAGACATGGCCGACATGCAATGGGAGGCGGTGGTGGCCGATGGCATGAGTACGGACGACACTCGCGCCATTCTTGAAAGCTACAGTCACAAGCACTCAAACCTTCGATTCATTGACAATCCTGGCCGAATCGTATCCACCGGGCTTAACGAAGCGATTCGAGCCTCTACTGGGGAAATCATACTGCGCATGGATGCACACACCCGTTACGCCACCGATTATTGTCTGCGATGCGTGGAAACTCTTGAGCAAACCGGAGCGGATAACGTCGGTGGGCCAGCTCGTACTACGGCGCAAGGTGTGTTGCCGCAAGCGATTGCCGCCGCTTACCATTCCCCATTTTCGACGGGCGGGGCAAAGTTCCACGACGCGAGCTATGAGGGTCCAGTGGATACGGTGACTTATGGTTGCTGGCGCAGAACAACCCTGGAACGCATTGGCGGATTCGATGAAACCTTGGTTCGTAATCAGGATGACGAGCTCAATCTTCGCCTACTGCGGTCAGGTGGGTCCATCTGGCAGAACCCCCGAATCATGTCCTGGTACTCGCCGCGGGCAACCCTTTCAGGATTGTTCCATCAGTACTTTCAATATGGTTTTTGGAAAGTAGCAGTGATCAAAAAGCACGGTAAACCAGGGTCTTGGCGGCATCTTGTACCCGCAGGGTTTGCTTTGGCAAATGGCCTGTTACTAGCCTCCATTGCCATCGCCGCAATGTTTAGTGCAAGCAAACTGCTGCTTCTTGCTTCCATCCTTTGGTTGGTTATGATCTCGCTTTACGCAAGTGCCAACCTGATCGCCTCGTTCGCCGCAGCTTATAAATCTGGATGGAAACTTTTACCCTATTTGCCATTCGTGTTTTTCGCCTATCACCTTTCTTATGGATCTGGATTCCTGGTGGGCATGTTTCGATTCCGATCCTCCAGTGCAGACTCCTTCACCAATGAATCCGTATTCGCCAGGATCACTCGTTAGCCCTATGCGCACTCTCTTCGATAGCAGCTTAGCTTTGATCGCTCTAGTTGTCCTGAGCCCTTTGTTCCTACTCATTGCCGTTGCAATTTTCATAGATTCCCCTGGAAACCCCTTCCATAGAGCTTCGCGGGCAGGTCTGGAGGGTCGACTCTTCGGGATGTGGAAGTTTCGCACGATGATTAAAAACGCTGCCTCTTTAGGACCGCCCATCACTGGCAACAGAGACCCCAGAGTGCTGCGCATTGGCCACTTTCTGCGACGCACAAAGTTAGATGAGCTTCCGCAATTTTTGAACGTAGTTCTGGGACAGATGAGCCTCGTTGGACCGCGACCAGAAGCACCAGAAATTGTGGCTCACTACACTTTAGAGCAGCGTCGAATTCTTTCAGTAAAACCAGGGATGACCGGAAAAGTGCAGCTCGATACTGGGGATGAATCGCTCAAGTTTCCTGTCGGAGCCCAGGCCGGGGACTACTATATTCAGCACATGATGGAAGGCAAACTGCTCTCTGACCTGAACTATTTGAGTGCCCGCAATTTCACTTCCGATATGCGAATTCTGTTCGCCACTGCAACTTTCGTTCTTCGATCTTTTGTCCGTAAATAAGCAATCAATAAAAAATACAACGGAGATAT
>JANMWO010000637.1:0-6390 GCA_031394025.1 Acidobacteriota bacterium
GTATCTTGCCGCAAAGAGTCCAATGCTGGCGGCACAGGCGTTTGAAAAAGCATTGCAACTGACGCACGGTGACCTGTTCGCATTGTCAGGACTTGTTCGATCTTATGCTGCCGCTGGAGAAAAAACCAAGGCTCAGGACGCAATGGCACAACTGCTTTTTGTGATTGCCGATGCACAACCAGGGTTGCGCATTGTGGATGCAGCAAAAGCCACTGGGATTACCGCCACACCGCGCGACTCATCACCGGGCAAACAGCGGAACTATGCGCGCATGACTCTTGAAAAATACGGACCAAGCCGATGGGAGCCCTACGCGGCTCCGGCGTTGAATGTTCGCGATGTGAAAGGCAAGCAGGTATCGCTGGAAGAGTATCGCGGAAAAAATGTGATGCTGGTTTTCTATCTTGGTGAGGAGTGCCCGCATTGCATGAGGCAACTGCATGACATCGGCAAGAAAGCTGAGGAATGGACCAAGCTGGATACGGTGTTGTTGGCCGTGAGCAGTAAGGAACCGACGAAGAATGCGGAAGGTGTAAAGACGTTTGGAGATCTGCCATTTCGCTTGTTGTCCGATGACAATCACATCAACTCGCGGCGGTTCCATTCCTATGACGATTTTGAAGATCTGGAACTACACGCCACCATCCTGATTGATAAAAAAGGCCGTGTTTATTGGGCGCGCTTCGGTGGTGATCCATTCAGTGACGTTGCGTTTTTGACGAAGCAACTGGAGCGGATGAATGAATTTGTAGAAGCGACTAAAACCGAAACTGGCCAGTGAACGCGAACGTTCTGCCGTCGTTTAGTGTGTTGGTGATCTTACCGAAAGATGGGGAACTCCAATCGGAATTGGGTGCGGCGAATTGTGGAGTGTTGGTGAGATTGATGGATTCAGCGCGGAACATCAAAGAGCGTTCATGGGCAATGGTCCAGGTTCTGGAGAGCGCGGCATTCCAGTTGAAAATACCACCTCGGCGGAAGGTTCCAACGCCGATGTTGCCGCGCAACTGTCCTGCGGCGATGCCACGAAATGCACTTCTGGGAAGCAGCATGGCGGCTGTATCTGGATTGCCGATGGTGCGCCCAAGAATGGAGGGGTCAACGATATCGGGACGGTCTCCATTGGTGCCATCCACGTTACCGAAGCCGGGGCTATCGGACCCGCTCAACACGGTGAATGGCATTCCGGTTTTTGCAAGAACAACGGAAGTGAGCACCCACTTGCCGAACGCGCCATGGCCGGGCATTGCATAGCGCATGCGCACCAAGCCGGCGTGCGATTGATCAAATGCGCTGGGCCCCTTGAGATCTGCCTGTAACAAGTTTTGACTCTGGCTGTTACCCTGCAAAGCATCATCGCCTGCAGCGGTGTTGGTGTAAGCTGCACCGGCATCGAGCGCTTTACTGAACCAGTACGATGCGTCCACAGAAAACCCGTGCCGCTCCGGCAAAAGGAGTGTGACGCGGGCTGCATCGTACCAGGCACGCGATGAATTTTCCACACGACGGAGTTCGAAGTAGCGGGCATCGGGACGCCGGGCGGTGACATTGCTGGTGGAGGCGTCAGGCGCAGGCAACGCTCTGTTGTAGGCATTCGACAGCAGCAACTTGTGCGTGCGACTTCCCACATAACCGAGCTGCAATTGCCAGCCATGCAGCACTGGTCGTTCCCAACTGAAGTTGTACTGATGCGAATACGGTGAGCGAAGGTTCTGCGGCACTTCGATCCGTATGCTGCGCCCGTTCGGCCCGACATCGGCACCGCGCAATGGATTGAGAAAGTCGGGGGCAAGCACTTCGATCTTTTGAAACGCGGGTTGGTTCCAAC
Organism: Acidobacteriota bacterium; assembly: GCA_031394025.1. Taxonomy (GTDB): domain Bacteria; phylum Acidobacteriota; class Terriglobia; order Bryobacterales; family Bryobacteraceae; genus JANXSF01. The sequence continues at coordinate 1,829 of JANMWO010000637.1, forward strand.
GGAGTTGCTGAAACGTGACGGCATACAAGTCACCGTAGTGTAAGCCATACGCTGCACGAATCACGCCGCCTGCCGCGCGATACGCGAATCCGAAGCGCGGCGCAAGATTGTTGCAATCGCACTGGTATGGAATTTGAGTGCGGTTGTTCACTTCAATTGGGGCAAGGGCGGGCTGCCAGCGGACGCCGAAGTGCAAGGTTAAACGGGAACTGGCTTGCCACGTATCGCCCATGTAATAGGCTTGTTCCCAGTTACGAAATCCACGATTCAAATCGCCGATGCCGGTGGAGTAGCGGCTGGGTGTGCCGAGCCTGAAATTCGTAATAGCATCGCGACCGAAGTCACTTCGGAAAAACCAATTGCCACGATTGCTACTAGCCTCACGCCCATTGAATTGCAGTCGAACCAGTTCGGCACCTGCGGTTAAAGTGTGCTTGCCCTGCTTGTGATTGATGAGTGCGGCGTAACGAAAACGGTTCTGAATACGGTCCAGTGGAATGTTGGAGCCGGGACCGAGTGTGGTCCAGGCAGTTCCAATTTGAACTTGTGGACCAACGGCATTGGGTTCAGGAACTAGCAGCGTTGTGGCGCGATCCAGGCCAGTGGTGACTTCGCTAGTTGTATTTGCCGAGTAAGTATGCAGCCAAGTAAGTCGGACGGTATGCGACTTACTGGTAGTATCTGGATTTTGTCCCGCCACAAATTGAAACGCACGCACCACTTGCGAAGTAAGTGCTTCGCGGACGATCAGATGGTCGCGAGTGGAAAGTGCCTGATCGAAGCGAAGTGCAGCACGGTGGGCATCCTGCGTTTGCCGGGAGTTGATATTCAGAGCACGCGGATCAATGTCGGTTCGATTGGGGGCAACGTTGGGATAGGCATTGAGGAAGCGTTGCAGCAGGGCGCGCGCGGCGGGGTCGGCAGCGAGCAGGTTACGTTCCGAAGGGAGAGGGATGAGGACATTGCCGTTCACACTGCCGCGAATTTGCTGCATGCCGCCATCGATTGTAAGGAACGCCTTGGTCCACAAAGGAGTTACTAAGTTGATGCCATATTGATTTTCATGCGCGGGTTGGACGGGGCCAACTTGAAAGAATGTGCGGGCGTTGAAGATACTGTTGTTGAGTGTATCGTTGAGCAAACCGTGAACGCCGGTGAGTAACTTAGTAACAGAAAGATGGGGTGGCGATGTAGGAGTGTTGCCGAATTCGACACCGAAATATTGACGCTGCGCCTGGAACTCGCGAACGATGGTGGCGGTGGTGCCAAGGCGGATATTCAGATCTTTGAGAGCGTTGTTATCGATGAGGTTGAACTGAACATTTTCGTTGCGACGACTCTCGGCAGATTGGACGTTGACAGGGTCGGGGGTAGTGACGGCGGGCTTGGTGGAGGTCTTGGCTGGTTCGATTGGCGTGGACTGGGCAGCGCACGGCAGAACGATTAGGCAGCAGGAGAAGTAGAAACTACGAAGCAGAGACAATCCTTTTAAAGTAGCATCGGCAGGAGGGGCTTTTGGGAGGATGACTGAGATTTGGGGTGGGTGATTGGGTTTCGCGTGTTGTTCTTAGTGGGGCGTGACAATGATGATTGATGGGCGTAAAGTAGGGACTGAACATGAAAGTTACGCTGCAACTTCCGTCACAAGTCGAAAAAGCCTACTTGGCCGAAGCACAAGCCCGCGGTTTGTCTCTGGATGCTGTAGTGAGCGAAGTTTTGATCGCTGGGCAACCTGACATGGGGAAGACGAAGCCTGTTTCAGCAAGTGTGTTTGAGCAAGGGTTGGGATTGTTCGGTAGTCCTGAGGATGCCGCTTTGCTTGACGGAGTTGTGGCGATTGCCTATGCGGAACGACGGCGTCCTGTTGGGTTTTGATTGATTAGTCTATTCCTTGGGGAGTGATTCGACAAATTCACGGAACGTTGGATCGGAACGGATCGGGTCGAAGTCAGATTCTTCGTTAATGCGCTTTTGTGTAAGATTTGATGCTCTTCGCAAATGTTCTATGGACGCTGTGGCGTTGCCGAGGATGCCTTCGATACATGCCAGTTTAAAAGAGGCCAAGCCGGGTTGTATGCGCTCGGCGTCTCGCAGTTTAGTGTGTGCCTGTTCGTACAGGGTATCCGCTTCTGGTCCCCTCTTGGTGCTAGCTTGAACTTCGAGCGCGGCACCCCAATTGAGGAGGACATGTGGGTTGCCCGGTTTCAAGCGCAAGGACTCGTTGTACTTTTCGCCCGCTTCGGTGAAGAGCCGATCCGCTTCAGGTCCTTTCTTGATCTTGGCTTGTTTGGAAAGCGTGTTGCCCCAACTGTTGAGATAATCAGGGGCATCCGGTTTCAATCGAAATGCTTCAGTGTGCTTTTGCACCGCATCGGTGAAGAGAATATCCGCTTCTGGCCCTGTTTTGCTTTCGGCCTGATTGGAAAGCACGACACCCCAATTATTGAAATAATCTGGGAAGTCTGGGTTCAGGCGTGTTGCCTCTCGGAACTTGTTCATTGCTTCGGCAAAGAGCAGCTCAGCTTCCGTTCCAATCCTGGTTTTGGCCTGTGCAGCAATGACAACACCCCAGATGTTGAAGCAATCCGGACTAGCCGGGTTCAGGCGCGCAGACTCACTAAGTTTTTTGTCCGCTTCAGATAAAAGCCTATCCGCTTCCGAGCCCGTATTGTCCTTTGCTTTGAGATATAGAAATGCCCCCCAATTGAAGAAGACTGTAGGTCGAAAGCTGGGGTGGCGAGCCATGGTCACAAACAAACGGTTCAATTCGGACTCAGGTGTGGAGACGTTTGCGTGTTCTGCGATGGTCGCTAATAGTGCGGCCCCTACTTCGTTGTCGGCGGCAGCTGCGCGGAGTGCTCGCTCCAAGATTTCTGAAATACCCCTGGACTCCCTAACCAGCGGCAACTCAATGCCGATAGGATAGAGCTTCGTCAGCAAGGGAAATATCTGTTGCGGTTCGTCGCCGACTTGCTCCATTACACGGTTGGTAAGCTTGGCGTACTCGCTAGTTAGATATTCTTCGCGATAGTCTCGAACGAAGATGCTTTCCATTAACGCCATCTGCGGATGATAGGAAAGCGACAAGGGTTCAAGACCCAGAACTTTTTGAAGCTCCTTCATTCGTTCCCGTTTGTAAAGAATTTCCCCAGCGGGCACTGGACTGGCGACTACAATGGTGGGCTTGGGGCCGAGGCTCGGTGCCTCGGTGTCTGGGGCTGGATCAGCATCATCCCAAAGCTCCGCCGTTGCAGGCCGCTCCTGCGGTTGGATGCCCGCAACCTCAAGGAAATCTCGGGTTCCAATGACGTTCTGGTCATTCAAGCCAGTGAGCACCACCAGACGGTCTGCCAACGGGCCAACGCACAATCCGCCGAACTCGGTGATGCCGGTTCGGCTATCGACCAGGATGTAGTCATAAGGTGTGGAGATGGGCGGGTCGGAATCTTCCACGCCGAGGGGTCGGAATGGGAAACGCTGCTGCTTGAAATAGGTGTGGAGCAGACGGCTAAGGGTCTTAAGCTCTTCTTGTGTAAGATCTTTGAATTGAAGTTCCGCTAGCCGATCAAAGTAGTTGAGTTCCTGGTCGGCGCCGATGACGTCGAGACGCCCCACCTTGCCGAACTTCGGCTCCAACGTGGCCAGTTTATCGGACCGGACGGATCGGAGGAAGTTGGAGACTGGGGGCACGTGGTCAGCGTGCTGACCTGTGCGGACCGTCTCCATTGCCAGGTAAAGGAGCGAAAGTACATCTTTGGGGTGAGCGCCTATGGGCTTATCGAGTTCTCCATTGCGGTGCATGAAGCCGCTGACGCCAGGGGCTTCCAGGTCGAGATCGAGGATTAGGACGTGGCGGCCGCGGGAGACGAGGGTATAGGCGACATTCAAGAGCGCCATGCTACGTCCGACGCCGCCCTTATAGCTGTAGAAGGTGAAGATGTAAGGGAAAGGCATCCCGGATTCCTACTTACAACACGCCATTTCACGCATGGAGCTTTGTATAGGACGCATGGCGCTTTGTGATGTGGGAGGTTTTTTCGGGAGCGCCACGGGACTCTTGATACTTCGGCTCATCGCGTCAACCAATTCCTGAAACGAACTTTCTGTCACAGTAGAGGGTGCGAGCGAAGCCATGAGCTGCTCCCCGGCAACATCATGATTGGCGCGGTGAATGGCTGCCATGATCACCAAGGGCTCCACCAAACGGTCATCGGCCGAAATGGCGATACCTGCGAGGCGATCTGCTTCTGCAAATGAACCGTTACGGAATTCGGCTTGCGCTTGAGCAATGTACTTGATTGCAATTGCAAGAAGCTCGCTGTTAACTGTTTCCCGCAACTTGTATTGGGGCTGGAATTCCTGATCAATGTATAGTTCAAATCCTACCTGTGCTGGGAATGATTCGTCGAAAACAGTTATTTCTTCACGGTTCTTTAATTCCCGAATTTCCTGAGCTTCCACTTCCGCTGCATTGTAAAGACAACCGGCGTTGAAGAAATAAGGTGGTAGAAGGTGGAGGCTAGGATTGGATCGCACGCGGAAAACAGGTGGGACGATGGAGG
>JANMWO010000647.1:0-16167 GCA_031394025.1 Acidobacteriota bacterium
GTCGGACTTGGGCGCGATGGCCAAGTAGACTGCCACCTGTGCCAGCGCCTGATCGCCTTCCGGAATGCCCAGAAAATGCGCCGTCTGCATGCCCGCCATCGCTTGTTCCATGGCTCGTGGATCAGCCATGCCGATCTCCTCAACGGCCATGCGCACCAAACGACGGGCAATGTACATACGATCTTCGCCAGCTTCCATCATGCGGCCCAGCCAGTAAAGGGCAGCATCGGGGTCGGACGAGCGAACGGATTTGTGCAGAGCCGATACCAGGTTAAAGTGTTGCTCCCCGGACTTATCGTATAGCAGCGTTTTGCGCTGCATGGTGTCTTCCACCGCTTGTTGGGAAATCTGTTCGTCGGGCCCTGCTGCGGCCAGTTCCAGAATGTTGTAGGCGGCACGGGCATCGCCATTGGCCAGCACGGCCATTTGCTCAAGAAGATTGGGCGCAGCTTTTTTACCAAGTTCCAGAAGTGCGCGGTTGAGCAGAATCACAATGTCGTCAGTACTTAGAGGTTGCAGCGAGTAGACTCGGGCACGGCTGAGCAGTGCCGAGTTCACCTCAAACGATGGATTTTCAGTAGTGGCCCCGATGAGGATAATATCGCCCTTTTCCACATAGGGCAGAAAGGCGTCCTGCTGGGCTTTGTTGAAGCGATGAATTTCATCGATGAAGACCAGCGTGCGCTTGCCCATACGACGCATTTTTTCGGCAGTGGCCATTACTTCCTTAATCTCTTTAATGCCGCTCATCACGGCGCTGAAGGGTAGGAATTCGCTGCTGGTCATGCGGGCGATCAAACTGGCTAAGGATGTTTTGCCGACCCCGGGTGGTCCCCAAAGAATGATGGATCCCAGTTGATCGCGTTCCATGGCAAGTCGTAGGGGCTTGCCTGGACCAAGGATATGTTGCTGCCCGGCGTACTCCTCCAAAGTTTTGGGACGCATCCGTTCGGCTAGGGGTCGGCCGGGGAGTTCTTCATCGGGGATGGCTTCAAACAGGTTCACTTTTGTTTTCCAAGCTACGCTGGCGGCGAGCTTCGTATAACAGGATACCTGCGGCCATGGCGGCGTTCAAACTTTCCACACCGACGGTGGGAATAGCCAAATCTGTGGACGCATGTTCCAATTGCCGACTGACGCCACGCCCTTCGCCGCCAATGATGAAGGCTGTACGACGAGTGAGGTCCACTTGGGTTAGCGGCTTCACGGCGCGGGGCATGGCGGCGTAAATATCGATCTTGCGCTGCTTCATGGCGGCCACGACAAGGTCCGTATCCATGCCCGATAGAAATGGCATGCGGAACAAAGAGCCAGCCGATGCGCGCAATGTTTTGGGGTTGAAGGGGCTTACCGTGCCTTTCAGGAACAGCACACCGGATGCACCAAAAGCTTCCGCAGTGCGTACGATTGCACCTGCGTTGCCGGGGTCCTGCAAGCCGTCAAAGATCACTACTAAGGACTGTCCGCGGAAGAGCTGATCCAAAGTCCAGGTGGGCATGCGCACCAGCGCCATGACACCTTGACTGGATTCGGTAGCGGAGAGTTCGGCGAACAGCGCATCGGGAACAATGGTGACGCGCAAGTTAGGCAGGCCGCCAACATGGCGTTCAACTAAGGTGCGGACACTTTCGGCGGCAATGACGGAATCAATGGTGATTTCACTGCGCAGCGCTTCTTCCAGAAGGTGAAAGGTTTCCGCCACGGCACAACCAGATTCGGTAAGCGAACCACGGCTAATGGCGCGACGGATGTCTTTCAATAGAGGATTTCGGGCACTGGATAAGATTTGCGACTGAGCCACTTATCTAGCTTAGACTGAATTCAGATTCAATCGTGAAACTGGCGATGGATTAGAACAGCTTTGGTACAAATTCGTTCAAGTAGTCACGCCAGTTAAGCCAAGTATGCCCACCGCCCGTTTCTAACATCACTGGATCAAAGCCATGTTTCTGCATTAGCGCGACAGTTTTCTGGGTGGCTTCAAGCAGGCGATCCTCTTTACCGGTGGCAAACCAGAGCAACTTCAAACCTTTCTTAGAGGCGGCGTTATCCAGTTCAGCGGCGTGCTGCTCTTCCCAACTTGGACCACTGGCAGCAGGTGGGGGAACTGGCGCACCGGGCCGTGGGGATCCAAACACGTTCAACAATCCTGAGCTATAAACCCCAATGTAGGCGAACTGATTCAAGTGGGGAATGGCGATGTTCAGAGTCTGTCCACCGCCCATGGAAAGTCCGGCAATGGCACGATGGGGACGGTCTGTCAGTGCTCGGTAGTGCTTTTCAATGTAAGGCATAACGTCGTCAGTAAATTCCTGAAGGAAGGCATCGGGACCTGGGGCGCGAATGGCGCTGGTGTGTCCGGCGGGCATGACGACGATCATGGGCTTGGCCTTTTTACTGGCGATGAGGTTATCCATGATAAACCCGGCGCGACCGACAGAAGCCCACGAAGCATCGGAATCGCCAGAACCGTGCAGTAAGTAGAACACGGGTAATTTGGCATTGCTCATTTCATACCCAGGTGGTGTGTAAACGGTCATACGGCGGAATCGGTTCAAGACAGTGGAATGGTAGGTGACTGCGGCCAATGCACCGTGGGGAACGTCGCGAGTATCCATGAAGTCGGACCCGGGAACGCTCACCAGACTCCAGGTATTGGTGACGGATTCGCTGGTGGCGGGATTGCGAGGGTCGATCACAGTGAGTCCGCCAACATTGAAGTTGTAGCGGTAAGCGCCGGGAACCACAGGGTCTACGGTGACCTGCCAAATTCCATTTTCGCCTTTCACCATGGGCTTTCCCTGACCGTTGCCAGGGATATCGCCGCCGCTGAGTTTGACGGCATCGGCATTGGGCGCGAAGATGCGGAAAGTGATGCTGTGGTCTGGGTTCACTTCCGGTGAAGTTACTTGAGGAGCTTGCGGCGGTTTGGCTGGCGTGGTTGCTGGTTGAGCAAAGGTGGTGAGAATGCTGGCGGTCAGGGCCAGAAGAGTTCGGGTAAACGTGGCTGATTTCATAGCGATTGGATTTATTCTATGACAGGTGGGCGGGGTCTTGCTGGAAATGAGTCTGATTTCTGGGACGTCACATAAAAATGGTTCAGCCAAATCGTGCATAATGTCATGTAGCAGATGAGCCTTACTCAGGACAAACTTGCCCAAGCGATCCTCTCCTTGCAACTGGAACCGGAGTTGATTGAACTGCGTGCCAGTCAGATCCGAATGGACGTGTTGAAAACATCGGGTCATATGAAAGACCCCAACTTCCGTTCCATCCATGCGCGCGACCTGGAATTTCTCTTCGATTCTTACGACAGCCGTTTTCTGGCAGGCCTGGTCCGCCGGTCGTTAGAAGGCGCACCTCTGCGATTTCGATTGTCTCCGCGAATGACGCGTTCCGGTGGGACCACTACCCGCTTCCGATCGAGGACTGGTGCCGTTCGTTATGAAATCGCCATTGCCAGCAGCATGTTGTTCGACGGATTCGGCGATGAAGAGCGCGATGTTACAGTTTGCGGCTGGCCATGCGCCACACGTCTGGAGGCGTTGCAACGTATTTTTGAGCACGAACTGGTGCACTTATGTGAACAGGTGTGTTGGGGGAACAGTAACTGTTCTGGAACCCGTTTCCAGGAAATTGCATCGCGCCTGTTTTTGCATCGCGCCCATACACACAGTCTGGTAACACGCAGGGAGCGAGCCGCTGAATCGGGAATACGGCCAGGTGTGACGGTCGTATTTGAATGCGAGGGCAGACGGTTAATAGGGGTGGTCAACCGCATCACCAAACGGGCCACCGTGTTAGTAGAAGATCCAACGGGACGCAAGTTTTCCGATGGGCTGCGGTACTTGACTTACTATGTTCCACTGCTCAGTTTAGAGGTGGTGAAAACCACAAGCGCTTCTTTCTAGAGCGCCGCCAGCACGAATCCTACTGCCTCACCCACGGGCACCTCAGTCAGCTTCCCAGTGCGACGTTCCACAACTTCAACAATGCCTTGAGCCAACTTCTTGCCTACTGTGATGCGCCAGGGAATGCCTACCAGTTCCGCATCCTTGAACTTCACGCCAGGGCGTTCATCGCGGTCGTCCAGTACGGCATCCATACCGGCTGCCTTGCATTCGGTGTACAGCTTCTGTGCGGCTTCAATCAATGCGGCATCCTTCACATTCACCGGGGTCACCACCACTGTGAACGGGGCGATGGATGCCGGAAGGCTCATGCCATTGCCATCATGAAACAGTTCCACAGCGGCGCATAAAATTCGCTCTACGCCAATGCCGTAACTGCCCATGATCACGGTATTTTCCTTGCCACTTTCATCCAGAACACTCAAGCCCATGGCCTTTGAATATTTGTAGCCGAGCTTGAAAATATGGCCGATCTCCACCGTTTTTACGATCTGCAGCGGGTCGCCTGTATCCACGCTGGTATCGCCTGCGGCCACTTGCCGTAGCTCATGATACTCTGCTTTGAAATCTTTGCCAGGGGTCACGTTGCGCAAATGGAAATCGTCTTTGTTCGCGCCGCAAATCATGTTGCGCCTGCCTTCCAACGCTTTGTCCAGAACAATGCGCATCTTTATGGGAATGCCGATGGGACCAAGCGAACCCGGTGCTGCGCCGAACCAGTCCTGAATTTCTGCAGGCAATGCCGCGCGCACTTCCGCTGCACCCATAACACCAGCCAGCTTTGTTTCACTCAATTGGTGATCACCGCGAAGCAGCGCCAAAATCGGTTTGCCATCGCCCACCATTACCAGGCTCTTCATTTGCGATGAGGCAGGCAATTTTGTAAAAGCGGATACTTCGTCAATGGTCTTGAATCCCGGTGTGTGAAACTCTTCCGGGGTCAGATCGCCTTCCGGATCGGCCATTGCCGGAGCGACCGCACGGGACACGGCCTTTTCCAAATTGGCAGCATATCCGGTGGCGGGGCAATGCACAACGTAATCTTCACCCGCTTCACTTTCCACCATAAACTCATGCGATTGACTGCCGCCCATGGCACCGGAATCGGCTTCGACAGTCATGTAGCGCAAGCCGCAGCGGTCGAAGATGCGGCAGTACGCTTGCCGATGCTTTTCGTAAGATACGTCCAGCCCTGCTGCATCCATATCGAATGAGTAACTGTCTTTCATGGTGAACTGGCGGGTGCGCAGTAAGCCACTTTTGGGGCGTGGTTCATCGCGAAATTTTACTTGAATCTGATACCAAAGCTGAGGCAATTGTTTGTAACTGCGCACCTCACCACGAGCGATGGAGGTCATCACTTCTTCGTGAGTCATGCCCAGACACATATCGCGGCCAAAGCGATCTTTTAGGCGAAACATGTTATCGCCCATCACGTCCCAGCGCCCGGATTCTTTCCACACTTCCGATGGATTCAACGCAGGAAGATAGAACTCCTGGGCACCAATGGCATCCATTTCCTGGCGAACGATATTGGTGATTTTCAAAATCGAACGTTGGGCCAGAAACAGGTAGTTATAGATACCGGCGGAGAGTTGGCGGATATAACCAGCGCGCAACAGCAGGCGGTGGCTGGCAACTTCAGCCTCTGCCGGATTCTCACGCAACGTGGGAATGAATAATTTACTCCAAAGCATACAAGGGCCTCGCGGAAATAAGAATTGGGAATGGGACGTTAAGAGCAGGCTGACAACGGCACAAGCCACGATTCTACAATCGCGGCAAAATAGGCAGCGGGTGCAGGGCCAAACTTAAAGGTAGAATCGTAAGCACGTCCCATGATTTTAGCATGCTAAAATAGAGGTTTCCCAAATGAAAATTGCTATTGGAGCGGATCATGCCGGCTTCGCTCTCAAACAAACTCTTGCTGAACGGCTGCGTCACCAAGGACACCAAGTGGAAGACCTTGGTACGAACACAACGGAGTCGGTGGATTACCCGGATCTGGCAGCGGCAGTGGCCCATATGGTAGCGGACGGCAAAGTGGAAAAAGGGATTCTGGTTTGTTCCAGTGGCGTGGGAATGTCCATTGCTGCGAACAAAATACATGGAATTCGTGCAGCATTGGGAGTGTCGGTTGAGGAAGTGGATGTGGTGCGTCGGCATAATGACGCCAACATTCTTACCTTGGGAGCGCGTTTCACGTCGGAGCCGTTAGCCGAAGCGATGGTTGATAAATTTCTAACTACCGGTTTTGACGCCGGACGCCATGAACGCCGCATCCATAAGATTAACGCTATAGAAGCGAGTGAAGACCTACATCAATTAGGGAGTGACGCATAAAACAATGAGTGTGAACCCCATGGGACGGCCCCTAGCCGAAGTGGACCCGGACATTTATCATGCCATCCGCGAAGAATTAGAGCGCCAGAATTCGCGCCTGGAATTGATTGCCAGTGAAAATTTCACGTCGGAAGCAATTCTGGAAGCCAGCGGCAGCGTGTTTACTAATAAATATGCTGAAGGCTATCCTGGCAAACGTTATTACGGTGGTTGCGAATTTGCTGACATCGTGGAAAATCTGGCTCGGGATCGGGCGAAAAAGTTATTCAAAGCCGAGTATGCCAACGTCCAACCGCATTCTGGTTCACAGGCCAACCAGGCCGCTTACGCAGCCGTAATCAACCCTGGCGATACAGTGATGGGCATGAACCTGGCCCATGGCGGTCACCTGACTCATGGTCATAACCTCAATTTTTCCGGCAAGACCTATAAAATTGTTCCCTACGGCGTGCGCAAGGAAGATGAGCGGATTGATTACGAGGAAATGGCCCGGCTGGCTGAAGAGCATAAGCCGAAAATGATTATCGCCGGGGCCAGTGCTTATCCGCGCATCATTGACTTTGCAAAATTTCGGGCAGTGGCCGATAGTGTTGGCGCAATTTTCTTAGTGGATATGGCGCATTTTTCGGGTTTGGTGGCCGCCGGGTTGTATCCGAACCCTTGCGAATATGCCGATATCGTCACATCAACCACGCACAAGACTCTGCGCGGTCCGCGGTCCGGCGTCATTCTGGCCAAAGAAAAATATGGCGCGGCGATTGATAAAAGTGTGTTCCCAGGCACCCAAGGCGGTCCGCTGATGCACGTAGTGGCGGCCAAGGCCACTTGTTTTCTGGAAGCACTGAAACCAGAATTCATTACCTATCAAAGAGCGGTTATCGCCAATGCCCAAGCCATGGCGAGCACATTGGCCAGTTCCGGATACCGAGTGGTTTCTGGCGGTACAGATACGCATTTGGCCCTGATCGACGTCTTTGCAAAAGGCGTGCGCGGTAAAGAAGCGGAAAAGTCATTGGATGAAGCTTACATCACGGTGAATAAGAACGGCATTCCGTTCGACGTAAATCCTCCCATGAATCCTAGCGGCGTAAGACTGGGGAGTCCGGCTGTAACCACGCGTGGGTTCGGCGAAAAGGAAATGCGCATTGTCGGTGAACTGATCGCTGAAACGCTGGATTCAGTGGCGGCCAAGGGTCTGGATGGTTCCGGCCCGGCCATTGAAAGCGTGCGCGGAAAAATCAAGCGGCTCACCGAAGCGTTTCCACTTTACGCTTGGAAGCTAGCTACTGCGAGTGTATAATCTTGCCTCTACACGTCGCCATTGACGTTCGCCATTGGAAAGATTTCGGATACGGCACGTACATCCGAAATCTGGTGACGGCATTGGGCAAGTCCTCAGAAGGGTTTCGCTTCACGCTGATTGCGCAAGAAGCCGATCACGATGAATTGGATAGCCTAAACCTACCTTCCACTTTTTCAGTAGTGTTTTATGAAAAAGTGGACACGCAAAAGCTGGAACATATTGCATTCCCCTTGTTCCTAAGAGGCCTGAAAGCGGATCTGGTTCATATCCCGTTGAATCGTATTCCCACGTTCATGCCCAAGCCTTACGTGGTGACAATTCACGATCTTTCCAGTCTGTTATTTGGGGATAGTGACACTTTAAGCGAAAGCATTCGCTCCTTCTTTTTTCGGCGTGGACTGATTCGTGCAGATCGGGTGATTGCTGTTTCCGGGGCAACCCGCCGCGACGTTTGTAATTTGCTGAGTATTCCCGCGAATCAAGTACGGCGCATTTACAACGCCATAGACCCCAGCTTTCATAACACTTCGCTGGATGCCGACAAAACACGCACCGTGATGGAACGTTACCAGGTGGATTACCCGTATCTTTTATATGCCGGATCCATTCGTCCACAAAAAAATGTGGCCCGGTTAGTGGAGGCCTTCGCTGTCTTGCGTGGTGACCTGGAGACGCATCGCGTCTATAAGAATCTTCGGCTGATTGTGATTGGCGATGAGTTAGCAAAGTATCCGGCCGTGCGCCGCGCTGTAATGCAAACCCGCGTGGATAAGGTGGTGCGGTTCATGGGATTCCTGCCGCTGGATGAACTGCGGGCCTTCTATTCCAATGCCGAAGCGTTTGTATTTCCGTCGCTCTATGAAGGGTTTGGTCTGCCCCCGTTGGAAGCGATGGCCTGCGGGACGCCAGTGATCGCCAGTGGCGTAAGCTCGCTTCCGGAAGTGCTGGGCGACGCGGCGATGACAGTGAATCCAGAAAATGTCTTCGACATTGCCAGAGGCATCCGCGACGTGATTCTAGAGCCCGAGTTCCGTCGCGAATTAGTGCATAGAGGATATGAACGGGCGAAGGCGTTTAGTTGGGATGCGACTGCAGCGCAGGTATTGAAAGTTTATGATGAGGCCGCCCGCAAGAAAAGGTAACGGCCCCGTTGCATTGGCAAGCTCCAGGTAAAAGCGAATTTTTGTTCAACCGTAAGGAAACGATTGACGGGGGGTGTATCCGCCTTCGCCGAGTGCCGCTACTTATACAAGCGTAAACGGAAGACTTTTTGGGTCAAAAAACTTTCGCTCATCTGGAAATTTCATATGGAGTATCCGATACGGAGCCGTGACCGCCAGGGAGCGGTAACTGTCGCAACGGTGATGCCGATCCACCGATCCGATTCGTCGCCATGCAAGCGCTCAAAACACCGCTTCCTCGCTTGTCAACTGGTTTAGCGTGCGGCTGGCGTAGGATTTGAACTCGTTCATGATTCTCGGGCCGGATCCCGACTCGTCGCCGTGCAAGTCAAACATCGCTCTTGCGGTCGCAGTTCAGATTAGCGTACCACTACGCTCGGATTTACGCGATTCGCCTGCATTTCTACGAAGTCATCACTTTATACACCTTAACAACCTCTAAGCTCCAGTGATACGATAGACGCTAGCTGTGCTGGGCCCCCATCCCACAGTTACAACATTAGAGGTGTTGATTGCCCCATTTGAAATCTTACGTTGCCATTGCAGCGCTTCTTACTAGCTTTGCGCTTTTGGCGCAGCCGCCAACCGGACCAGCCATTCGACAGGGTGCACCTGCGGCCCCTGCCCGCAGTAGGCCTACCGCTTTCCCCACTTCGCGTCCAGCCTCAGAACCAGCGACCATTGATCGAGGCAAAGCGCTCTATGGCGTGCACTGCAATTTCTGTCATGGATCGGATGCACGTGGCGGTGAAGGCGGGCCCAATCTGATTCGTACTGAATTGGTGTTGAGCGATATGAAGGGCGAACTGATATACCCAGTGGTCCGCGATGGCCGTGGTGAAATGCCACGCTTCAACTTGACCGAATCGCAAGTTGGCGATATCGCAGCATACATCCATAACTTTCCAGTAGCCGGGTATGATGCATCGCGGATGGTGCCCCTTACAATTTTGGTAGGCGACGCCAAAGCAGGGGAAGCGTATTTTCAAAAAACCTGCGCCAGTTGCCACTCCATCAGCGGAGATTTGAAAGGAATCGCGTCGCGCATTACCGACGCCAAACAGTTGCAGCAAAACTGGCTAATGCCCGGCGGCGGCAGAGGCGGTTTCGGCGCGGCCCCAGTGCCTTCCAGAGTCAAACCTACAACAGTTACGGTGACAACTCCCAGCGGTGAAAAAGTGGAAGGACGGCTTGCCCGCATCGACGATTTTATCGTGACACTCACCGATGCCGAAGGCGGCCAGCGTACCTTCACCCGCGAAGGAAATGTTCCTAAGGTTGAAATTCACGAACCGTTGAAACCCCATAAAGATCTGCTGCGCAAATACACAGACTCAGACATCCACAACGTGACTTCCTATCTGGCGACGGTGAAATAACATGGTAAACAGAAATCTTTTCCTCTTCTTAGTATTGCCTGTGGGCTTAGCAGCGCAAGGGCTTGACCCCAACGCCTTGCTTAAGCCGCTTTCCAATGATTGGCCCACTTACTCTGGTGATTACTCCGGTCAGCGCTACAGTCGCTTAAAGCAAGTAGATCGCACTAACGTAAAGAATCTTACGTTGTCGTGGACAAGTCGAGTCACGCCGGGCATGGGCAACACCGGCGGTGGTGGCGGACGTGGTGGCTTTGGCGGCGGACCAACATTGATCGTCGGCGGAGAAGGCACCGGTGAAGTTGGTGGCGGCGGTTTTGGCGGTGGCTCCAGCGTGCGCGCGTCAATCCTTTCTGTTAACGGCATTCTGTACCTCTCCATGCCCGACAATGCCTGGGCTGTAGATGCCCGCGATGGTCATATTCTGTGGCATTATTTCTGGAAAACCAAAGGCGGGACACACATCGGCAATCGCGGTTTAGGCATGTGGAACAACCGATTGTATATGGAAACTCCAGACGATTTTCTGGTCTGCCTGGACGCCCGTACGGGCAAAGAAATCTGGCACAAAGCAATGGCCGATTTTAACCTGCAATACTTTTCCACCATGTCCCCAATCGTCATTGGGAACCACGTGATCGTGGGCACTGGAAACGATTTGGATGAACCTGGCTTTGTGCAAGCGCGTGACCCGGAAACTGGTGAAGTGCAGTGGACCTGGCATTCTCTGCCAATGAAAAAAGGTGACCCCGGTCTTGAAACCTGGGGCAGCCTGGACGGCGCTCGTCATGGTGGAGGTAACGTTTGGATCCCAGGTGTTTACGACCCCGAAACCAAGCTTTACATTTTCGGAACGGGCAACCCTTCGCCAGCCTATACGAATCCTAAGAGTCGGGATGGAGACAATTTGTATACCTGCTCCATTGTGGCCTTGAATATTGAAACCGGCAAGATGGCTTGGTATTACCAGGTAAACCCGCATGATACGCATGATTGGGATTCCACAGAAACCCCGATTATGGTGGATGGTGAATTCAAAGGTAAGCAACGGAAAATGGTGTTGCATGCCGATCGCAATGGTTACTTCTATGTATTAGACAGACTAACTGGAGAGCACTTACTCACCAGTAAGTTCAGTTCAACAGTGAATTGGGTGAAAGAGATCAACGCCAAGGGTCAGCCCATGCGCGACCCAGCCAAAGATTCCATTGTCCCGGGCGCACTGGTTTCACCAAATAATGGCGGGGCAACCAACTGGCCTCCGGCAGCCTACTCGCCGGATACAGGTCTATTCTACGTTCCAACCAGCGACACATTCGCCATGTACTATTTGACGGAAACCGACCCCAGAGGCGCTATGGGCTTAGGTGGCAAGGATGAACAGCAACTGGCATCGCTGGGCTCTCATCTGACTGCTATTGATTACAAGACCGGTAAAATCACATGGCAACACACTTACCCAGGCACCGGTGGTTTCGGCGGAGGCAATGGTATTTTGACCACCGCTGGAAAGCTGGTTTTTGCAGGCGACTTAGGCGGTAACTTTGTAGCTTACGATGCTTACAACGGAAAGATCCTGTGGCATTCCAGGATCGGGCAAGTATCGAACGCTCCACAGACTTATATGGTGGATGGCAAACAGCACTTTCTGGTAGCAGCAGGGGATGCTTTGTTCTCGTTCTACTTACAGTAAGTGCTTTCGATCTGACTTCCGAAGTGAGCGAAAACTTCGCTCGCTAGCGGGTAGGCGGTTTCGCCCAATGCCACTTAGTTTTCTTGCATCCCTGTAGAATCCCAAGCTTCGTTGGGATGATCTGTGGTTATCCAAACAACGGTTGGAGCTAGTATATGGATGCGGGAAAACTATGCGGCAGTCGGCATTCAGCCTGCCAAGCCCGCTTGGCGGGCTTCTTTCACACCTTCGAGCCCTTGGGAAACTTCTGCAATCTGTAAATCGCAATACTGCCGCTCTGTGATATTTTCAACACCTGAAGTTCCTTTCGTGTCAAACGAAATTATTTTGACCCATATACTTGAAGAAACACGCTTGTACAAATTAGGAAGTCAAACTAAGATACTGGGTATAGCTATGAAAATGATGAAACGCTTGATGCTCTTCACAACGTTGCTTGCAACGTCACTCCTGGCCGCCGAACGCAGACACCTTTTGAACCCTGGCGGCACTCTCACCAAATCCAGCGGTGACCCGGCTCAGCAGATCGCAAGTCGCTTTATTGAGGGCCTGTCCCAGGAGTTGAACTTCGGACCAGGCGATTCAGATAGCGTCTATCTGTCCAAACAATATCTAACCGAACACAACGGCGTCACCCATTTGGTGTACAAACAGCAATATCAGGGTATCGAAGTGTATGGAGCTGAATGGACTGTCAACATTGATCGCGATGGTCGTGTGCTGAACGCTGGCGGCATTCTTGTTCCTGGCCCTGGCCAAGGGACACTTGCCCCCAAGCCCACCGGCTTGTTACAAAGTGTTCGGGCTGCCGTTGCCGCCGTAAATCCGCAAGCTGCCACGCACTTTGCTGCCTTTCAAATTAAGGCGCAAAAAGGCCGTCGCGCCGTGATCGCCGGCGGGAGCCTTGGTGCTGACGTCAATGCCGAACCTATCTGGTTCCCATTGGAAGGTCGTCTTATACCGGCGTATATCGTCAGCGTGATGGATGAAGATGGCGTAAATAGCTACGAAGTGATCGTCAACAGTGAATCACAAAGGTTGTTGTCTAAAGAATCTCTAACCAAGTTTCAGAATGCACCTCGCGGTAAAGTCTTTGAGCGGGAGAATCCCCAACCCAACGTCACTCCCGGGGTTCGCCTCACCACTGCCCCACCGTTTGTAGATCGAACTTGGCAATCATTCAAAGGTGATCCTACCGCTTCGCCTTATGGCTGGTTGGAAACCGATTCCACTAAGGGAAACAATGCCATAGTCGGTCAGAATTTATTGGGGGTCCTCTTCCTCGCGAATCCCAAATTGGCTGTTTCTACCAACGGCGAGTTCGACTTCCCATTGCAGTTGGGCCCCACCGCCCCGAACCCTTCCAACTTCTCCGATGCCTCCAACACTAATCTGTTTTATTGGATTAACCAGGCTCATGATCTTTTCTATTCCATCGGATTCAATGAGGGCGCAGGCAACTACCAAAAGGACAACTATGGACGCGGAGGAGTTGGTGGCGACGCCATCTTTGCCTACACCCACTTCGGGTCGCAAACAGTGAATTCAGCTTCGTTAACCAATGCTTTTTACACCACCCAGAACACCAACGATGGCGAACCCTCAATGGTGGCCATGTACTTGGGAGCCCAGGGTACCTTTACCGATGGCGCTTATGATTCGCAGGTGATCGTGCACGAATATACCCACGGTGTCAGCAACAGGCTCGTGCGCAGTCTAAGTGGCCAACAAGGTGGAGCCATGGGGGAGGCCTGGAGCGATTTCTTCTCGTTGGAATTTACTATTCCCGAGGGAGCCCCCTTAGACGGTGTTTATCCCACGGCTGGTTATTTGTCGCAAGACTTTATCAACGGGGCCTTTCGTTCACGACCCACAACTACCGATACAACCATCAATCCGCTCACCTATAGCGATATGGGCAAAGTAATTGGTCGCCCGGAAGTGCATGCTGATGGCGAAATTTGGGTGGAAGCTCTGTGGGATCTCCGCGCCAATCTGATCAAGCAATGGGGTGAAAAAGAAGGACGTCGACGCGTTCGTCTTTTAGTGATAGATGGCATGAAACTTTCACCGCCAGCACCCTCCATGGTAGACATGCGCGATGCCATTCTTTTAGCTGATCGCGTAGATTTTGCAGGTGCCAGCCAGCAACAACTTTGGGCCGGATTCGCTAAACGTGGATTGGGAAGTTTGGCATCCAGTCGTGGAACTCTTGCCAACAACACCATCGCTTCTTTCGATCTGCCTTCGCCCGCCGCTAAAATCAGTTTTAGCCGCAAGGAATTTTCCGCTGGCGAAACAGTCCGAATCTACCTTTCCGATTCGAATGTCACAGACCAGACTGTATCCCTTCAACTCACCACCAGCAGTGGCGATTTGGAAACTGTTACGCTGCGCCGAAACGGCAATCTGTTCCAGGCCGATATCGGCAGCACTGGTGGGGCAACCTTGCCGGTGCGCGAAAATCATCGTTTGGAAATTGTGCCCAGCGATTCCATTTCAGCCTATTACTTGGACGTTGATCCAGGTAACGGCAAGGCCAAACAGATTGAGTTGAATGTTCCCACGGTACAGCCCTATTCGTTGAGCTACTTCAACAACACAGCGCTTCAGTTTGCCGGTGAAGGAACTCTGTTTTCTCCACTTACACTTCAACAACTTTCCCCGACTGCGATCATTTCAACTGGATATACATTGCCCTTTGGATTTCCTTTCTTCGGTCAAACGCTGCGACGGGCCACTATTTACAGCAATGGTTATATTGACTTTGGCACCAGCGGAGCGCAGTTCTGCTCCACCACCTCATCACTTCTTCAAGTGAAAGGTATCGCCGCAATGCTCGCCGATATCGGGATTACCGGTGTCGCCCAGGCAAACGAAAATATCTACGTCAGCACCACCCCAACCTCCGTCACATTCCGCTGGGTTGGTGAAACCATCACTCTCGCCTTCAACACCAGGGCGGAACCGGTCAACTTCGCCATTACACTGTTCAGTGACGGGCGCATTGAAACCCGCTACGGTGCTGGCAATAAAAACCTGACCAGTTACGACAATACTTGTGGGGCCGCTCTGCCTTTGGTCGGCATTTCCAGCGGAACCAGTTATGCGTTGCTGTCCCCATTGCACCTGGGTTTAGTCTCCTTTGAAAACGCTCTGACGTTGCGCCTTGACCCGCCAGTCAATGCCATCAGTGCTCCCCAAGCTGTTCTGGAAACACCCGCCGCAGGGGCCAAGGTGACCAACAATTTATTAATCACCGGCGTAGCTTGGGATACCGATGCAAGCATCTCCCGAATCGACATTCTTGTGGATGGCATATCTCTGAATCGCGCGCAGCCCAGCAGTATTCTTCGAACTGATTTCTGCGGTGCTCAAAATGTCCCTGGCTGTCCTCGAATCGGTTTCTCCGCCACCGTTGACTTACTGGCACGCGGTGTAAAGGCAGGTAAGCACTCAGTGCAATTATTCGCCACAAATAACCGAGGTGCCACAGTGGCATTTCCCGACAAGCCTCGGGAGTTCGATCTGGATTTCACAACAGTTGCACCCAAGCCCCCCACCATCCAGATTGAATCACCCGATGAAGGCAGCACGCTTACCGGCACTACCGTTTTCCGCGGTTACATTCTTGCTGGCGATCTCCGTATTGTTGGTGCTGATGTTTTAATTGATGGCGTAACCTGGGGTCCAGCAGCTTACGGAGGCGCCCGCCCAGACATTTGTACCTCACCAGCGGTGGCTACCAATTGTCCAGGTGTCGGCTTTACCTACACCTTCAATCCCATCTCAAATTTACCCATTAGTTCCGGCGAGCATAAGTTACAAATCCGCGCTCGCGACCTGAATGGTAACTTTTATCTATATCCGGAAACCCCGTTCCCATTCACTTTAGATAAGCCGAAAAACGATCCCCCCATTGCTGTTCTAACTTCACCCCAACCGAACGAAAAGGTGAAAGGAACTGTCAATGTAACCGGGTATGCTTACGATCCGGATGGTCGCGTTGTATCGGTGCTGGTGGTAGTTGATCAGCAAAGAGGTTTTACCGCCACCATCGGTCGTCCAAGTCCAGAAGTTTGCGCTCAACTGAAGGACGTTGCCGCCTGCCCCAACATCGGCTTCACACTGTCTTTGGACACACGCAGTTTCACTAACGGTGTGCATTCCATGTACATCTCTGTTGCAGATGATAAAGGAGCAATCACCCGCGCCCCCGCCGCTATCTATAGCGGCATTAACTTCACAGTGGAGAATTAAGTTCGGCTTGTCCTTTTCAGACTCGGAATGAAAACTTCACTAACAAGTGAGCGGGCAGGCATTCAGCCAAATTTTCCTGTAATTGGACAGCTTGAAGTAT
>JANMWO010000060.1:0-10281 GCA_031394025.1 Acidobacteriota bacterium
CACCTTCAAAGTGATACACTTAACGAACAGTTTTTAATCTAAGACCAAAGAAAGATCGAACTAATAAGGATTGGACCTTGTGCCAGATCAACTTCTGCTTCGCGCACTTTTCCTGATTCTGCTGGCTGCTGCAGCCGCTTATCTGCGCCTTTTTCAACTTTCTGAGTTCTATTCCGCACTTGTTGGCACTGGTGTGGGGTTGGTACTCATCTTTATCGAAATACGAGCCCGCCGGGTGTCTGCGCAACGGGCAGCAGGGGCCGTTATTGGCTGCTTGTTTGGCGTGCTCATTGCCTATCTGGCTACTGGAGTTTTGAATCAAGCCCTATCTTCAAGTCCCGATACGGCCAGCTTTTTGAAAGTCGGCTTGCTGTTATGGCTGGGATATATGGGCCTTGCCATCGGTGCCAGTAAGGGCTCTGAAATCAGTTTCCCGGCGTTGGGTTCGGGCAAAGTTGCACCGGGGAGTGTTGCGAATGGTCGGAAAATTTTGGACACCAGTGTCATTATTGATGGCCGCATCGCCGATATTGCTGAAACCTTTTTTCTGGAAGGGACGCTGATTATTCCGCAGTTCGTTCTGCGTGAGTTGCAAACCGTTGCCGATTCTGCTGATTCGCTGAAGCGCAATCGTGGTCGCCGTGGTTTGGATATTCTACAGAAAATTCAAAAGATGCCACAGTTGCACGTTGAAATTGTGGAGCAGGATTTCCCCAACGTCAAGGAAGTGGACCTGAAGTTGATTGAATTGGCCAAGCTGATTCAAGCGAAAATTGTCACCAATGACTTCAACCTGAATAAGGTGGCCCAACTGCATGGGGTTATCGTTTTGAATATTAATGAGCTGGCTAACGCACTGAAGCCCGTGGTGCTTCCCGGTGAATTCATGCGGGTCTTCATTTTGAAAGAAGGTAAGGAATACAGCCAGGGTGTTGCTTATTTAGACGATGGAACCATGGTTGTGGTGGACAATGCCCGCAAGATGATTTCCAAAACCATTGAAATTTCCGTGACCAGCGTGCTGCAAACTACCGCTGGAAAAATGATCTTCGGCAAGTTTGACGACCGCATGCACGCGGTGATTGAAAAGCCTGTTCTGGACAAATTACCTGCATTGGAACGAGTATTAGAAAAGCCCAGAGAGCAAGCTAGCGCCGCCAGTGGGCATAGTTCACTCTAGCCTTGTACAATAAAACATACCGAAAGTCGAAAAGCGAATGAAAGTCGCCGTCATTTTACCAGCCGCGGGTTTGGGAACCCGCATGACCAAGGGTCAAACAGAAAAACCGGGTTCTGGTCGCAAGCAATTTCTGTTGCTTGATGGCGAACCGATTTTGCTGCACACAATCCGCAAATTTTCCCAATCTCCGCTAGTTTCTGAAATTGTGGTGGCCCTGCGTGGAGACGATATTGCCTGGGTGCAAGACTTAGTAGATAAGGAAGCCCCGAGTAAGCCCGTGCGCCTTGTCGTTGGTGGCGATTCGCGCCAGCAATCGGTGGAAAATTCCCTGGCCGCCATTGATCCTGAGACGGATTTAGTAGCGGTGCACGATGCTGTCCGCCCCTTTGTGACGCTGGAGCAGATTGCTGCGGTCATCCGAGAAGCTGCGGAACATGGTGCAGCAATCCTTGGCATTGTACCTGTCGATACCGTGAAGCAGGTGCAGCGCAATGTGGTCCGCGCCACCATTCCGCGAGAAAAGTTGGTGTTGGCGCAAACTCCACAAGTCTTTCGCTTCGCATTGCTTCGGGAAGCTTACCTGAAGGCTGGTGACGATAGCTTTGCCGGTACCGACGAAGCGAGTTTGGTGGAACGGCTGGACAAAGTGGAAGTACACGTAGTGGCTGGGTCAGACCGCAACATCAAGATCACCAAACCATCGGACCTGGAACTGGCACAGCTTTTTCTCAATCAGGAAAAGGCTCTGAAGTCCCCCGCATGAGCAGTTTGCGCATCGGCCAAGGTTGGGATAATCATCGCACCAAGGAAGGCCGTCCGCTGGTTCTGGGTGGCGTTACCATCCCTTGCGAATTTGGTTTGGATGGCCATTCCGACGCCGACATTTTATTGCACGCCGTTACTGACGCCATTCTTGGGGCGCTGGCATTGGGTGATATTGGTATGCACTTCCCCGATACTGATCCGCAATGGAAAGGTGCATCCAGTGACCATTTTCTGCGTCATGCCATAAAACTAGCGGGCGAACTTGGTTATCAGTTGATCAACGTGGATTCCACCATCGTTCTTCAACGTCCTAAGTTGGGCGAATATCGGGCGAAGATTCGGGAAAGCTTGGCTCACATCCTGAATTTGCCCTTGGATTCAGTATCCGTCAAGTTCAAAACTGCTGAAAAAGTGGGTCCCGTTGGCGAAGGATTATCGGCGGAAGCCCAAGCGATTTGTTTGCTCGAAAAAAGTTGAAACTATAAGCGCGCGAAAGCGTTCATAATTATAAGCAGCGCTATGTTTACACGTCACACACTTGCTTTGTTCGGCCTGTTGGCCTTTGCCTCATCGGCACATGCGCAGTACAACTACTCCAAAGACATTTCGCGTATCTTTCAAGCCAAATGCCAGCAGTGCCATCGTGAAGGGGATGTAGCTCCATTTGCGCTGGATTCCTATGCCACCGCTGTCGCCTGGTCAGAAGACATTAAGAACGCTGTTTCCCAGAAGCGGATGCCACCCTGGAAGCCAGTGGATGGCTACAACTCTTTCCGGGATGCCTGGGGTCTGAACGACGAAGAGCGCAGCATGATCGTCAATTGGGTTGATGCCGGTATGCCTGAAGGTGACGCCGCCGATTTGCCCGAACCTCTTCCCAATACCGGGGAGTGGGCTCTTGGCGATCCAGACATGATTGTCAAAATGCCCATTGAGTTTGCTGTTCCCGCTCGGAAAGATACGTACCGCTGTTTTGTGATCCCCACAAGTCTGGCTGCAGATCAGTATCTTAGTGCCATTCAATATTTACCGGGCAATCGGCAGGTGGTCCATCATGTGATTGCTTATGTGGATAAGACTGGGGCATCGGCCAAGTACGATGGCAAAGACGGCTCACCAGGATATGATTGCTTTGGTGGACCTGGGGATGGTGTTGCCGAAGACGCTACTTCCATGTTGGGGGGATGGGCCCCTGGAGTTCGTGCGCGGTTTCTGCCCGATGGAATTGCCATGAAGTTACCCAAAGGTTCCAAGATCGTTTTGCAAGTCCACTACTTTGCCAATGGCAAGAAAGATCAAACGGACCAGACTAAAGTTGGCTTGTACTATTCCAAAAACAGTGTCAATAAATTGCTGGCGTTTCTGCCTATCCTCAATACTGGTTTCAAGCTGAAACCAGGCGAAGAGAATGCCGAGGTAACGGCTCAGTTCGCCATTCCGCCATTCTATGATGCCACCGTGATTCTGGTTGCGCCGCACATGCACCTGCTTGGCAAACAGATCAAATTGGAAAAGATCGGCATCGATAAAAAAGTGGATCCGTTGATCTACATCAATGATTGGAATTTCAGTTGGCAAGGTTTTTATACGCTGGAAACACCAATGCCCCTGCCAGCGTTATCTCAATTGAAAGTTACCTGCAACTTCGACAATTCCGACAAGAACCCGAAAAACCCCAATAATCCTGTGAAAACGGTTGGATGGGGTGAAGGAACCGAAGACGAAATGTGTATCGGCTTCGTGGGCGTCGTGTTTGACCGGCAGGGTCTTCCCTTTGTCAGCAAGCGCACCCGTTAAGATTCCTCCGGGTCCGCGAAGATGGCCAGTCATTGGGCAGTTGCTGACGTTCCGCCGTGACCCTTTGCAATTTCTACAAAGTCTGCCGCCTGCTTATGGCGGCATCACTTTTTTACGGCTTGGCAATCAGGATGTGTACTTTCTGAACGATGCCAAACTCATTGAGCAAGTCTTAGTAACCGAAAACCAAAACTTCACCAAGAGCCGAGTTCTGCAACGTGCCCGCTCTTTTCTTGGCGATGGATTGTTGACTGCCGAAGGGCAGCCTCATTTACGACAGCGTCGGCTAGTACAACCGGCTTTCCATCGGAATCGGTTAATTCGATATGCCGAAGACATGGCCCAGATTGGGGATCGGTTCCGCAACCGCTGGCAAAACAATGCGGTGATGGACATGGATCAAGAGATGATGCGCCTCACTTTAGCCATTGTCGGTAAGACCTTATTCAGTGCCGACGTGGAATCGGAATCGAAAGAAGTGGGCAAATCCATGGAGATCATTTTAGGTCTGTTCCAGTTGGTGATGCTGCCGTTTTCCACGGTGCTTGAAAAATTACCGCTGCCTGTGATGAAACGGTTTCACAAAGCGAAAGCCACGCTGGATGACATTATTTACGGTCTGATTGCGCAACGCCGCAACGATGGTAAGGACCATGGCGATCTGCTTTCTATGTTGCTGGATGCCCGTGACGAAGAAGGCGACGGTGCTGGCTTGACCGATACACAAGTTCGCGATGAAGCGATTACATTGTTCCTTGCTGGTCATGAAACGACGGCCAACGCCCTTACCTGGACCTGGTATTTGTTGAGTCAGCATCCCAAAGTGGAAGCCCGGATGCATCGGGAAATCGATCAAGTGTTAGAGGGTCGTCTGCCCGGCTTTCACGATTTTCCAAAGCTGTCTTATGTTGAGCACGTCATGGCCGAAGCTATGCGTCTTTATCCACCAGCCTGGGCCATCGGACGGCAAGCCAGGAACGATTTCACTTTGGGTGGCTACCGCATTCCGGCCAAGTCCATTATTCTGATGAGTCCCTATGTAACTCATCGTAGTGCTGATTACTGGCCGAATCCCACACAATTCGATCCAGATCGTTGGTCGCAGCAATCTGGAGATCGACCCAAGTTTGCCTATTTCCCATTTGGTGGAGGTCCTCGATTATGTATTGGGGAACGGTTCGCTTGGATGGAAGGGGTGTTGCTGATTTCAGCAATCGCTCAGAAATGGAAGTTTAAATTGGTATCAGAACAAGTGGTGGATACAAAGCCGCTGATCACATTACGACCAAGATACGGCATGAAGATGCACGCCGTATCCCGGTTGTAAGATGTGCGGAGAGCCTAGATTGCGGGCACTGTAGAAACTTTGATGTTGTCCATATCTACAGTCGTCTTGCTATCGGACCGAATCGCCATAGCCCCATAAATCAAAGTATTGCCTTGGATGACGTTGAAGTTTGCTGTGGCATTAATGGAAACGGGGATTCCGAAACCGCGAATCAAATTCCCTTTGATCAGGTCGCCTTGTGGTCCCACACGATCTGTATCGGTCGGGTTGTAACAAATGCCCAATCCAGCATTCGTGCCGCCAGTGATGGTGTTGTTTTCAATCCGATTGCCGAATGAACGACTACCGCGAATGAACAGGCCCAACCCAGTGTTCGAAATCATGTTGCCAGTAATCACAACGTTGCGCGATTGAACTACCATAATGCCCGTCTCAGGCGGAGCGGAATCTATACCGCGAATCACCAGGCCTTCCAGTTTGACGTTTGACGAACCATTGACAATTATGCCCATGGCACAGTTGCTAATGTGACCGTTGCGAACCACAACGTTCTGCGCATTATTAATGCGGATCGCCACACCGCGGTTGCCAGGGCAAAGAATTTCCTGCCCATTTAAATCAAGCGTGACGCCACTGCCGGAAATCGTGATGCCATCGCTGCCGGTTCCCGCGAAGATGCTTGCGGATAGCACGTAGGCACCGCTTTGGTCGATAGTGCTGTAAGCAGAACCAACGGTGCGCACGTCCGTTCGTTGAGCCAGTAGGCTTGCGGTTGCGGTCATTGCCAGCAAAGTGCCGCGCAAAACACACTTCATGTTGTCTAATCTCATGTCTGTTCTCTCCTGTGAATCATCAATCGTATTGAGGAGGGCGCCTTCCGCATATCTATGTAGTGAATTTGCTGGGAATCCCCCCTGCAAGCTGCAATAATATTTGTGTTCCTTGATGAAACAAGCCGCCCTTTTTAACTTGATGATTGGTTGTTTGTGCGCACAATCACAGCAAAATAATTTTGTTGGAGGAATGGTTGGGGTCACCACGCTTTCTGCGGATGGGCAAACTTCCATCACCACCACTGGTTCGAATGTTTCGCTGTATAAACCGGAGAACGGAATCACTGCCAGGTTCTTTTATGGACATCACTTGTCAGATTATTTTTCCCTGCAAGGAACCTACACTTTCAACCGGAACTTACTCACATTGACTTCACTTGCTACGGTGTCTGGTCAGGAATCCCTTTATGAACAGATGCGCTCCAGCACGCTGCAAATGGCCGGGGTAGAAGCCATGGCATACTTTCGGCCACGCTCCAGCGCCTTGCGACCCTACTTATCATTTGGCGGAGGCGCCAGCCACTTTGCAAGCACAGCGCAACGAGTCACCGTGCAGCGCGGCGTACTTCCCATCCCCCCGACGACATTCACCGCTGTGAAACCATTTGTACGAGTGGATGTGGGCATTGATATGAAGCTCAAGCAAGGTTGGAAATTTCGCTATAGCTTTGGGGAATCAATCTTGCGGAATCCGATCAGCGTGCAGTTAACACCGCAAGGGAAGCGCAATTTGGCTTCGTTTCAAAACTTGTTTGGATTCGTTAAAGAGTTCTGACCGTATCAAAAGTCCGAGGCAGGCGAAAGCACAGACCGCTTAAACTGTTGGAGCGAAGCGTACCAGGCCTTTGAAAAACCGCTCCCTCGCGGTCATGGCTCGGTAACGCACTGCTCCTACCCACCAAAGCAAGCCCGGTGTTTGAGATGTGGGGCAGGCATTCAGCCTGCCAGTTTACCGGTAGGAACGTCTATAACTAACCATTAGCTTTGAAACTCAGCATAGGGGCAGTTGGGCCAGAATACAGGAGCATTCTCCACTCGCTCACCCAACACCCGAGCATGGCAGACATTGCAATAGTGGAACTGCTGCACTGCCTCAAATGGCACCACTTCCATGATCTGTTCAAACACGCACAGGCCACGACCCTGGGCCTTGGTTTCCGATAGTTGAACCAGCGGGCCACTATTTTCCATGGTGGCCACCAAGCGAGAATACAGCCGTGATTTCAGGCGAGAGGAAGCGCCGGGCAGCTCCACATCAGAGCATTGCTCCCAAAGATCATCGGGAAATTCGTTAGTTTCAGCCATCATTTTCCCTCCTCACGTTCTCGCCATTTGGAACGAAACTGCTCTCGTGCGCGGCTTAAAAGCCGTTCCACTGCCTTCTCTGTGGACCCGGTCAATTGCCCCATCTCACTGGCACTGCGCTGTTCCCAGTAGCGCCAGCGCAACGCCAACCCGTAATGCTCTGGCAGTTCAGCCAATATTTCCCAGGTCCAGGAACTCTGTCGTTGGCGGTCCATCAAAATGTCTGCACCCAGCCGCGGTTCAGGGATTTCTCTATCTTCAGGCAGCTCCTGAAGCGCTTCGCGCAATTGCTTGCGATAGTAATCTTCCACTTTGTGCCGCGCAATGCCAAGCATCCAGGACTTCAATGACGATCCACCTCGAAAGCCTTTTAAGCCTTGCCATGCACCAAGAAATACTTCTTGCGTCAGGTCGTCCACAAGGTCAATGCGAGGGGTTAAACGGGAGCGCAGATATTTTGCCACAGGATCTGAAAAGCGTTCTACGAACTCAGCCGCAGCTTTCCGGTCACCGGCTACGACATCGCGCGCCAGATCGACATCGGCTGATGGAACAGTCGCGCCAGTCACTAATTCAATCAATATGGGGAAATCATCCTCTGCGGAAATCTTCACTGAGCAGATCCTTCGACATCTAAGTTGTCGCCAATCAAGTGAAATTCCCCCTTAATGATCTTCAACCTGATACATCATCCCAAAATTCCTTATTCATTCTGTGAAGAACTTTCTGAACCATGCACTAGAGAGTGGGTGGATAAAGGTCCAGGGTTAGGCTGAAAGGTATTTTCCCTAAACGTTCAAGAACTGCATGATCAAAGGTACAACCCCCCTGTCCATTTTCGGAGGAAAATCCACAGAAGATATCAATTTCACAAGTGAGACTAAGTTCCAGCAGCACACTGAGTCGCGGCTCTATAAAATCGAGGATCCAAGATAATTGCGCTCTCAAATCATTGGCTAGTTCTGGGCTAACTAGCATCCAGGCTGACATAGAATGTACTCCAGAAGTCTGCTTGCCAATTGGTTGCCCCTTGTCGTGGTGGACTGTGGGCGATCCAAGAATCCTGGATAATGCAACTACCGAATGGCTATCGCTGAATACTCTAAGTGATGTTTCTGCCCACTTTTGACTTTCCATCGTTTACCGATTCGCCACATTCAACCCAATCGTGAACCCGAACCGAGCCATCTGTTCAATGCCGGCAAAGTCCCAATCTTCTTTATACTCATCTGACGGATTGTGGTAATTCTTCTCGTTATACTCGGCAAAAACTGTGCTTCCGAAATTGGCCGGTTTGCCTTCATATTCGTTACCCATGTTGATGGAAAACGCCGGAATCCCCACTTTGGCAAATGCGAAATGATCGGAACGGAAGTAGTGCCCTTGTTCTGGTTCCGGATCTGGTGTGATCTTTAAATTAAAGCGTTTGGCCGTCTCCTGCACTTGCGGAAAAAACTTGGTCTTCTCAGCCCCAGTGACCACTACGTCCTTCACTCGTCCAAAAGGATAAAAGCTATCGAAGTTCAGGTTCAACAGCGTTTTTGATATCGGCAGTAGTGGATGCTTGGCATAGTACAAAGCACCTCGTAATCCGCTCTCTTCCGCAGTTACTGCCAAGAACAATGCGCTGCGCTTCGGCTTACGCGACAAGGTTGACCAGGCCCGAGCCATTTCAACTAACATGGCCACACCTGATGCATTGTCCACTGCACCGTTATAGATGCTGTCGCCATTCACCGGGACACTGATGCCTAAGTGGTCCCAATGCGCTGAAAAAATAACTGACTCTTTTGTAAGTGCTACATCGCTACCTGGCACTATGCCCGCAACGTTAGATGTTTCAATCGCACGGATCTTTGAGTTTACTGTGCCCTTAACTCGAAATCCCAATGAAAATGCCTTGAAACCCTTGGTATTGGCTGCTTCCAGTAACTGCGCTACATTCTTGCCAGCTAAGCCGAGTAACTGGGTTGCACCTGCTTCAGTAACCCACCCGGCCATCGCTAATGCCTGTTCATCGGGATTTAGTTTCACCTGCGGATCTTCCTTGCCCCATGATCCTCGCACTACGCTCCAGTTATAACCGGCAGTTGGAGTTGTGTGCAAAATGATGCATGCTACTGCTCCTTGCCGGGTAGCTTCTTCATACTTATAAGACCAACGCCCATAGTAAGTGAGTGCCTTGCCTTCAAAAAACTTTTCGTCATCGGAGGGGGGCTCATTGGTGAACAACACCACCACCTTGCCTTTCACATCGACGCCGTCATAATCAGCCCATCCGAATTCGGGTGCCGTGATGCCATGCCCGACGAAGACTGCTTCCGCATCGAACGGTGCCACCGTCTTTTGCTGTTGGGAACTGCCGACGAAATCTTCCAGCCATCGGAATCGAATTTCCTTGTCACCTACAGAGGCGGATAGCGTTGAAGTATCCAGTGGGTCAACGCCGACTAGGGACACCCGCTGGAAGAAGGTGCCGTTATCCCCGGCTGGCTTCAAACCGGCGCTTTCAAATTGCGAGGCGATGTACGCTGCGGCCAACTCCCCACCGCGCGTCCCAACGCCTCTGCCTTCCAGAAGGTCGCTCGACAGGAATTTAACGTGTGGACGGATCCGTGTCCCGGCAATGTCCGATCCCTGTCCGAAAGCAGCCCCAGCGGCCAATAAAACGAGCAAGCTATTGCGCATTTCAATAGTGTAACGGAAAACAGGGATTAGGCCACTTGCAACTCAATTGCAAAAACTTCTTGACAAAAATGGTTCAGGATTTTATTATGGACTAAAAGAGTCCGACATCGAATTTCGGCTGACTTTCAACTACAGAAAATGTGAGTGTTTCCTGTGCATGCCTTTGTTAAATAGGCTCAATTATTAACTCAGATCTCCGCAGCAACCTTTTGGCGAAGCACTGCGGAGACCTGTCTATCGACAACCCAAAAGCTGACGACTCTTTAATTGTAGAGCGCGGCTGAGGGCTTTGTATGGAGATCAAGACCTTTCATGACCAAGCTTTCTACAATTGCTTATTGCGCATTCCTTGCGGGCTACGCATTGGCGCAACCTACGCAATTTACACTGCAAGGGAAAATTCTGGATGCCACCAGGGCCCCTAT
>JANMWO010000694.1:0-24657 GCA_031394025.1 Acidobacteriota bacterium
GCTCCAGTGAACGCTCTTTGGTTAGCCGAACCGCCATCTCCACACTGGCAGAATTAGGGAAATAGTTAAAAAGGCTTCCATGGGCAATCGTCCGCCAAGCCTTAACTGGTTAAGGTTTCCTGTGGAAGCATCGCTAGGACGTCGTTTCCCTGAAGCGATTCATCCGTATCGCAATCCATTCCAGCGGGATCGCGACCGTATCCTGCACACGCGCGCTTTCCGAAGGTTGGAAAACAAGACCCAAGTCTTCGCCCCTGGTCTTTCCGATCATTTTCGAAATCGCCTAACCCATACTCTGGAAGTAACCCAAATCGCCCGCACGCTGGCCACGGCGTTGGAACTCAATGGAGATTTAACCGAAAGCCTGGCCCTGGTCCACGATATTGGACATCCTCCCTTTGCCCATGCCGGTGAGGATGAACTGCATCGGCAAATGCAACGCTTCGGAGGGTCGTTCAACCACAACCTTCATTCACTTAAAATTGTGGAGAGCTTTGAACACGCCTATGCCCTGTTTCCCGGCCTCAATCTGACCTTTGAGGTCCGTGAAGGCATGGTCAAACATTCCCGCGATTTCAAACTCGGCGAGGCCAAAGAAATTGATCCTTATCTGGCCGGTCAACGGCCGCCCCTTGAAGCGCAATTGATCGACCTGGCCGATGAGACCGCCTACAACACTGCCGACCTCGACGACGCATTCTCCGCCGGTATGTTCCGCCTGGAGGATATTGCCGAAGCGGTTCCCGAATTCGCCCGAATTCTTGAATTGGTGCAAATGCATTACCCGGCAGCCCAACCTCACATTCAGTTTCTGGAATGCCAACGTAGCCTGATTAATTTGTTAGTTTCAGGATTAGCAGAAGGAACCGCATCTGCTTCCATAGAAGCAGGAGTCAGGAGTGTGCAGGATGTAAGGCTTCACCCGGTAAGGTTGGTTCGCTACAATGAACCGGCCAAGGCTACCAATGGGGAATTGAAAGCGTTCCTGACAAAGCGGGTCTACTATTCGCCGTCATTACTCGAAGAGCGAACCCGCTCCGTCAAAAGAATCGCCGATCTATTTCAGTTTTACCTGGACTATCCCGACCGTCTTCCAGAACCGTATCGAATGCAGGCAAGTCAACGATTGCCGCATGAAGTGATCTGCGAATATATCGCCGGAATGACCGATGGATACTGCGCCAAACTGCATCTTGAACTGATTGACTAAAATATTTATCGTCCAGTTGGGTTCCCTGCCGATGAGAACTTTATAACGATTGCAAGGAAGAATTGGATGAAGAAAATAGGATTATTCGCAGTATTGGCAATGTCTGGCTGGGCTAACGATCCCAAGCCAGCGGAACATGGAAGCGAAAAGAAAGTAGAAGCCAAGCCTGCAGAAAAGGGTCACGGCGAAACAAAGCCTGCAGCCAAAGCGGAGCACGGCGCTCCACCCGCTCCTGTAAAAGCTGAGGCCAAACCAGCGCCGCATGCCGAAGCTAAGGCACCTGAGCCGAAGCGTACGACTCCGGTCAAGCCCATGGTCCATGCAGCGGCTGCCAAGCCTAAGGCAGTTGTCCGGATTCGTGCAGCCAGTGTTGCAGCCCCGATTGCAGCCCCTGTGCTGCTGCCCCCGGCGATTTACGCCAACGGCACAGCCTACGTTCTGGTTCCGGCAGCATCTTTCATGGCGGCGCAAGGCGTAATTCCAGTTCAATTAATGGCCCAGTCAACTCCGCCTCAGCCTATCGATGCCCATGCACCTACGGCTTCCCCGGCTTCGCATGCAGCGGCCCCACATCGTTCCGCGCCAGCCAGTCCCCCGGTAGTTTCTGCTGAAGAAGCGCTCAATGAGCTGAAAAAAGGCAATGAACGCCATATGGAAGCAGATTATAATCACGATCATCACAGCCGTCGTCGTCTGGAGGAAGTGGCTAAGGGTCAAAAGCCGCACGCCATTATTCTCACTTGTTCCGATTCACGAGTCCCGCCGGAATTGGTTTTCGATAAAGGCTTGGGCGACCTGTTCGTCATCCGGGTAGCAGGCAACATTGCCGGCAGCTCAGAATTGGCGAGCATTGAATATGCGGCGGAACACTTGAATGTTCCCCTGGTCATCGTCATGGGGCACAAACGTTGCGGAGCAGTCCAGGCCGCTGCCGCTGGAGGCGATGCCGGTGGACACATTGCCGCCTTGGTCAAGCAAATTGAACCAGCAGTTCAAAAAGCCAGGAATCTTACGGGAGACTTGGTGGACAATGCCGTGCATACCAATGTCGATCATGTTGTCCGCCAACTCCGTAACTCCGATCCAATGCTGAAAGAGATGGTGGAATCGGGTCGTCTAAAAGTGTTGGGAGCATATTACGACATCGACACAGGCAAAGTAGATTGGATGTACTAACAGCTTTATCTTTGCTTATCTTTTTGCTTATCTGGGGCTTATCTGCGTCATCTGCGGATAATCCTCTTCACCGATGCCAATCGAGCCAACGCACCGCTGAAACGAAATCGGTGGCATGGCCGCCATCGAAAATGGTCAGTTCCACCGGTCCTGCTTTGCGATAAAACAACACCGGGAATCTGCGGACAAAGCCAATGGCCACGTCTG
Source organism: Acidobacteriota bacterium (assembly GCA_031394025.1). Lineage (GTDB taxonomy): Bacteria > Acidobacteriota > Terriglobia > Bryobacterales > Bryobacteraceae > JANXSF01. The sequence continues at coordinate 2,594 of JANMWO010000694.1, forward strand.
AAGCCAACTGGTCTGGAATCTTCGCCTTTTCCGTAATGTAGGCGATGCTTTCTTCGGGGATCAACTTGGAGTCCCATCCATTCACCCGGACCAGTTCGTTGAACGCTCGCAGCGATTGGCTGACCGGTACAGACCCTTGGTGCCCATCTTCAATACCCACCTCAATTTGGATGCGCATTCCCTTAGCCTTGTTCAGATGAAATAGTGGCGAACGTTCTTTATAGCACTCCGGTTTATCGGCAGGTGTCCCACCGCAACAGGCTTCCATCATGGCGGCATACTTCGATCCAGTCTTCTTTGAAAACGCGTGCCAATCAGCCAGGTCGGTGATGGGGACCCAGGCAGAAACCGCCGCCCAAACTTTGGGGGCGGCGGTGGCCATCACCAGGGCCATGTGCCCACCACCAGACCCTCCCAATAAATAAATATAGCGCCGATCCACTTTGCTGTTCTTTTCAGCGTATTTGACTGCATCCAACACGTCGGCAATGGCCAATGGCGATGCACCGGCTTCAGGACGGTCGTTAGGCCCGCGAAATTCTGGAGCAATAAAAATCCAGCCCAGCTTTTGAGCTTGCTCAATGGCCACCTGTAACCCGTCACTTTCGTTGTAGTGTGCTGACCAACTATGCAGATGGACCAACAATGGTCGCTTGGCAGATTTGGCCGAAGCGGGGGCCCAAAACAGCGCTGGTTGTTTGGAATGGTCTTTGGAACTGATAATTTCAATTGTTTGGGGAGGTTCGGGCGTTTGCGCGGCCAGGCAAAGGGCGGCAAGCAGGAAGGAAACCAGGCGAGTCATGCCTTTCAGTATGCAATGATCCCGTAAATTGGGGAGGAACTTCTTCTGCGATGCGGCGTCAATCAGTGTGAGCCAGGGGATAATGTGATCCCAAAGGCTTGCGAATTTCACCAACCATTGGTATAAAGCGAGAGAGGTCTATGAAACAACTAAACATTTTCCTGAGTATTGTTTTGGCTGCCAGCACCATGCTGGCCCAGGAAGCCAAGAAGCCTGAAGAAGGTAAGACTGAAAAAGGTCTCAGCAAGGTGGGCAAAGCAGTCGATAAAGCCGCCTCAAAGACTGTTGAAGTCACCAAAGAAGTCGGCAAGAAGACGGTGGAAGTAACCAAAGACGCTGGTAAAGCTACTGAATCAGGAGCAAAGAAAGCTGCTGGAGCAACCAGCAATGCAGCAAAAAAGACCGTGGAAGTGACCAAGGAAGCAGGTTCCAAGACACTGAGCGCCACGGAAACCGGCTTAAAGAAAACGGCCAATGCCACTGAATCAGCCGCAAAAAAGACAGTCAACGCGACCGGGCATGGCATGGAAAAGGCCGGAGCTGCAATCAAAGGCACCACCCAGTTGGACGTTAACCGTGCCAGCGCTGCCGATCTGAAACGCGAAATGGGCGTGAGCGATGCGCAGGCTCAGAAAATTATTCAGGGTCGTCCTTACAAGATGAAGAACCAGCTCAACTCCAAGGGCATTTTGACCGACGCTGAATATGAAAAAGTGAAAGAGAAGATCGTCGCCAAGCAGTAGCCAGATTTTCTAGTTGCCATTGGAAAAGGGTAGACTCCGCGTCTGCCCTTTTTTGATTTCGAAAAAGATTTAAGGAAAGCGTTGGCCTGCTCCGATAAGAAAGCTGAGGAGCAAAGGCCACTTGATCGTTTCCGCAGTTCGAATGGCGATTCCGCCCACAAAAACTCTTCCCACCAGGAAGGATGGCTCAGAGATCATTCGCAATTTGAAGCCGCTGCCAATGGTGGTAACGAAGCTGCTTCAACTATTGCAGCGGCAGGAGATTGGCTTGAAGGAGATCAGTGATTCCATCAGTTCCGATCCTACTTTTTCTTTGGAAGTGCTGCAAATGGCCAATTCCGCCATGATTGGGGCGTCCTGTGAAATTCGCTCCATCTGGCAGGCCTTGGCGATGATTGGACTGGACCGCGTCAAAGGCTTGGCGTTGACCGTTGGCATGCGCGGATTCATGGGCAAGAGCGCCAGTTCCCCGGTGTTGCGCAAAACCTGGAGACATACGCTGGCAACGGCCGTTTTGGCCGAGGAGATTGCCAAGAAAATCTATATTGACCCCGCCGAAGCGTATACCGCGGGTCTGCTGCATGACATCGGTCGCATTGCCTTGATTGCTACCAATGCTCAAAAGTATGCTGACCTTTTGGATGGCATCCCCGGCAATCCATTGCGGTTAGTGGATGTGGAACGGGCGAACTACGGCATTGACCATCAGGAGGCGGGTCTGGAATTGGTTAAGAAATGGAAACTGCCGCCGTTATTTGAACGGGTCATTGCCCGTCGTAAAGAATCAGATCCGGAACTGAGTGTTTTCGATTGCCCAGCTCTCATTGCCCTTTGTTGCGGTTTAGGACATGCCATGGGGTTGGGCATCTTACCCCCCAAAGGAGACGATGCCGATTGGCAGGCCGAATGCCAATCGCTATCCATGGTGCTGCCCGAAGCAGACCGGAAACGTGCCGATTTCCACTGGGAAAACCTGCAGCTCCTGGTCGCCTCCAAGGTAAATTTAATGGACTCTGAAGCGTTCCATTAGGCACCCTCAACATTGGGCGCTAAACTGGGAAGTATCCCTATGGGCTTTCCCCAATCATTCTTTGCAACAAAATTTGGCATCACTGCCGCAGATCTGGAACGGTACCTGGCTGAAGCCTTGAGTAAAGGCGGTAATTATGCCGATCTATATTTTGAATACGTCTCCACTTCCTCGCTCGGGCTAGAAGAATCCATCCTCAAAAATGCCACCCAAGGCGTCACATTGGGCGTCGGCGTCCGCGTAATCACTGGCGAACGCACTGGGTATGCCTATAGTGACGATCTTAGTCCCGATAAAATCATGCAAGCTGCCCGTGTGGCCGCCTGCATTTCCAATGGACCGGCATCCATTGTAAAGACTCCGCTGGAATCCATGGGAAAGCGTGATCTTTACCCTGTGCTCACTTCACCGAATGAGACAGCGTTAATGGATCGGGTAGCGCTGGTGCGCCGTGCCGATGAAGCCGCCCGTTCGGCTGACGGAAGAGTTTTCCAGGTGCAAGTTTCCTATGCCGATCAATTGAAGCATGTGTTGATTGCCGCAAGCGACGGAACCATTTCCTTTGACCGGCAACCACTGGCCCGCATGAACGTCAGCGTGCTGGCGCGCGAAGGTGATGGCACTCCCCAAAGTGGCTATCACGGTGGCGGCGGCAGAGTGGATCTCAATTGGTTCCAGAATGAAAAGACTCCTGAGCATTTTGCATTGGAAGCGGTGCGCCAGGCACAAGTGCAACTGGAAGCAGTGGAAGCACCAGCCGGGGAAACCACCGTGGTCTTAGGGCCTGGTTGGCCAGGAATTCTGCTGCATGAAGCGGTGGGCCATGGTTTGGAGGCGGACTTCAATCGCAAAGGTGTTTCAGCATTTTCCGGACGAATCGGTCAATTGGTGGCCAGTCCCCTATGTACGATTGTGGACGATGGGACCATGGCCAATCGTCGAGGTTCCTTGAACGTAGATGATGAAGGTTCGCCCACTCAATCGAATGTGCTGATTGAAAACGGGATTTTGCGGGGATACCTTACAGACAAGTTGTCGGCTCAAGTCACTGGCGGAAAGTCAACGGGCAGCGGGCGGCGCGAAAGTTATCAGGCCATACCCATGCCACGCATGACCAACACCTTTATGCTAGCTGGTGAGAGTGACCCTGGCGACATTGTAAGGTCCGTTAAAAAAGGTATTTACTGCACTACCTTTGGCGGTGGACAGGTAGACATCACCAGTGGCAATTTCGTGTTTTCAGCTTCCGAAAGCTACCTCATCGAAGATGGCAAAATCACTCGCCCCGTGCGCGGCGCAACACTCATTGGCAACGGTCCAGAAGCCATGCGACACGTCAGCATGGTGGGTAACGATTTGAAGCTGGATGAAGGGGTGGGCGTTTGTGGGAAGGAAGGGCAGAGCGTCCCGGTGGGCGTGGGAATTCCCACCATCAAGATTGACAAGATGACAGTAGGAGGCACGGCTTGAAGAACGCCTCGCTTGAGGAGTTAGTAGCTGCCGCCGTAAAACGGGCGCAGACGCTGGGGGCAACCGATGCCGAATGCACCGCATCGGAAGGCGCTGAATTCAGTGTTTCCGTTCGCAAGGGCGAAGTAGAGAAGTTGAAGGAAGCCGGTTCCAAAGCTGTTGGTCTGCGTGTATTGATCGGCAAGAAGCAGGGGTCCGCCTACACGTCAGATTTGACACCAGAAGGCGTGGAACAAATGGTGCGGGCGGCTCTGGAACTGGCTCAAATTACCAGTGAAGATCCGTTTGCCGGGCTTCCCGATCCTGAAGAATTAGGAAAGTTGGAAGGCGATCTGGAGCTGTTCTATGAAGAGACGGCGCTGGTTCCCGCCGAACAGAAAATTTCCATTGCCCGTCAGGCAGAAGCTGCGGCCATGGCTGCCGATGAACGAATTGCCAATTCTGAAGGTGCCGGGTTCGGATCCTATGCCGGTTCCCGCGTGTTTGCCAATTCCCGAGGCTTTGTTGGCAGCTACCGCACCAGTTCCTGTTCTTTGAGCACCACGCCGGTGGCCAAGTTGGGAGACAGCATGGAGCGGGATTACTGGTATACCATGGCTCGGCAGTTTTCAAAATTGGAGTCACCCGAATCGGTTGGTCGAAAAGCTACCGAACGGGCGGTACGGCGGTTGGGGGCTCGCAAGATCGACACTCAAAAAGCGCCCATTATTTTTGACCGGACGTTGGCACCCAGCTTATTAGGACATATTTTCGATGCCGCCAGCGGCGAGACAATTTATCGTAAATCATCGTTTTTTGTGGATAAACTGGGCCAAAGCGTAGCATCCGAAAAGTTGACTTTGATTGACGACGCGACTCTTGTGGGACGATTCGGAACTTCCCCCTATGACGATGAAGGGGTCACTTCGCGACGCACTCCAATATTGGAAAAAGGCGTCCTGAAGAATTACATGCTCAACACATACACTGGCCGAAAGCTGGGGATGAAGACCACCGGCAACGCTTCACGGGGGCTGAGTGGCGCACCGTCCATCAGCCATGGCAATTTGTTTTTGGAACCAGGCGAATTAACTCAGGAACAGATTTTCAAAGCCATTGGTCGCGGTTTGTTTGTCACGGAGTTGATCGGTTTCGGCGTAAACATTGTCACCGGCGATTATTCACGCGGTGCGGTGGGCCTGTGGATTGAAGGGGGTGAAATTGCCTATCCCGTTTCGGAAATCACCATTGCCGGAAATTTGAAAGAAATGCTGATGGACATTGCCTACGTGGGAAGTGACCTGGAATTCCGCGGTTCGGTAAATTCTCCTACCTTGGCCATTGGCGAAATGATGATCAGTGGGCAATAATAGCGTCATGCTTGGCCAGACTAAAGAAAAGCGCAGTGTGCCCGTGGCGGCGATTGTGGCAGTAATTGCTGTTCTATTTTGCGGTGGCGGAGCTGCCTGGTATTTGACTCGCCCCGTTACCAAACAAGCCGATGGGCCAGCTTCCGCAGAATCAAAAGCCTATGTGAAGAATCTGCGTCTGGCTGGGGTGGAAATGAAAGCCACCGATAGTTTTGCCAGCCAACGGTTAGTGGAAATTTTAGGGAAAATCGGGAACATGGGGGACCGGCCATTGCAGCAGGTGGATCTTAACTGCGTCTTTTCCGACCCCAACGGACAAATCATATTTCGTGAAAAAGTTGGTTTGGTGAAGGCTCGCAACGGCCCTTTGAAACCAGGGGAGACACGGGAGTTCAGGCTCCCATTCGACACCATTCCATCCACATGGAATCAAGCGCTACCGCAACTGGTGATTGCTCAAATTGTTTTCGAATAAATAGCAGATTTTTAGTATGAAACTATTTGAACTTTCCACAATGCAGCTTTCTTGCTGCCTCCTGTTTGCCGCATCCGCCTTTTCCCAGACGTTCCCATTCACACTCCCTCAAACCGGCGAAGCCATTGCAATTTTGGAAATGGCTGCACCCAACACCAACTGGAGCCTGGCTGGCAAGGAAGCAGCCATGGCCCAAGTACAGGTGGACAGCGCAGGACCGTTTCAGATCATGTTGTTCGCCGGTCCACAGGCATTTCAGTATCGGGTCTTATTGGGGGAACTTGCCGCTGGCCCACATCATTTGAAAATTGCCCGCAATGCAATCTACTCCTCAAAAGATGCTGAGCTGACCGTGAAAAGCGCCAAGTTTGAACAATCCACCGGGATCGTAGAACGCCATGCTCCCATGCTCTATGAACGAAAATCCGCTGTAGGACTTTATACCGATATCCCACTGGTGCTCTATTGTGAACAAAAGCGAGTGGAAGGGGAAACCGTTCTGGAATATACGGTGATTTTTTCCAACGAAGACGGCGGCACATCCACCCGTGGGTTGATGGCCCGTTGGGGTCGCACTACAGATATTGAGTTTGTCTATCGCGTTGTGCTGAACCCCCAGGGCACCCGTAAATCGGCCATGATTCAAGGTCGTGGTCATAATGAGGGGGCATTTACCGGACCCTTTGAAGGCGATCATCCAATGTTGATGCCGGTCACCCAAAACAATATGGTGGCAGGGGAAGGCCCTTCCGCCGTGCGCTACCAACCGGCACCAGTCGTAGCCGATTTAACAGCAGCCAGCCGGGAATTAGTGATGGACCAGCATCCCATTACGTGGCGAGTAATGGCTGAAGAACTGATTCGAGAAAACAAGCTGCGGCCTGCAGGCAAAGTGGATGGAGAAAAAATCAGTGACCCTCGCCATTACATTTTTATTGAAGCCAAAATCAAGAACCAACATTCGCGTACGGCAGCCATCGTACGTCTGAAAGGCAAGCCTGAATTCTACATGGCTAATTTAGGACGCAATGATCTGGCAATTGAGCGCGATGGTTGGATGCGCACCACAGTGGAGCTTCCTGCTGGAGTAACGGCTGAACAAATCGGTGAGATCGGCTTTCAATGCCTGGCTGCTGATCGCGAAAAGGAAGCAGGTGTTTGCCAGGTAGATAGGGTGGCCAAAGTGTTTCTATTGGGGCGGGATTACCTGCCTGGGCCATCGATATTCAAACAGGCAACAACGGTGACGATTCCTACCGGTCAGATGCATTCATGGACCTTAAAGTAAGGCGGAAGCGAGGGAGTTTTCGATACCGCTACTCAGCGGGGCGACTTCGCAACGGAAGCTGGTTCGAGTTTTGGAGTAGTCAGTGCATGACGGGCCTTTTCAATATCGTCCAGTAGCTTTTTGGTGATCTTGTCCGCCACATCTTTGCTGGCACCTTTTAATTTCCCGCCCTGACTTTCCTGGGTGGTGGACCAGATAACGTCACCGTCTTTCGATACCAATCGCACAGTTGCTACGGATTCATGCTTGCGCTCGGTCGTTTGCTGGGATTCATGATCGCCCACCGTCATTCCAATGCCTGTGCGATTCGAATTCCTGCCGCTGGTGCTGCCGTTGGTTCCGGGCAGCGAGATTTGGGTATGGGCATTCACTCCGTCACTGGATTGATGCGACTCGGTGAAAATAAGATCTTCGGCTGACCCGCGAACCACAGCGTCGGCTTTATCTTCATTTTCTGTGATTATGAACAGGTTGGAATTTTGCAGACTGGTGATGATCATGTCACGAATATGCTGCGCCTGATCGCCACCATTCAATTTATCGACATAAACCCGCCGAATGGATGTCACCGCTTTCAGGAAGTCTTGTCGCTGCTCCAGCGCAAAAGCAGCGCCACATGCCAGCAGGCCAAGGAATATGCTGCGAATCATCCTTTGCCAGCCTTTCTAGCTTCTTCATCCTGATACTGAATCTTGCGCCCGGTGCGGGCTTCCAAGCTAACCAGCAGCGCTCGCACATCGGTCTTTTGCACGCGAAAAATGAGCGCTTGCTGCTTGCCCTGTTCATCCTCAAACCCTAGGGTTAAGAAGTGTTTGCGCGATTTGGCCAAAAGAAATAAGGGAGAAAGAAAAACAGCGCTTAGATAGCGACGATCCACTTTTTGCCCATATTCAATCACGTTGATCTTCGCATAAGGGACATTCACCCCTTTGCCCTTTGTCTGAAAGCGCAAAAACTCCTGGTTTGAGGTGACCACCCGGCCATCCACCTTGCCTGCAAAAGTGTCTAACGTGCCACCGATATACTCCACACGTTCGCCGATAGAAGCCGCCCCACAGGCAGACAGAGTTAAAAATAACAGGATTGCCGTTTTCATCTATCTAGTAGTGCCCGCAGAACGGTTTTTTTCTCAAAAAGATATTTGCGGAATACAAAGCTCAAGTTTTGGGATCTACCTTCATCCATGCAAAGTTTGGCTGAAATGAGGTTCAATTAAGATATGCGTCACTCATTGCTTTTGTTTGTGTTGGCCATACCGGCCTTAGCGGTGGAAAATTTTGATTTGCAATTTGGAAGACTGGCCACTTCCCTCGCCGGATTATCGACGCAGGATCAAAGCGCTGTGCAAGATGCCATTGCTCAAATCCGCAAGGGAGATAACAAACTGGCCTTGGTGCGGCTTTCTGAGCTCAATAAAGAGAATCCTAAAAATTCTTCCCTGCGGATTTTGACCGCTTATGCGCTATTGCGCACGGGGGACATGATTGGTGCGCTAGACAACGCCAAGCAAGGGGAAGCTTACGACAATCCCGATGGCTATAAGTGTTGGTTTTTGGCCAAAGTCGCCTATCTGGCTGGTGATGCTCCCATTTGTAAACGGGAGATAGGACATGCCAGAGAGGTATTGAAGTCGGGATCGAAAAACGACCAGGAATTGATCTCCAGCCTGAAAGGCATTGAAAAGGGATTGAAGAAAAACTGATGATTACCCAAGTTGCCGACGAACCGAAACCGGAAAGTCAGCCCAATGGGGTGATCATTTCCCCCGATACTCGCCGAGCTAATCGTATTCCGCCAGGGCAATCGCGGACTTTGAAATGGCCCGTTCTGGATGCTTTTGGACCTCCGAGGTTAGATAAAAGCAGTTGGAATCTTTCGCTTTCTGGGTTGGTCAATACGCCGGTCACTTTGAATTGGGAACAGTTTTCAGCTCTTCCACGCGTAAAAGTCTTCAGCGATTTTCATTGTGTGACGCGCTGGTCCAGACTGGGGAATTTATGGGAAGGGGTCTCCGTTAAAACCATTGTGGAACTCGTGGGAGGAGTGAAGCCGGAAGCAGACTACGTGATCGCCCACGGGTTCGACCAGGGTTGGACAACCAACATGCCTTTGACCGAGTTCCTGGCTGAAGATGCATTGGTGGCATTTTTGCACGATGGCGAGGAGATCAGCTTGGAACATGGAGGTCCAGTACGATTGATGTTGCCCCGTCTTTATGCCTGGAAATCAGCCAAATGGCTGAGTGGTCTGGAATTTCGGGAAGGGGATCAGGCTGGCTTCTGGGAACGTAACGGGTATCACATGCTGGGGGATCCCTGGCAAGAACAACGCTACGGATATTAGCGGCTTTTGGGCTGTTTGAAGACTCTTATAATGCAAAAAGCCACCCGCGTGGGGTGGCTTTTCTTTCTCGGTGTAACGAAGCCGTTCTGTGGGGGGAACTAGGCCTTCGTGACGTTCTCGGCCTGCAGGCCTTTCGGGCCCGTCTTGACCTCGAACTCCACTTCTAATCCTTCCTCGAGAGTCCGATATCCATTCATCTGGATCGCGCTAAAGTGCACGAACACATCTTCTCCAGTTGACCGCTGAATGAAGCCGTAGCCCTTCGCGGCATTAAACCATTTCACGACGCCTTTTTCTCTCACTACTTTAAATCTCCTAAACAAACTCTGCGCCTATTGTTTCGGGGTACGCAGCTCAACCTACGCGAGGTAGGCTCATCCGCCAACCCCTAACTTCAGCAAACAGCAACTTTTACAGATTGCTTTCTGATTGTCTCAAATTAAGGTGGCAATCGGCAAACTGGAACGACAAGAAAAGTGAAAGGAATGCTATTTATTTCAGCCGGGCCAGCCAGAACTTACCCACAAGGCTTGGTAGGATGTAAGGTAATGTCCAATCGAACTATGAAGGCTATGCGCGTGGCCGAATGTGGCGGTCCAGAGAAGTTAATGCTGGATCAGATCGCCATACCGCAACCTGGCGCAGGTCAAGTGCTGGTGAAGATCGCAGCTATCGGCGTGAATTATATCGACATCTACTTCCGATCTGGTCTTTATAAGGCCGATCTCCCGTTTACTTTGGGGATGGAAGCTTCCGGTGTGGTCGAAGCCATTGGCGAAGAGGTCACCGGACTAGTACCAGGAGACCGGGTGGCCTATGCTATGCAACGCGGTTCGTATGCGGAATATGCCGTGGTTCCAGCCTGGCAGCTTGTCAAAGTTCCGTTGGCCGTCAACTTTCAGCAGGCTGCAGCAGTTATGTTGCAAGGGATGACCGCCCATTATTTGACCCATTCCACTTTTCCGCTCACATCAGAACATACAGCACTTGTTCATGCAGCGGCCGGTGGGGCCGGGCAACTGGTGGTGCAGATGGCCAAAATGAGGGGCGCGACGGTTATTGGAACGGTGGGTTCGGCAGAGAAAGTGGCTCTCGCCAAAGCTGCTGGGGCCGATCACGTCATCCTCTACAATGAACAGGATTTTGCGGTGGAATCGAAGGCCCTCACGGGTGGCAAGGGCGTCCATGTTGTTTACGATTCCGTAGGCGCTTCCACCTTTATGAAGAGCCTGGATAGCCTGCGTCCGCGTGGCATGATGGTCACATTTGGGAATGCCAGTGGCCCTGTCCCGGCCATTGAACCGTTATTGCTGAATACCAAGGGATCCTTGTTCCTCACCCGGCCAACGCTGGCCCATCATTGCCTGGATCAACAGGAATTGAATTGGCGGGCGGGCGATGTATTGGGTTGGATTGCCGATGGCAAATTGAAAGTTCACATTGGCGGCACCTACAAATTGGCCGATGCAGCGCAGGCTCACATTGATTTGGCTAGTCGTAAAACCACAGGAAAATTGCTGCTCACCTTAGACTAATCGGCCCTTCATGCCCCATTTATTCACTTCGATTTTGAAGGATCGGCATTGGGATGCCGCTTTAATTTCGTCATTGCCGAATGTCCGCTACCTGACAGGGTTTACTGGCAGCAACGCCCTGGCTTTGGCATTGCCAGACCAGATGATTCTGTTCACAGACCCGCGCTATACCATTCAATCGAAGAAAGAATTTCACGGTCGCACAGTAATTGTGAAGGGTCCTCTGGTGGCTGGGATGAAACGGTGGCTGGGCAAAATTCCGACCCTCGCCTTTGAAAATGAGCGGATTCTGTTTCATACGCAACAAGCGGTAGCGGCAGAGCTTCCCAAGCGAGCCAAAATGGAAGGCATGGGGCCGCTTTTAGAAGAGCTGCGCATGGTGAAGTCTGCTGGGGAAATTGCCCTTATCCGACGGGCTGTAGAAATCAACTCGGCGGCGTTTCAGGCAGCTATGAAATTGTTTCGGGAAGGGATGACGGAACGGGACCTGGCAGCCGAAATTGATTACCAAATGCATCAATTCGGTGCTGAAAAGCCCGCTTTTGACACGCTTGTGGCGTTCAAACAACACTCGGCGCTTCCCCACGCCCATCCTCGAGAGGCAAAAATTGAGGGCAATGGGTTACTATTGATAGACATGGGCGCATTTTGGCACGGTTATGCCAGCGATATGACTCGTATGGCGCACCTGGGGACTCCCTCGCAAAAGACGAAGACCCATTATAAGGCTGTGCTGGAGGCTCTAACCATGGCCGAAGCATCTGTTAAGCCGGGGATTACTGCGAAGAAAGTGGATGCCGTGGCCCGCAAAGTATTAAAAAGTTATGAGATGGAAAAGCTTTTCACACATTCCACAGGCCATGGACTGGGGTTGGAAATTCATGAACCACCCCGCATCGGCAAAAAAATGGATACCATTCTTTGCGCCGGCATGACGATTACAATCGAGCCGGGCGTTTATATGGAAGGCCATCAGGGTGTCCGGATAGAGGACACGATACTGGTGACAGAACACGGCTCGGAGATCATGACTCCCACGCCAAAGGAGATGCTCCTGCTCTAGCCTACGGGCTGATTATGGAGTAGAATCGAACGATCACGAATGAACATCGACGAGATTCGAGAATTAATTCAATGTGTTGTTGACAGCGGGATTGCTGAGCTGGAAGTTCAGCGAGGGGAAGACCGTGTAAAGATCAGGCGAGGAGCTACGGCTGAGGAAATTGTCATCTCTGGTGCTGCTGCAGCACCCACCGTTCCAGCGGCTTCCGCAGTTGCAACGGCAATGCCGACCGCTCCTAGCGAGCCAGTTGCACGCGTAGCGGTTTCAGAAGACGAATTTGCACCCATCAAGTCACCTATTGTGGGGACTTTTTATTCGGCAGCTTCGCCTGATAGTCCTTTGTTTGTAAAAGTAGGGGACATCATCAAACCGGGGCAAGTGCTGTGCATTGTGGAATCCATGAAGCTGATGAATGAAATTGAGGCAGAAGTTTCCGGCACGGTGATGAAGTGTCTGGTAGAAAACGGCAGCCCGGTGGAATATGGCCAAGCCATGTTCCTGATCAAGCCGCATTGAGGCGGCGAACATAACGATGTTTCGAAAGATTCTGATTGCCAATCGTGGAGAGATCGCCCTGCGTGTTATTTGCGCGGCGAAGGAACTGGGCATTAAAACGGTGGCGGTGTATTCTGAGGCAGATCGCCACAGTCTGCACGTGCGGTTTGCCGATGAAGCGGTTTGTATTGGTCCCGCAAAAAGCGCTCGCAGTTACCTGGATATTCCCAGTGTGATCAGTGCTGCGGAAATCACCAATGTGGACGCCATCCATCCGGGATATGGGTTCCTTAGCGAAAACGCTGATTTCGTCGAGGTGTGCGAAACCAGCGGTATCAAATTCATTGGTCCAAAGCCTGACGTAGTACGCGCCATGGGCTTTAAGCAGCATGCCCGCACGGCCATGAAGAAGGCGGGCATTCCAATTCTTCCAGGTAGTGTTGGTATTTTGAAGAGCCCGGAAGAAGCCATTGAACTGGCTTCGGAAATTGGTTATCCAGTAATTTTGAAAGCATCCGCGGGCGGTGGTGGGCGTGGCATGCGTATTGTGCAGGCTCCTGAAGAACTGGCCGGCCATCTGGCTTCAGCGCAATCGGAAGCAGGCGCGGCATTTTCCTGTCCCGACGTTTATCTGGAAAAATACATTGGCAGACCGCGTCATATAGAGTTTCAAATTCTGGCCGATCAGCATGGGAATGTGGAAGTGCTTGGGGAACGGGAATGTTCCATTCAGCGACGTCATCAAAAGCTGATTGAGGAATCGCCGTCGTTGCAAGTTTCGCCGGAACTGCGTGAGCGCATCGGCAATACTTTGAAAAAAGCCATGGCTGAAGTGGGCTATACCAATGCCGGAACCGTTGAATTCCTGATGGATGAAACGGGCAGCCTCTATTTCATTGAAGTGAATGCCCGCGTGCAGGTGGAACACCCAGTCACCGAATTTGTGACGGGCGTGGATATTGTGAAAAGCCAGATTCTGATTGCCATGGGTGAACCGCTATCCACCGTGCTATCGGGTCCAGTGGAAATGCGCGGACATGCTATTGAATGTCGTATCAACGCGGAACATCCCACATCGTTCGCCCCTTCGCCGGGTCGCGTAACCGGGCTGAATTTACCTGGCGGCATTGGTGTGCGAGTGGATACAGCGGCCTATACCGACTGCGTCATTCCCCCATACTATGACTCGCTGGTGGGCAAGTTGATTGTCCACGGCAAAGATAGGCCAGAAGCCATTGCCAGAATGCGGCGGGCGCTGGATACGTTCGTCATTGAAGGGATTCATACGTCGATTCCTTTGCATCAGCGCATTATGGCTGATCCAGATTTCCAGGCCGGTGATTTTGATACCGGATACATTGCCCGATTCCTGGCGAAGTAGCTTCGTAGGAGGTTTTCATGATTTCACGCCGATGGCTGTGGCCGTTGCTGATGATTTTGACTGTGGGTGGTGTTTCAGGTGCGCCGCTTTCCTACCCTCTTTTCTTTGAACCCCTGCGCGAACCGGGGCAATACGCGGTTCGCGGAAAATCGTTCCGGGCGCAAGTTCGTCCATCTGGGATCGACGTTCAAACGGGCACTGGACGCATCCCCATTCGCTGGCATAACGCCCAGCCAACGGTGGTTACTCCTCTGGATGTCCAAGCGGGAGTCAGTAATTATCTAATTGGGGCGGAAGCCAAACATTGGCGGACCAAGGTTCCCCATTTTTCCAAACTGCAGTGGCAATCTATTTACCCCGGTACTGACGTGGTGCTTTACAGCAACAAGGGATTGCTTGAATTTGATGTTGTTGTTCAACCGAAAGCCAGTGCTACTGCCTTTGAAATGGACTTTGGGGACGCCGGTGTTCGATTGGAAGCCGATGGCCAGTTACGAATCAGCCCTGAATTATTGCTGAAAAGGCCCTTCGCCTATCAGCAGATTGCCGGGTTGGGATGTCCTATAACGGCCAGCTTTGAACGTCGTCAAGGGAACCGTTACGGATTCACTGTCGGGAATTATGACCGGACTCTACCGCTTGTCATCGACCCCACGCTTACCTTCTCATCCTATTTTGGAGGCAGCCTGGCAGACCAAATCAACACTGTGGCGGCGGATAATGCGGGCAATGTGTACATTGCCGGGTCCACAACTTCTACCGATCTGAATGGGGCGACGAAGAGCACGAACTTCGGCAGTCAGGATGTCTTTGTCGCGAAATTGAATCCTACGGGAACTGCGGTGATTTATGCAACATATATTGGAGGCTCAGGCCTGGAGGCGGCAAACGGAATGGCGGTTGATGACAGTGGAACCGTCTACTTGACTGGTCAAACGGCTTCCACTAATTTCCCGGTGTCTGCCAACGCACCGCAGCGGCAATTGAACGGCGGCAGCGGCATTACCGACGCCTTTGCTCTTCGTTTGAATGCTACAGGGGACGCGCTACTCTATTCGACATTTTTGGGCGGCCAGCTTTCCGATGCGGGCAACGCCATTGCCATTGATGCACAAGGAAACGCCTTTGTCGCAGGCGCAACCCAATCACTATCCTTCCCTGCGGCGACGAATGCCGATTTCCCAGCGCGTGGCGGTGGCGACGCCTTTCTGACTAAGATCAGTCCGGACGGAAGCCAATTCCTGTATTCCATTTTTCTGGGTGGTTTCGCCTTTGATGCGGCTTATGGTGTGGCGCTGGATTCGCGAGGGTCGGTGTATGTAGTGGGGGAAACTCGCTCCAACAATTTTCCCGTCTCGGCGGCAGCTTACCAAAAGGATCGTAAAGGAAATTCCGACGCCTTTGTATCAAAATTTACGACCAACGGAGATCTGGAATACTCCACTTATTTTGGCGGCGACGCTGGTGATTTAGCAAGAGCCGTTGCCGTAGATTTACAAGGGAATGCCTACTTTACCGGCCAAACTTACTCATCGAATTTCCCAACCACCCCAAGTTCCCCACAACCGGTTGCACTATTTGCGCCCGATGCATTTGCCAGTAAGTTGAATGCGACAGGCACAAGCTTGATTTATTCCACTTACATTGGCGGTTCAGCTGACGATGCCGGTTATGCGATTGCCCTTGATTCGCAGAACAACGCCTATGTGGCAGGAGAAACTTCCTCAGTTGATTTTCCGATACGGGGTGATGCTGCTGGTCCTGGTTTTGCCAATGCTGGTGGAAGCGACGCGTTTGTGGTGAAGGTGAACTTCAATGGCACTGGCTTCCCCTTTGCTTCTCAATTGGGAGGGACTGGTTTTGATGGAGCGCGTGGCGTGGCAGTGAATGCGGGCAGAATCTACATTGGCGGTTCCACTGCCTCTTCGAATTTCCGCACTACTCCAGGTGCTTTGGGATTGTTGGCGGCTGGCGAAAGTGACGGCTTTATCGCACGGTTTTCTGAAGTCACCTTGGCCATGCAGCCATTAACGGCGACGTTAGGCCCTGGGGAAAAAGTGCAGTTCACCGTAACCATTTTGAATGCTGGCAACCCTGGCATCCGCTGGACAGTTTTCCCAGCCGTTGGCAGTATTGATTCCAATGGATTGTATGCCGCACCCAGTGCAATCCAACAATCACAGACGCTGGTGGTGACAGCCACCAGTATTCTGGACCCATTGAAGTTTGCTGAAGCAATCGTAACTTTATCTCCTGTGGGCAATGTAACCGTAGCTCCAGCGGCGGTGTTTTTGTCCATTGGGGAAACTCAGCAATTTACGGCGACCCTGGCAAACAGCGCCAGCCGTCCATCGGTCACATGGTCCATCTCGCCGAACGTGGGCAATATTTCAGCCAATGGACTTTATACAGTTCCAGCGTCCATTGATGTGTTGACAACCGTCACCGTGAAAGCAGCCTTGGTCTCTGATGGTTCGCGCTTTGGAACTGCGCTGATCACTGTGGTACCAAACTTCCCGCAAGTGACTGCGGCCGGTTTGGCGAACGCTGCCAGCTACGCTGCGCTGGGCAATGGAGTTTCACCGGGCCTGATTGTGACTCTGTTTGGAACTGGCCTGGGTCCGCAGACACCGGCGCTGGCCCAGTTGAATAGTCAGGGTAGAATCGACACGGTGTTGGAGACCACCAGGGTCTTGTTCGATGGCGTGCCTGCGCCGATGATTGCCACCTCATCAGGGCAAATCAGCGCTATTGTGCCGTATAGTGTTGCGAACAGCATGAGCACGCAGATGCAGGTGGAATACCAGGGTCGTAAATCTGTGGTGGTCCCGTTTCCCGTTGTTCCTACTTCACCAGGATTATTTACAGCCAATGCCAGCGGGCGCGGCCAGACTGCGTCACTGAATGAGGACGGGTCTTACAATTCAACTACCAATCCGGCCGCGCGAGGTTCCATTGTGGTTTTATACGCCACTGGTGAAGGTAAGACCACACCCGATGGAGTGGATGGAAAATTGACCGATTCGAAACTTCCCAAGCCGCAAGCAGCAGTCAACGTGACCGTTGGTGGCGTTGAGGCTGAAGTGATTTATGTTGGTGGTGCACCGGGTTTGACTGCCGGGTTGTTGCAGATCAACATAAGGGTGCCACTTGGTTCGACTCCGAGCGGTTCGGCACCAGTCATTGTAAAAATCGGAAGTGCCAGCAGCCAAATTGGAGCTACGATTGCAACTCGTTAAAGGAAAACTTCCCATGCACTTTCGCCTGCTCTTACTCTGCCCTCTCGTAGTATTCGGACAAGACGCGATGCGACCAAACTTGAAGCCGATCCCGCGCACAGAGGTCCGGCGAGCTGCGTCCAAAATCGTAGTGGATGGCAAGTTGAATGACCTTGCCTGGAAAGACGCCGCTACCGTTGAATTCCAATTTCCCTGGGATTTTCAGACTGGTGCGAAACAGAAAACCACCGCCCGTTTATTGTGGGATGACGAGAATTTGTATGTTGCCTATGATTGCGAGGACACTGACGTGGTTGCCCACTTCGACCAGCGCGACGACCCTACTTACAAAGACGACGCCGTGGAAATCTTTATTTATCCGGGCAAGAATCGGAACCTTTACTATGGACTGGAAATGAATGCTCGAGGGACGCTGTACGATTACTTCTACATTTTTCCGCAACTGCTGTTGAAGCGGTTCGATATGACCGGGGTGCAACTGGCTACAAATATTCGTGGCACGTTGAACATGACATCGGATAAGGATCAAGGTTGGACCTTGGAAGTGGCCATTCCATGGAAGAATTTTGAAGAGCTGGGAACCGGGCTGGCTCCTAAGATTGGAGATTTGTGGCGAGCCAATATGAACCGTTGGGACGGCACCGAACCAAATCGTCGTTTAAGCCAATGGTCCGATTCCGGGTTGCGTCAGGCCAATCCGCATTGGCCGGAACGCTTTGGTGAACTGCTGTTCGTTAAATAAAAATGCAGCAGGCCGTCAAGCAATTTACCGTCACCACAAAGGGCAAAGGTCTCTATGAATTTACCGGTCAAACAGCGTCCTGGGTTCAAGATCAAAAGATTCGCACTGGCTTGTTGACCCTATTTATTCGTCATACTTCGGCATCGTTGACCATCCAGGAAAATGCTGATCCGGATGTGATTGCCGACTTAAACGATTTTTTCTCGCGGCTTGCTCCTGAAGGGGATCACCGATATCGTCACACGGCAGAAGGCCCCGATGATATGCCTGCGCATATCCGCGCGGCACTGACCATGACACAGCTTTCCGTTCCGGTAGTGGATGGTCTGATGGGTCTTGGAACATGGCAGGGTATTTATGTTTTTGAACACAGAGCACAGTCACACCGCAGGAATGTATTGGTCCATCTGATTGGGGAGTGAATTGGGTCAGATTAATTTCTGAAGCGATAAGGTACGCAGCAGTTCAATGGTAATAGGACGCTTGGCATCCCAAAAAACCAGCGACTCCCAAAATTCCCTGGCTGGTATGGAGTTGAACAGCCGAGCCGCTTGCTCCGCTTGGACCTGGCTTTCAAAACTTAGGAACGCAGAAGCGTCGTCAAACACTACCGGCTTACCGTCAATTGGACCAATGGCGTGGAATCTCAGATTCTTATGCAAACAACTGGTGGCCACTTTCCAGGGTGCGAAGGTATAATCGCCCACTCCAAAAATGGCGAACCGAGGGGCGCGTTTATAAACACTGCTGGCCCGCGCATCCAGTATCGCGCTATAGCTTTCAAGGTAAGCCAACGTTTGCGGGGCAATGTTTGACGTAGGTGCACTGGTCTTCAATTGCGGGACAAGCAACATATGACGTGGCAGCGGCACCACGGATCGCGAAAGGTCGGAACTCTTAAGCAACGGGTATAAGTGGTTGCCTTCCAGCTTCACAATTTCAGCGAATCCATTGCTGTAGTGATCATTTCCTAATGCGGTGAGTTCCAGTATTTTTGCAGCATCATGTTTAATGCCACTGCGCCAGTTGATGCGCTCCGTGGCTGCCAGATTTTTCCTTTTATCAAACAGGGTTTGGTTGGAAATCAACAACCCGTTATGCGTTGCCAACTTTGGCCCTGCGGCATGAATATCCAGCAAACAGGCACTTACGGCGGCACCAAAATACTTTTTGGCATCAATGGGAATGGCAGTGGCCCCTAAGTTCCCATTGGCCAAGCGGATCATGATGCGCCGCGCTACCGATGACTTCACCAGCATCACCATTCGCGCGTCCAACCCTTGCATGGCATCTATCCACTGCAGCAGCAGCCATTCGGAAACATCAAAATTGCTTTTGCCGGTCAATGCGTCCAGTCCGCGTTGCACAGCGGTGGATTCGCGCGCGGGGGCATTGCCTGATTCCAACACGCCGAGCCGTGAACTGGTGACCCACGGCGGATTTCCTAAAATCAGCAGCGGCTGTGGGAGCGATGCAATGCATTGTTTCCAGTTGATGGCGAAGCAATCGGCTTCAATCAGTTCAACCCGCTTATCTGCTCCGCTCAATTCTGCAAGATATTCGGCGTTGCGGTCTACCCCAACTACACGTTCCAAAAGTGGAAATTGATGCAGTGCCGCACGGATGAAAGATCCCTGGCCGCAGGTTGGTTCCAGCACTGAACGCGGTCTGAAACCTTGTTCGTAAACGTGACGGACTGTGGATGCTGCCAGTGCGGCGGGTGTTTGAAAATCACCGAACTCAAGCCGTTTTCCCCTAGCCGCCTTGTATGATATGAGTGTCACTGATTCACCATGCGTCCAGCCATAATCATATTCGCCTTCATCATCGCATGCTCAGCCCAAAATGCAGAGTTGTTTGAAACAAAAGTTCGACCTGTGTTGGCGCGTGATTGCTACGGCTGCCATGCTGCGGAAAAACAGTTCGCCGGTTTACGAGTGGATTCGCGCGATGCACTATTGAAAGGCGGGAAGCGCGGCCCGGCAATTGTTCCGGGCAAGCCGCAAGATAGTTTGCTGATCAAAGCTGTTCAACATCAGGAATTGAAAATGCCCATGGGCGGCAAACTGAAGGATTCGGAAGTCGCGGCGTTGGTGGAATGGGTCCGCAATGGTGCGGTGTGGCCTGCTGCGATTGGTGCTGTAAAAGTGGACCGCTATGCCGAACAAGTGAGGCAGCACTGGTCCTTTCAGCCCTTAACGAAACAACCCGTCCAACCAATAGACACCTATATTTCATTGGCGTTGAAGAAGGCGAAGCTCACCTTATCCCCGCGCGCCGATGCACGCATTTTGCTGCGCAGGCTGAGCTTAGTACTCACCGGACTTCCACCGACGGCTGCGGAAATTGAGCAATCGCAGAGCTATGAACAGGAAGTGGATCGGCTACTTGCATCGCAACGATTCGGGGAGCATTGGGCGCGCTACTGGCTAGATGTTGTTCGCTTTGGCGAAACGCGCGGGTACGAATGGAACTACGAAATTCTGGGTGCTTGGCGGTATCGCGATTATCTGATTCGCGCCTTCAATCAGGATGTCCCCTACGATCAACTGATTCGTGAACATGTGGCTGGCGACCTTCTTCCAAAGCCGCGTATTAATGCAGTGGAACAGATCAACGAATCCATTATCGGCACTGCTTTTTATCGTCTGGGAGAAGCGGGACATGACGATTGCATTCAGTTCAGAGAACTGGGGACGGACGTTGTCGACAACCAAATCGACACGTTGACCAAGGCATTCCAAGGAATGACAGTCTCCTGTGCCCGTTGCCACAACCACAAGCTGGATCCCATTCCCACGGAAGATTATTATGGCTTGTATGGAATCTTGAACAGCAGTCGTCCAGTGTCGCAGTCCATCGATACAAGTACGGTGAATGGGGATGCTCTACTTAAGCTGCGTGAGGTAAAGCAGAAGATTCGCCAGGAGCTTTCCGGGCTGTGGAAACTGGATAAGAAATCACTGTTAGCTCTGCCCAAGCCAACTGGTATGGAAGATCCGTCCTACCCTTTATTTCATTTCGCGGAACTCAAGTTGGAGCAGCAGTATCGGGAAGAAGCCAGTTCGCGAAAGGCGTTCAACAAAGAACACTTTCAACCTTTTGATGGATGGACCGGGAACCGCAGCATTTCCGCGAATGGAGACTTCGCAATCGCTGCCTACGGTGACGGAGCGGTGAAAGGAATTTATCCAAACGGGAACTTTACCTTCCTGGATTCTGAGCGGTTGAACGGGGCAATGCGCTCCCCTGCCCTACCCAAGAACAGTAAGTTTGTCAGCTTGAAATTGATGGGCGGCAGGTTAGGAGCGCGACGGACCATCATCGACAACTGCGCCATTGGAGAGAACTACAAGATCATTGAAAACGATTCGCTGCAATGGTTGAAGTTGGAAACTTTTGCAAAGCAGGAACGGCTGCCAATATTTATAGAGCTGGTGACACGCTTGTTCAATCCGCGCATCCCAGACCGTCCTGAAATGTTGAAAGGCGAGCAGTTGCAATGGATGGAAAATCCACGGTCCTACTTCGGGTTCACCAAGGCAGTGCTTCACGATGTGGACGAATCGCCGAAGGAAGAATTGGGTCACATGCTGGTGCTGTTCGAACATGGGCAACCGCGAAATCGTGAAGAGATGCTGGGCCGCTACATTGTGCACATTGAATCGGTGATTGAACGTTGGGCGCTGGAACAATCAACTGAACAGGACGTGATTTGGCTCAATTGGTTGCTGCGATCAAACCTTGTAACGAATCGGAAAGATGCTACTCCGACGCTGGCCGCACTGATTGAAAACTACCATCGTCTGGAGGCCACACTTGCACTGCCGCGGGTGGTGGATGCGATGGCCGATGCTGGCCCAGGGCACGACACTGCGGTGTTCATCAGCGGTGACCCCAAGAGCTTCGGCGCACTGGCTCCACGAGGCTTGCTGAGCCGCATTCTGAACCAATCGCCAATCAACAGCCAGGGCAGTGGTCGGCTGGAATTGGCTGATCGCATCGCCAGTCCGCAGAATCCGCTGACGGCACGGCTGATGGTGAATCGGATCTGGCAGCAGGTGTTCGGACGTGGCATCACGGCTACGGTAGATAACCTGGGGACGCTG
>JANMWO010000001.1:0-2366 GCA_031394025.1 Acidobacteriota bacterium
GTCGGTGTTGGATTGGCTGGAAGCAAGCTTGATAAGTGACCGCATACTTCGTGCAGATCGTAAAAGGTCACCACTTTTTCTACGCGGAGAAGCGACTTGATGCGCGTATCCCGCCCCACTCGATCCATGACGAAGCGGCCGACTACATCGGGTTTCAGCCGCTTTGGGATGGCGTCACCATGGAACGCGTCCGGCTGCAAGATGTAGCTTTCAAGTTGTAGGATTCCCGTGTCAGTGTTCATCTTCTTCCTCTGTTGCCCACTTAAGCAGGGCGGTCCAACCAATATTAGTGCCGCCAGTATGAGATTCAGGTTCAAGTTGGTGCTCATCAAAATGGCTCAATCAGGCCCTTTCCCTTGTCATGAACGCGATCAATTTGGCGATGTAAACCTGCTGGACTATCGAATTGCTGCGGCCGCTCTTTAATCCGTTTGGATGCCGGTTCAGAAACAGTTGCACTTGTACCGTTGCGCATCACTTGTTGAGCCAAACGAGCGCCAGTGGCGTGAATAAGATCTTCGGCTACATGCAGCATCTCATGAGGAAGGGTTACAAAATTGCCATCGGTCCCATCCATGGCCGACGCTATCACGAATACTGAAAACCGCACTGGCGCAATTGCCGGACGTTGCGGGTCAATACTTCCTCCGTGCATCATTGCCTGCCCACGATCGCCAGCAGCAATGGTCTGAACAACAAAAATATCAACACGGTCTTCGCCTGTATCGTAGGTTTTTAGAAGAGCCCGCTGCTGACTGGAACCGATGAGAAAGTCGTTAGCGAATCCTGCGAGACTCGCCACGCTTGGCCGACCTACGGAAAGAACCTGCCGTGTATCGCCAATGGGCTGAATTTCCTGATCGATGGTAACTAGGCCCCCAGGAACGGTCACAACAATATCGGCGCTTCTGTTCCCTACCAGATCATTGAACCCTGCTGGATTGACGGTTACTGTGGCAACATACGGAGGCAAAACCAATGCTGCAAGGGTAGCCGCCGTAACAGCGGGCCGGGCATTTTTCACCGTTACAATTGGCCCAATTACTTGTGTGGGATTGCCAGGTGAAGTGATGCGGAAGCCCATTTGGCCTCCACCGTTCGCAGTAACACCATGCGGTTCCCCGATTGCTACCAGATTATTTTGCGGGTCTACGATTCGCGTGGGTTGAGCCCGGCGCGGTGCAATTCCTGCTTGCGCATAAACACGGCGTACCCAGCGATTGATTCGCCGGTCCGCTTGAGCAATGGTAACTACGGGAGCTGCACCGGGCGCGGTGGTCAGAATATGCACTGCCATGCGCAATGCTGTTCTGGCCTTGCGCGGGCCTGCTGTATCGCCAATGCGGACTGTCTTAGATACCTTGCATAAGTTGACCGGACATTTTTGTAGGCTGTAAGTTGCGCGCACTGCCTGTTCCAGAATTTCCACCAGCGGATCGCCTTCGTCGGTCATATCTGTGGCCAGTAGGGTCTGGGTGGGCAACGCGGCTTTGTCGGTATCGTCAGTGACCAAGCGCAGATATCGACAGCGGAAGGCAACGCCACTGGTCACAATTTTGCACTCCAGCGGATCAAGACTTCGCCGTGCTTGTTCGGCAGCGGGAAACACGTCGTGTCCAAAGGTGCCGTTGGGTAAAAGTACACGGCGCAAGGCTTCCAGTTTGACGATCACGGGTGACGCAGCTTGCGGATCAACAACCTCTACTTTGAAAGTATCTGGATCGTCATGGCCTAACGGATTGAATCCGAAACTGTTGGGAAAAACCCCGGCATCTTCCAAGCCACCTCTTGTGGTTTGATGATTGCTGATGTGGAGCACGGGAACATCCAGATCTTTAAGGTAGGGTAGATTTGGCGAACCGTGAGTCATTCGGATACTTACCGGCGGCGCATTTCTACGAACGAATACATGCCGCAAATCTGTCGCTCCACCAGCGCTGCCGGGGTCGATATCGGGGACCGTAACAATGTCTCCGGCCACCAGGTCGCGGTTTAGTAAACCACTATTGGCTGGATCACCCCGCAGCGGTTGACAATTGAGAAAGCCAGAAGAAATGGCGATGACGCACAAACAATCCCCGTCTTGGGCGGTGACCAAGCTTGGCACTCGGTGAGGCCTCCTAAGTTTGAACATTCGTTAAGTGGACTTCAACATCAAGACCACTTTCTGCCACAGCGTATTTCTGCTTATCGTATCATTCTGTTGACTTCGATCAATTACAAATACTTCACCAACGCTGGCAGGCAGAAGTTAGCCCCACCACTTTTCGCCGTCGGCTAAATGAGCCTTGGCCACATCTGGATTGATGTCTGTTCCCAGACCGGGCTTATCATTGACGTTGATGAATCCATCGGCGATGTAAGAG
>JANMWO010000063.1:0-12199 GCA_031394025.1 Acidobacteriota bacterium
ATCCGATGCAATCCATCTACCGATTTCGAGAAGCTGAGGTGGGTATTTTTCTGGATGCCTGGCAGCATGGTCTGGATGCCATTGCCCTGGAACCGTTAACTTTGACCGTAAATTTCAGGTCGCAAGCAGGGATTGTCGATTGGGTCAACACTACCTTTTCAGCGATCTTTCCGAAGCAGCCAGATCGTGATTGGGGGGCAGTGTCCTATGCAAACTCGGAACCGCATAAAGGCAAACTTCGCGAAACTGCAGTGCACATGCATCCATTTTTTAGTGATGACGAAGACGGCGAAGCGGATCGTGCTGTTGAAATTGCCTGCGAGGCACTGAGTGAAGAAAATACCACCGTAGCAATTTTGACTCGAGCCAGGGATCACGTCAAGCAAATCACCCGTAAGCTGCAAGCCAAAGGACAACGCTATCAAGCCGTGGAGCTGGATTTACTGAAAGACAGGCCTGCCGTACGCGATTTGAATGCACTGTTAAAAGCCTTACTGTTTCCTGCGGATCGCGTCGCGTGGCTATCCATCTTAAGAGCTCCCTGGTGCGGTTTGACACTAGCAGAATTGGAAGCCATTGCTGGCAATGATAAGAAGGCTCCGGTTTGGGATTTGATCAAAGCCACAGAGCGCTCCACCAGGCTTGAGCGCGTTCATACTGTGTTGGAGCATGCGTTGGGTAACCGCAAACGTTTCCCCTTGGCCAGATGGCTGGAAGATACCTGGCTTGCATTGGGAGGCGCGGCCACACTGCCCGATGAAGCCGCACGGCAGGACGCCCATCGCTTTCTTGAATTTTTAGATTCCTTTGATCGGGGCAGCGAGATCGCGAATTTGGCGGAGTTTGAAAAGGGTCTTGAGAAGTTGTATGCCAAACCAGATCCATCCGCCGATGGGCGTTTGCAAGTGATGACCATCCATAAAGCCAAAGGGTTGGAATTTGATGTGGTAATTCTTCCTGGCTTAGGGAACAAACGTGCATCGGATGCAAGTCGGCTGCTGTATTGGCTGCAAAGATCGAATCATCAATCGGATAGCGTCGTAGTGGCGTCGGCATCAGAAGCTGGTGCGGAAAAAGATGCAATTGTGCGTTACGTCAAGGCGGTTGAAAAGAAACGTAACTTGCACGAAGAGGCGCGACTTTTGTATGTAGCAGCAACTCGGGCAAGGCGTGAACTGCATTTAATTGGCGCCGTAGGAAAAGATGGCAAAGCCGGTGGAAGTGCTTTGGAGACGCTTTGGGAGGCAGTGAAGGATGACTTTCAATCACCAAAGCAACTGAATTTACTAACAGGCTTGCAACCTACTGCCCACAACCGAATGGAACGATTCGTCGATGGTTGGCAAATTCCGGCAAGAGCACCGGCAATCCAATGGGATTCCCAGCAGCCCGAATCCGCTTCAACTGAGATAACTTTTGATTGGAGCGGATTCACGCTACGGAGCGTGGGGACAGTGGTTCATCGCTTTCTGGAGCGCGTCGGGCAAGAGGGGTTGGACCATTGGACGGGCCCTCAATTGGAACAGCACCGCAATGACATTGCTCGGCAACTTCAATCGCTGGGCGTCGCCTCGGCTGAAATAGAGCAGAACCAGATTCGTGCCGTGGAAGCAATTCGGCAAACACTCACCGACCAAAGAGGGAAGTGGATTCTGTCCAATCATCAGGAGGCTTGTTCGGAATGGGAACTGACTGGTGAGTTAGTTGGCGAACTTCGTTCCATTAAAATTGACCGTTCTTTTGTGGATGAAAACGGAACGCGGTGGATCATAGATTATAAAACTGGTTGGCATGAAGGCTCAGAGAAAGATGCGTTCCTCGATAACGAAATGGAGCGTTATCGCAAGCAATTGGAAAGCTATGCGGCATTAGTATCTGCCATTGACAGCAGGCCAATCCGTTTAGGCCTTTACTTTCCGCTGCTCAAAGGATGGAGGGAGTGGGGCTACCAGCGATCTATGACGGCTTCCGGGCAATAAGAATCAGCGATTGGCCTACCGGAAATTGGCGACGTTTCCCCAACCAATTCGCTTCGATTTTTAGTGCCGCATGCAGGATGTTGTCTAACCAAGGGGAGACAGGCTTTACCCCGCTGGTGGCTTTGCTTCGTGTCAAAGGCTCAACAATTCGGAATTTCACAAACGCCACGGGAGACAGCAGGGAGTTCGCATAGGAACACCAATCCACTTGGAATCCTTGTTTCTGCACGGCCTGAATCAGACGGTTTCGAGTGAATCGTTGCCGTTCCAAAACGTAGATAGAATGTTTGCTGCGCAAAATATCCAGTGCCGATACACGCAGGAACAAATACCCTCCAGGCTTTAGAACACGAAATAGTTCGGCTAAAGATTTGGCTTCTTCACCTTCAGGGAAATGAACAATCACATCCATGGAAACTATCGCGTCAAAGCAATTAGAGAGCAGTGGTAGATCGGAAATGTTGCATTGCAGCAGATCTGCAACACCTTGGGATTTCGCATAGGCTAAGCCTTCACTTCCCAGGTCTGCGGGGACAATCTGCCAGCCATATCTTTCAGCCATCGCCTTGGCAAAAAAGCCGGTACCACAGCCTGCTTCTAAGACGAAACTGGCGGGCGGAAGCTGATCACGCATAGCGTCGAACAAGCGAAACATAATGCTTCGCATGCCACGGTACCACCAAAACTTTTCTTCGGACTTGGCGATGAAATCGAACTCAGCCGGGTTCATTCGATGTAGTGGAAATGCTTGCCAGTGCAGTCTGCGCGCGCGGCCAGTCTCTTGGTTCAAGATAGTTATTCAAGTGTTGCCGAAAATAGGAAAGGGTCCGCTGCACTCCCTGCCGGAAGCCGATTTTTGCAGTCCAACCAAACTCTTCGAATAGGCGCGTTGAGCTTGAATAGTAGCTGCCAATGTCGATTGGTTTAAGGTCTGCTGGAAACGGTTTGAAGTCAAAACCAATGCCCGCTTCATTGCCTGCTATCTTGGCGATTTCCATTAAAGATAGCGGCTCTGGACCCCCTAGATTGAAGATCCTGTGATGAAGCTTGGGTGCACAGCCAGCCGCAAGAAAGGCGTCCACCACATCATCTACGTGAACGGGATCACGCAGTTGAGTTCCATCGCCAAAAACATCCAGTGGCTCACCAATCAACATGCGTCGAAAGAAATTACCCAGGAATCCTTGGCCAGAAATATTTACTGCCATTCTTGGGCCATACACGTTGGTCAGTCTGATTACACAGGCGTCCAACGAACCATTCCGCGCAAACAGTCCATGGTAAAGATCGGTAGCCGCTTTGTGAACACCATTAAAATCGATCGGGTCAATGGGATGATTTTCATCCATTGGAAGATATCTTGGCACGCCATAGATCTGCCGTGTTCCGGCATACACAACCCGCACTCCTGGAACGTTACGGACGCAGGCTTCCAGCAAATGAAGCTGTGCAGTAGTGTTCAATTTCAAATCCCTCAATGGATCCCGCATAGAGTGGATATGGCTGATTTCACCAGCCAGGTTGAAGATCACGTTGGCGGTGGCCAGTAATGTGGGAAGCTCTTCAGCCTGTCCAACATCCCGCACCAGTACATTGATTCGACCGCCGGCTGGTGTGAGGTTGAAGCGATTCCCTCCACAACCGGGAATGGCGGAATCAATGATGGTGACGCGCGCTCCTTCTTCCATCAAACGCAACGATAGATTAGATCCAATAAATCCAAGTCCACCAGTAACAATCACATGTTTATCGCGGTAACGCATCCAGACGGTGTTCCCTTATGAGACGCGAACATTAAGAGTTAGCGCTTTAGCTATTCTACGCTGTTACGCCGCCAGCAATTCTTGCCCGTCTACAATTTTGTGTTGGGGGGCCGCTACAGATTGCCCGTTTACCAACATTGCTAAGGGTTGTGGTTCATTGCTAAGGGCATTGGTGATCTCTAGCAATAGCATTGTTGCCAGGCATTCCCAATTTCGTGAAGCGTAAAAGTGGCTTAGATGAAAGAGAAAGTCTCGACTAAAAGTACGAACCAATTTATGAAACCGTCGTAAGCGGCGAGCTTCCGTCAACTCGGTTTCCTTACGCAAAGCTGCCAATTCCAGGCAAATTCGCTGCACAACATCGAACAGATCTGCTTCGCCAACGAAAAGGGAGTCCAAGTTTTTTCGATTATAAATTGCGTACGTTGCACCCTCATAAGCTTTTCCGGGGGAATAGCGACGCGCTAAATCAGGCATGTCCATCGCCTGCAAAGCTGGAGCAATCGTTTCCAGATAACCGCGCATGTTGCGTCGAAATGATCGGAACGCTTTTTCCATGGAATCGGCATCCAGAACGTCGTAACTGAATTCGCGAATATTCTTGGCCTGTGGCGAAGTAGTAGCAGACCAGGCAAGCAAGGGCCATACCAAGGAACTGTCCATATACCGGTTGCGTTCTGTGAAAAATAGGAAGGGAACCCAAAATCGCATTGATTTTCGCATCGCTACAGAAACGCGAGCATAGACAGGAAGAAAGTGTCGGTTGCGCTCTGGATAGGTACTTTCCCATGAGCCTTCCCCGCTTTGCGTAAGCGTCACAGACACCGTCATTGGCGTGCAAATGCGACCATCCTTCCCTTCGCCTGCTTGAGGGAACCAGGGTAGGTAGGCTCCGGCTGCCGCTTCAGTGGAGTATGTAAAGCTAACTGACGATGGTATCTTTTTTGAAATAGGAAAGATCGCCGGAGCCATTAAAGTTAGGCACTGGCGAAAAAACTCCTGCTCGAAATTCACCGTATGGCGCTTCAATCGAAACACCTGTGGGGTGTCTTTTCCAAGCAACGTGTCAGTTAATAGTTGATCGACATCCGCCAATTCTTTTCGTTCCACGAATGGCAGGTGCAGTTCGCATTGGTTGAGCGGAAGCTGGCTTTCTATTTCGCTAAGACGTCCAATCGTTTCGCCTTTGAGTTTTCTTCCAAGCAGCATCTCCACTGCGCTGCCCAAGCTTTGGCCACGAGCAATGGTGGTGACGAAGGGATACGAAAACCCTCCCTGTGCTGAGTCCCGCATCCAATGCAGGTGAATTTTTCTGATAGACATAGGCGGCGAATCCTTATGTGAGAATTTACGACGTGTGGGAATTAACGACTCCACAATAGCGGACCGCACTCAAAAATCGTTCACAGCCCCAGCAGGCATTCAGCCTGAGCAATGTCTAACGATCCTAAAACCCTGACGTTACAAGCAGCAAAGAAATTTTGGAATGGGTTGTGACTGACTAACTCTGCTTCACAAAAAAGCGACGCATTTCCGCTTCTAATGCTGGTGTACAAGCCAGACAGTTTCCTGCATAAATGCTGGATCCGCCGTCCATGTTAAAGAACTTTCCACCTGCTTCTTCAATCAATAATTTCAAGGGTGCCAGATCCCAAGGCTGAGAAGTCGGCTCAAGCCACGCGTCTGATTGGCCAGAGATCAGCATCATGCAATCAGGACCACCGCCCTGGCTGCGCACAGCCCAAAACTGTCCCATCCATTCCACCAGATTCTTAGCCCAGGAAAATTGATTCACCTTCTGCAAGCTATTGGCGCATAGCACAGCCTTCGATATATCCGTCGTTGCAGAAACTCGAATGGGTAGATCGTTACAAAATGCGCCACCACCCTTGATGGCCGTATAGGTCTTGCGCAACGCTGGGAAATGGGCAATGCCAGCCTTCACCTCTCCATCGACTTCCAGGGCCAAAAGAACTGCCCACAATCCATTGCCACGGACAAAATCACGAGTGCCATCCAGCGGATCAATAATCCATTTGCGTCCATTCTTTGAAGGCTTGTTCGCTCCTTCTTCGCCAAGCAATCCGTCATCAGGAAACGCGCTGCTCAAAGCATTGACAATCAACTTTTCTGATTCCTTATCCGCAATGGTCACGGGGGATTCATCGGATTTTTCTTCGGCGGTTACACCCTGTTCGGCATAGCGTAGAACCAAGGCACCCGCCTGGGCAGAGATGCGCCGCATGATTTCCATTTCAAGTTCAAAAGACATTAATTTCATTTTACGTTTTTAAGTGTCTGGCGTGATAGCATGAGCCTTTATGGAACTGCGCACCATTTATTCGCTTCTGGATGAAGCAGTGGAAAAATGGGGGAACGCTCCGGCGTTGCACCAGCCCATTGCAGGTCACAAATACCAGACCTACTCATGGATTGAATATCGTGAAGCTGTACGCGAAATTGCCGCTGGACTGCGAACCTTGGGAATTAAGCGTGGCGATGTGGTTGGGCTTGGATCCGAAACTCGAGCTGAATTCTACCTAGCCGATCTCGGGGTCATCGCTTGCGGAGCTGCCTCCGCTGCTCTCTACGTGAACTCCCCGCCTGCAGATCAAATCGGTTTGTTGCGGAAATGTGAAGCGAAACTAATTTTTGTAGAAAATCCAAAGCTGCTCAACACCCTGCTAACAGCGGGTGGAAACAATCTGAGTGCCACATGGGTGCTGCTGACAGGCGAAGCGCCCAACGTGCTGACCCTGGCTAACCTTCGTGAAAATGGACGTAAGGCCATGGCAGAAAACGCGGGATTGTTCTCCCTAATTAGGAGCGAATCCATTCCCGAGGATTACGCCATTCTTTACCTCACTTCAGGCGCAACAGGGGATCCCAAAATGGTGTGGAACACGCACCGTGCCCTGGTTGCAAACGTCGACATGGGCCCTGCTATTTTGCCGGGCGTAGTGGCGCAGGATTGTGCCCTTGCCTTTTTACCTTCGGCTCATATTGCGCAACGAATCGGGATTGAGTTTTTGCCATTGCGAATGGGGATTCAAGTTTATTTTTCTGAAAGCCTTGCCCGCATGCCACAAGAGTTCAAATCGGTCAGGCCCACTTTGTTTCTGGCGCCACCCAGAGTTTGGGAGCGAATCTATGCCAGCGTCCGCACAGAAATCAAGAAACGAAACTCCATTGCCCGGCAGGTTTTCTATGCTGCTCTTGGAGTTGGTAGCCAGGTTAGCCGCTACAAACAGGAAGATAAACCTGTTCCAGCGTGGCTAAAACAATCCTGGAACGTAGCCGACAAGTTGGTTTTTTCTAAAATTCGCGAACGATTTGGCGGTCGTATTCGATTTGCGATTTCCGGGGCAGCCCCGTTGGGCCGCGATCTTGGCGAGTTTTACGAAGCCATTGGCATGCCCCTTATGGAAGGCTATGGGTTGACCGAAGGCGGAATCGTCTGCCTGAATTCATCGGGTAAAGGGCGTCTGGGAACCGTCGGCAAACCTCTCACCGGAGTGGAGTTGAAACTAGCCGAAGATGGGGAACTGCTGGTTCGATCCCCAGCGTTGGCCAGCGGATATTTCAAGGATGAGACTACAACCGCGCAAGTGTTTCGTGATGGCTGGTTGCGCACCGGCGACTTGGCTGAAATTCAACCAGATGGGTATGCCGTCATCACTGGTCGCAAGAAGGAGATGATTGTTTCCTCCAATGGAAAGAAGATTTATCCAACGAAACTTGAGGCCCTTTTCAAGACCGAACCAGTAATCAGCCAAATGCTTTTAGTGGGCGATAATCAGTCCTACGTTGCAGCGCTATTCACCATTAACACTGCAGCCGCTGAAGTGCTTCCAGGACTGAAAGGTAAATCCACTACCGAAATTTGCGCTTCATCCCAAGTGCAATCGGAGGTAAAAAAAGCAGTTCAAAAAGCCAATCTGCAGTTGGCACAAT
The DNA here is from genome assembly GCA_031394025.1 of Acidobacteriota bacterium. Taxonomy (GTDB): domain Bacteria; phylum Acidobacteriota; class Terriglobia; order Bryobacterales; family Bryobacteraceae; genus JANXSF01. The sequence goes on from JANMWO010000063.1 coordinate 7,697, forward strand.
ATGAACAGATTAAGAAATTCAAGGTTTTGGATAGGGACTTTTCCATTGAATCCGGCGAAATGACACCCACCATGAAAGTGCGTCGTACCAAGGTGTTGGACAACTTTAAGGCGGAGATCGCGGCAATGTATTCGGCTAAGGAAGACCTGTAATAGAAATTAGTCTGGAGTCCTCTTCCTCCGCATAGTCAATGCGAACCTCCACCCGATCCTTGGGCATCAGCGCCGGAAAACGCTCACCCCATTCAATTACCACAATCGCATTGCGGTCAAAGATTTCTTCCAAACCCAGCGATGCCACTTCCTGCGGCTCTTCCAATCGGTAAAGGTCAATATGATAAAGCTTGGGTGGACTTCCATACTCATGAATCAGCGTGAACGTGGGACTGGAAACATCGTCTGCGGAACCCACGCCAAGCTGCTCAACCATTCCTTTGGTGAAGGTCGTCTTCCCTGCCCCCAGGTTGCCAATCAGCAACACAACAGCTTTCCCGGAAAGTTGCCGAACCAATTGTCGACCAGTTTCTATGGTTTCCTGTTCAGACCTGCTGTACGGCACGAATCGCCCCCGGAAGATATTCCAGTAAATCGGTGGCAAGCAGGCATTGCTCAGTTTGTGCCTGTGCGCCCAATTCCCCGCACAACCCATGCAGGTAAACAGCAGCACCAACTGCCAGCTCAATCGACTGCGGATGCTGCGCAATCAGCCCGGCCACAAGGCCCGTCAACACGTCGCCACTGCCGCCCTTGGCCATTGCCGGTGAACCGGTAGGATTGATCCACACGCGGCCATCGGGAGTTGCGATCAACGTTCGCTGCCCTTTCAAGACAACCACGGCGTTACGAGTTTGAGCCAACTTCTCAACTGCCCCAAGCCGATCAGCTTGCACTTCAGCCGTGGAGATTCCCAACAACCGCCCCATCTCCCCTGGATGCGGCGTCATCACGGCAGGCGCTTGGGACGCCCTCCATTCCATGCCAGCCAGCAAATTGAGGGCATCGGCATCAATCACTAAAGGCACCGTAGCCGATGCCAGCAGCTTCACCAACAACGTTGCGGCTTCAGCCGAATCTCCAAGCCCAGGTCCAATCGCAAGCACGCTCTTGCCCGGCAATGCGGCCATACAATCCCACAGCCCGTGGGTCATCAATTCAGGATTGAGTTCCGCTGCGTCCGTCGCCACGGTGACCAGGCCTGCGCCCATCTTCAATGCGGCAAGGCCAGCCATGCGCACAGCACCTGATTTCCCTGCGGCGCCACCAACTACCAATACATGGCCATAAACACCTTTATTCGCGTCGCCTGTCCGTGGTGCGAATAACTTTGCGAAGTCTGATGCTTCACTCAGCGCCAGCTTGCTTCTAGTCAGAAGTGAAACGGGACTGCCGATGGGCACCACCACCAATTCACCCATGTTGAGGCAGTTGGGAGCCAGGACATGGCATGGTTTAGGAGCGGTAAAAGTAACTGTCAAATCTGCCCTGGCAAATTCATGATCAGTCCGGCTGGCGTCACTGAGCATTCCCGAAGGAAGGTCCACCGCAATCACCTTCGCTAAGGGAAACTGCGTGTTGATCGCGCGAATCGCTTCCAGCGCGGAACCTCGCGGAGGTCCACTAATGCCGGTTCCCAACACAGCATCCACAACAAGAGTGGACATCCGAGCGTCCAAGGGGAGTTGTTGATGCCTCTCAATTCCCACAGCCTGCAACATTTTTAGATTCGTCGCAGCATCACCTTCAAACTCAGATTCAGGGTGTACCAAAACCACATGCAAAGCCGTAGGTTTATGATTCACTGTCAGCAGACGAGCTATGGCAAGACCATCGCCACCGTTGTTTCCCTTACCGCAATAGACAACGATGCGATGCAGACTGAGCGGGCCGAAAACTCTGACCATTTCCAGGACCACTGCATGGGCGGCGTTTTCCATCAAAATAATGCCCGGTATGCCCAGTTCTATGGTGTGCCGATCAACTTCTCGCATTTGTGCGGCGGTCAAAACCTGCATCTAGCAACCTCGTTCGACAACTCATTAAACTGAAGCAAATCAACTCCTCCGGACAATCAGCAAAGTCATGTCATCACGATGGGCGGGGTCATAAGTCCACTGTTCAACCGCATCAGCGATTTTCTGTAGGATTTCAGATGAGGGCAAGTGGGCATTGCGGAGCACCAGATCGGCCAACCGATCTTCGCCGTACATTTCTTCATAAGCATCTTCGGCTTCAGACACGCCGTCGGTGTAGAAAATAATCAGATCGCCAGGCAACATTGGCAAGTGGCTTTCCGTATACGGAACTTTGGGGAACAAGCCTACTACAGTTCCATTTACTTCCAGTTGTTCCACTTTGCCATTGCGAATCAGCAGCGGCGGAAGATGCCCTGCGTTGGTATAAGTCAATACTTCGGTTGCTTCGTTGTAAACGCCCAGAAAGAACGTGGCATATTTTTCAGGATTTGTATTGGCATAAAGATGCTTGTTGAGATGCCCCACCAGTTGCGACGTAGAGATAATTTGATGATTCGCCTCAAGACAGAAACTGAGCTGGGTGCGGACGGTTGATGCCAGTGCGGCCATCAGAAGAGCCGCAGAAATTCCTTTTCCCGCTACGTCACCAATCGCCACAGCAATCAATCCATCGCCAGCATTTTGGTAATCGTAATAATCGCCTGAAACGCTGAGGGCAGGATTGTACTTGGCCTCAATATGAAAGCATCTGGAATCAGGAACCTTGGTGGGATACAGTTGCGCCTGCACGGCCCTGGCAATCTCCAGTTCAGCAACAATTCGCTCCTGCTGCTTGGCCACAATCAACAGTTGTTCCACCTTCGTTGTCATCTCGTTAAACGATCCGCTGAGAGAAGCCAATTGATCATTTCCATTGATTGGAATCTTATATTGAAAGTCCCCTTGCTTCACGCGCATGGTGCCCTGGTACAGGTCATGCACCGCTTTGGTAATGAAGCGCGAAAGTGAGATGCCTATGGCGATGGAAACAACCTGAATGACAAGAAAAGACGCCAAAATAGAGTAAAACAGGGTCAGCAGAGTGGATTCATCGAAATCTGCTTTGTCTGAAAAAATGACACGAAAGACTGCGGAAATATGACTGAACAATCCCAACGTTGCCGTGGTGGATTTTTGCGGGGAATCCCACAAGGCAGTGGGCATTATTTTGTAATGACTGATGAACAAATCCAGCTTGTTCATTGCTGGTGGAGTTTCGTTGCTCACCGGACTGACCGACGAATCCTGATCGTGTAAGCGCATCATGGATCCCGCCCCATTCCCTCCAATAATTGTCACCTTGCCCAAATTACGAACCAAGGCAGCTAAGAAATTCGGCGTGATTGGAGTAAGCAGCGTCACTTCAAATTGGTCGGAAATTTGATGTGCCCAAATGTAAAGGTATCCATCCTTAACAATCAATCCGGAAGCGTCTTTCCAGCCTTGTGGTGGATGCGCCAATTCTGGTTCGGCGGGAAGGAGCGGGACATCGGCCTTGGTCAATAAAAATTCCGCACCTGGGAAGCGATCTTCCAGTGAAGCCTCCACCCGCAAAGCGGCATCGTGCCTGCCTGCCTGCTCCATGCGGATCAACGATTGCGCGGTGAATTTTACTTGAGAAACGTGGCGGTCAAACTCAGTGGAAATCAGGTAAATGGCCACTTGTTCTGAAAGGAATAAAGCACCAATTTCGGCGGCAAGGAACAACAGCAAAATGGGGACCACAGCCATGAACAAGTAGGCCACTATCAGGCGGTTTCGTAACCGCCAAATCATCATGCGCAAGCCCCGTCTAACTATCCGAACGGTGACGCACAAAGCAAGAACAATAACGGCCACCTGGAACAAAACGCGCAGAATTGTTTGCGGAAATAGCCACTGCACAACTATCCAAATGCCCAGCGAAACGATCAATGCAATTTCCGGTCGTCCTAAAAAAGGTCGAAGAGTTTGCCACGGAGTAGGTTTCAAGCAGGGGGGCTCAGTGATCATTCTATTTTAGAGATTCGGCAATCGCTGGCGTCTCCAATTCCTGCTTGGGAAGTGGCTTTTGGGGGTTAAGATAGTTCTCTGTTAAAAATTGCTGCAATACGATAAACGCTTCCGCTGGGCTATCCACAAAACGGAATAACTGCATGTCCTCTGCACTAATCACGCCGTGCTTAATCAGTGCATCAAAATTCACAACTTCCTTCCAGAATTTGGATCCGTAAAGAATCGTGATCATGTTCTTGTGCAGTTTCTTGGTTTGGGAAAGTGTCAACACCTCAAACAGTTCATCCATAGTGCCAAAGCCACCGGGGAACACTACTAGCGCTTTAGCCAAGTATGCAAACCAGAACTTACGCATGAAAAAGTAATGAAATTCAAAGCTCAATTCCGGAGTGATAAATGGATTAGGAAGCTGTTCAAAAGGGAGCCTGATATTGAGACCAACCGTCTTTCCCTTGGCATCGTTGGCACCACGATTGGCCGCCTCCATGATGCCCGGA
>JANMWO010000110.1:0-31631 GCA_031394025.1 Acidobacteriota bacterium
CAGGCTGGGCAAGGGAAACGAGTGCGTCGCGGGACCAGGGTCGCCCCCCGACGCATGCCTTGAAAAGTTGTCGTGCCGATGCCTCAGGCGAAGTACTTGCCAACGATCAGCTCCAACTTTTTCCTGGTCGCATCTGGGACCTTTGATTTATCAGTGATCAAGGCGTTGGCCAATGCGGAGTGGCATTTGCAGTCCATAGTGTCTGGAAACGCGCCGACAAAGGCCGCCACTAATTTTGCGGCACTTTCTGCATTCTTGGTCAGGTTGGCGATGATGTCGGTCACGGTAACCGAATCATGTTCGGGATGCCAACAATCATAATCGGTGACCATGGCCACGGTGACATAACAAATTTCCGCCTCGCGAGCCAATTTCGCTTCCTGCAAATTGGTCATCCCGATGATGTCCATTCCCCAGCTTCGATACACGTTCGATTCCGCTTTGGTGGAAAATGCTGGACCTTCCATGCACAGATAGGTGCCCCCTTGCTTAGCCGTTACACCGCAAGCTTTGGCCGCGTCGATAACGCGTTGCGACATCTGGGCGCAAATGGGTTCCCCGAAACCCACATGGCCCACCAGCCCTTCGCCAAAAAATGTAGAAATGCGACCCATTGTACGATCAAAGAACTGATCGGGAACCACGAAGTCCAGGGGTTGATGTTCCTCTTTCAAGGAACCAACTGCACTGAGAGAAAGTATATGTTTCACCCCCAACTTTTTCATGCCATAAATGTTGGCACGGAAATTGAGTTCCGTAGGTGTCAGGCGATGCCCTTTGCCATGCCGCGTTAAAAATGCAACATCGCGACCAGCTAACTTCCCCACCACATAGGCATCCGATGGCGGACCAAAGGGAGTTTCAATGGTGACCTCTTCCTGCACTGTAAAACCGGGCATACTGTAGAGGCCGCTGCCTCCGATGATTCCAATAATTGGCGTCAAAAGTCTATCTCTCCTCTATCAATTCCAACAACACCCCGCCCGTGGAACGAGGGTGTACAAATACATACTTATGGCCGCCAGCACCAATGCGCGGCTCATTCAAAATCTGCGCACCTTGCGATTTCAATCGCTCCACCGAGGTCGATAAATTCTGCACACGCAAGGCAATGTGGTGCAAGCCTTCGCCTTTATTTGCGATGAACTTTGCGATGGTCGATTCCGGGTCCGAAGCTTCCAACAATTCCAGCTTCGATTTCCCGGCAGGCAACAGTGCTACATTCACCTTTTCCTGCACAACTGTTTCCCGATGCTCCACAGTAAGTCCAAGTGCATCCCGGTAGAAGCCCAGCGCGTCATCAATCGATTTTACTGCGATTCCCAAGTGATCAATTTCAAATGGATTGGACCCGCGAATTTGTTTCAGCCAGCCATTCACAACGGCGTAGGGGTCGCTTTCATTGCTGCTTACCGCTTGAGCAGCCTCTTCAATTTGCTCTGCAGAAATTTGATTGGTTAGCTTTTCCCGCAACAGTAGTTCCAACCGAACTACCCAGCGCTGACGTTCCCTATCTTTGGGTTTCCCATGTGCTCTAAAGGATCGCAAAGCAGCTAGACTCTGTGCAATTCCCTGCCCTTCAATGGCGATGGTTCGAACAATGGTTGGAACCCAATCATCGGGACGATGGGCTAAGGAGAGCATCATCTGAAGCTCACCTTCCAATTTTGCGGCACCATCCAAATCACTTTTGTTGATCACGAAAACGTCGGCGATTTCCAGAATGCCAGCTTTGATCGCCTGCACCTCATCACCCATACCGGGTACCAGAACCACAGCAGTGGCATCGGCCATATTGGCAATGTCAATTTCATCCTGCCCTACACCGACTGTTTCCACCAGGATCACGTTGAAGCCTGCGGCATCCAGCAGCAAAGTCAGATCGAGAGTGGTTGGAGCAAGTCCGCCGAGTTTGCCGCGGGTGGCCATGGAACGGATGAAGACCCCGGGGTCGCCGTAATGTTCCTGCATGCGGACGCGATCCCCTAAGATGGCACCTCCGGAAAAAGGACTGGTTGGATCAACAGCAATCACCGCTACGGTCTTGTTTTCCTGCCTGAGTTCGCGAATCAGCGCGGTGACAAAAGTGCTTTTACCTACACCTGGTGCACCGGTAATGCCGAAGACTTCTGCCGTGCCAGTGTGCGGCCAAAGGGCTTGTAATAAGGCCTCCGACGCAGTACTTCGATTCTCAATGAGAGTGGCCGCACGGGCAATGGCTCGCGGTTGACGGGCAAGGATACTTTCTATGCTGGTCATCGTCCTAGGATTTGGCGGGCGATCACCAGTCGTTGAATCTCGCTGGTCCCTTCGCCGATGGTGCACAGCTTCACATCGCGATAAAACTTTTCCACGGGGTAGTCTTTAATGAAGCCATAGCCCCCATGAATCTGCACTGCTTCGTTGCAAATATCCACGGCGGCTTCAGAAGAAAACAGCTTGGCCATAGCCGATTCTTTATTGACCGACTTGCCCTGATCCTTCAGCCAACCCGCACGATAAGTGAGCAGTCGCGATGCTTCAATGGCCGTGGCCATGTCTGCCAGTTTATGTTGAATGGCTTGAAACTCAGAGATGGGCCTTCCAAACTGTTTGCGCAGCTTTGAGTACTTCAACGCTGCGTCGTAAGCACCCTGGGCAATGCCAATGGACAAGGCGGCAATTGAAATGCGGCCACCATCTAAAATGCGCAGGCTATCGACGAATCCTTCACCGATCTTGCCCAGCAGATTGGTATCGGGCAAACGGCAATCAGTGAATACAACTTCGCCGGTATCGCTGGCCCGCATGCCCATCTTATTTTCTTTCTTGCCGGTGGCGAATCCGGGCGTTCCCTTTTCAATGACAAAGGCGGAAACACCATGATGGGAATTCGCACGATCCGTTACGGCCATGGCCACGCAGACGTCGGCATAGTGCGCGTTGGTGGTGAATGTCTTCGAACCATTGAGCACCCACATATCGCCATCGCGAACCGCAGTGGTGCGAGTTCCTGCAGCGTCGGACCCAGCTTCGGGTTCCGTCAGCGACCAGCAACCGATCCACTCTCCGGTGGCAAGCTTGGGGATGTAGCGTTGCCGCTGCTCATCGTTACCAGCCAAGTAAATGTGATTGGAACAGAGTGAGTTGTGCGCCGCTACAATCAGCCCCACGGACCCATCCACACGCGCCAGTTCTTCAATCACAATGGAATAATCAATGTAACTGAGGCCAGCGCCGCCAAGTTCTTCCGGGAAAATCACGCCTAAGCAACCCAGCTTCCCCAACTTTTTCACGACTTCTAAAGGGAACGTTTGGGCTTCATCCCACTCCATGACATGGGGGCCAATTTCCGCTTCCGCAAATTCGCGGATCTGCTTACGAAGGTCGATTTGATCTGGGGTGAAAGCGAAATCCATAGTGCGCTAAACGATCTCTTCCTTATCCGAATCCCAACGCACAGTGCGACCTTGTCGGTAACTTTCCACAGCCATTCTACAGGCGATGGACACGCGAAATCCGATATCGAACGAGCAATTGGTTTCGTGACCGGAACGAATGCTGTCAAAGAAATTCTGCATGTGCGGCTGAGCCCCGGTCCTGGTCTGTCCCACAATTTCAGTGGCCTTTGGCCGGTTCATACTTTGCGGAATATAGCGGATCTGCTGGCTTTTTACGATGGTCCCATGGGTACCCAATACATGTTCAGCAGCGCCCAACTGGCTATTGCCGAAGCCGGAACTCCAACTGAATAAGATGTCTTCGGATTGCTTGGTTAAATGCTGCATACTGACGTTCATGGTGTCAGGAACTTCACGGCCATCTTTCCAAAGATAGACGCCACCCACCATGGTCACAGCTTTAGGAATTTGCAGGTCCATGCACTTGTACCAGAAGCTCAATTGGTTACACAAATTTTCATGAACATTACCGCCAGAGTAATCCCAGAAGTAGCGCCAGTTGGTGTAACGATTGGCATCGAAATCGCGTTGAGGAGCGTCTCCTAAAAACTTGCTCCACAGAATATTTTCCTCAGTCATGTCAGGAAAAACAGGCCGAGACCATTGTGGTTTACCTTGGGGAGTGTTGCGATACATGTTGGCTTCAATGGCCGTGATCTGCCCCAAAATATTCTGTCCCAGGAAATGCATCGCATCGGTAACCTGACCGGAAGAACATCCCTGATGTCCAATTTGTACCGTTCGATTCCCAGCCTTTTTGTAGGCATCGCGCATCAGCTTGGCATGATCCACGGTGAAGGCCATGGTCTTTTCCTGGTAGACGTGTTTGCCTGCTTCCATGGCATCCACAAAATGCTGGCAGTGGAGATGTTGCGGCGTTGCGATAAGCACCGCGTCAATGGACTTATCTTCCAGCAGATAACGATGATCCAGGTACGTTTTAGCCGCAGGGACCAACTGCTTGGCCGCTTCCAACCGCGCCGTGTAGATATCAGAAAACGCCACGAAATCAATATTAGGACAAGCCAAAGCGTCGCGCGTAATTTCCAATCCACGAGCACCCGCACCAATGATTCCCACACGAATGCGGTCGTTTGCGCCCAGCACCGCACCCGGTGCAGCCATCACCGCCAGGCTGGATGCGACATTGCCAATAAAGTTACGTCGGGAATTCATTTTTATACTTTAATTGTACCTGGAGTGGAAGGCATATTAAGCTGGGAAGAATGGCTGACCGACTAAACCTTTCCTATTGGCTACGTGGATTCTCTCCCATGAACATGACGCGGCATTTCGATAAGATGCTGAGCAACTTCCCCTTTTCGCCACAAAACCCTTCCCATACAGTGCTGCGAGTGCAAGCGATCTCTTCATCAGAACCTGCGCTGCGCGAACATGAATTTCCCGATCCGGTAGACGTTGAAGCAATTTCAATCGTGATGAAAGAGGAGGCTGGAACCGATAGTTGCCTGCAAATCGACAGTTTTTGGGGCTTGTGGCAGTTCGATAAAGATTGGACGCTGCGTCCTGCGCCGGTTTCGTTATTCTGCTATGGGCCTGAGTTTGAAGGTTACGAATTGAGCGACGGCACACGTGAGGATTTGCGGATCGAATTCGGGTTGGAAAGTCATTTTCTGGTGCAACCAGATTTGCCGGATAGCACCTACTACGTGCAATCGAACTTGAAAGGATTGCTGCAATTGGCGCACACGCTGGATGAAGCACTGGCCGTGGAAAAACGAACGCTGTGGTCTGAATCAGGTGAGAATTTCGCTGATAAATTCAAGGCCTTCCTGCAGTAGGCAGCGATTGAAAGCGATGCTGTTCACCGCGGTACAATCTAAATATGATGTTGTCAGACAGCGTTGTTTCAGATCGAATTACTGTTGACGCAGAAATCCTTGCCGGAAAACCTATCATTCGCGGCACACGCCTTGCGGTTGAGTTCATACTTGAGTTGATGGCTGCTGGCCAGTCCGAACAAGATCTGCTGACAAACTACCCTGGGCTAACGCGCGAAGATATTCTTGCTTGCCTTTCCTACGCCAGCTACTTGGTGCATGAATTCAGAGCGTACCCGATTCCGGCGTAGCTCACTTTCCGATGCGTATCCTCGCTGACGAGAACTTTCCCGGACCCATCGTCGACTTTCTCCGTCGCGCTGGCAACGATGTTCTTTGGGTCAAAACAAATTGCGCGACATTGAAGGATCCAGAACTTTTGAACCTGGCCGAATCTGAGGCACGCATTATGCTAACTCTTGACAAAGACTTCTGGCAGATTGCCCTACAGCGACGGGTTCCACTTGTAGAGTCAGGCGTAGTCTTGTTTCGTGTTCACCCGGCGACTCCACAAAGCATTCAAGTGCTGATCCACGTTTTTCTAGAGTCCGCGAGCGATTGGAGAGGACATATTAGTGTTGTTACTTCTATGGGGATTAAAATGGTGCAAGCCAAACGAAAGTTGACTTTGGTTTTGCCACGAACACCCTAAATCAACTGGTGTGATCTAAAATAATCTTCCAGCCGCCCGACGTCTTCTTAAAAAGAAGCGTGAAAACGCCATTCACATCTCCGCCACCGATGCTAGTGCGTGTCAGGAAAAACTTTCCCAGCACGGAAGCATGTTCCGACCCCAACATGCGAGTTTCCAGAATTTCAAATCGCAGCGTTCCCATGTTGTCTTTCGTTGGGTAACGCTTCTTGTAATCAGCCAGCACGGCTGCATGACCCTTGGTCACCGCCTTGCCGACAAACGTTGTTTGCTCGCCAGTCTGATAGCCATCCATGAATGCCGTGACGTCCCCAGCGTTCCAATCAATGACTTGCTTGTCCAATACTGCGCGGATTTCCTGTTCCGGCACTTGCGCCATCGCCAGTACACAAGAGGTAAGCAAAAGAAGAAATGATCTAGTCATGCGGTTCCAATTATACTGGTTAATTGCTGATACTTCCCCATTCCCCTGAGGAACTAGCACAGGCCCTGGCCCAGTCCTCCGAAAACAAGCAGCGTATCCGTATTTTTGGGTGCGATTCCAAGCGTACGATGGGTGGGCCCATCCACGCGACCGAGACGGAAATTTCCACTCGGGAAATGCGTCGTGTGCTGGCTTATGAGCCAACCGATTTGACCATCAGCGTGGAAGCCGGAATGCCTATTCGACAGTTGGAACAACTGCTGGCCGATAAAGGCCAGATGCTTCCACTGGATCCGCCCTTTTCGTCCACTGGCACCGTTGCCGGAACGCTGGCGGCGAACTTGAGTGGTCCACGTCGTCGACTTTATGGCACCGCGCGTGATCTGATCATCGGCATGAAATATGCCACGTTGCAAGGCAAAGTTGTGCAATCGGGGGGCATGGTGGTGAAGAACGTTGCCGGGTTGGACACAGCTAAGTTGATGGTGGGGAGTTGGGGCACGTTGGCGGCAATTGCAGTGGTCAATTTCAAGGTGCTACCTAAGCCTGACTGTTCCCGCACTTTCCTGCTGACGTTCGATTCCGCCAGTGCCTTACTCGCCAAAAGGAATGCCATCTTGAACAGTGTTTTGCAGCCCTGTGCCGTTGATCTGCTGAATCCGGCCGCAGCATCGCGAGTGGGACAGAGTGGCTTCCTGCTTGCGGTTCAAGCTGCTGGGAGTGCGCGTGTGATGGGTCGTTACAGCAACGAATTTGCTGGCGCGAATACTTTGGAAGATGCCGATGAAAACACTTTTTGGGAACACGTGCGTGAATTCGCTCCCAATTTTATGGCTGAAAATCCGCTGGGAGTAGTGATCAAAGCTCCCCGTACTTTAACAGCGGTGGCCGATTTATTGGCAGCAGAGGAACCCGTATTGGCTCGCGGTGGAAATGGAGTTTGCTACGTTTGTTTCAAAGACGGTAGTGCGGCAATTCCAACCGGCGGCGTGGTGGATTATAGCTCTGAAGAAAATCGTTCCACACGAATGCTGTGGCCATCCCCCGGTTCCGATTTCAAAATTATGCAGCAATTGAAAAACTTGTTTGACCCGGATCTACTTTTGAATCAAGGACGACTCTATGGCCGTATCTGAAGCACCCAAACAAGCTGATTTAGACCGCTGCGTGCACTGCGGATTGTGTCTGAATTCCTGCCCCACGTATCGCGAATTGGGACTGGAGATGGATTCTCCGCGGGGCCGCATTTATCAGATGGTGCAGGTGTCCACGGGCAAAGCTGAGATTACCGAATCCTATCAGCATCACATTGATTTGTGTCTGGCTTGTCGCGCTTGTGAAACGGCTTGCCCTTCCGGTGTTCAGTATGGACGCCTGGTGGAAGCTGCTCGGGCGCACATTGAACAGAACATAGAACGACCGTGGTATGAAAATATGCTGCGGCAATTCATTTTCGGACACTTTCTGCAAACTCCCTGGATGCTGAAAATTGCTGGTTACGGGCTCTACGGTTTCCAGGCTTCGGGATTACAGAAGCTGGTTCGCAGTTCCGGGATTCTTAACCATTTAGGAAACCTAGGCGAAATGGAAGCTCTCTCACCAGGAGCGGAACCGCCTTATTTTTTCGACGAAATGGGCAAAGTATTTCCAGCCGAAGGGGAACGCAAGTATCGAGTGGCCTTCCTGGGTGGATGCATTGCCAACGTGAGTTTTGCTCGCCTCAATGAAGCCACCGTTCGAGTGCTGCAGAAGAATGGTTGCGAAGTAATCGTGCCAGCGGGCCAAGGTTGTTGCGGTGCGCTGCATGTCCATTCTGGATTAAAGGACATGGCCCGTGAACTGGCACGCAAGAACATTGATGCGGTCCCCAGTGGCAGCTTCGACGCCATTATCACCAACGCCGCTGGCTGCGGTTCAACCCTCAAAGAGTATGATGAACTCCTTGAACACGACTCAGCTTATTTCGATAAGGCGAAAGCGTTCATCGCCAAGATGAAAGACATCACTGAGTTTCTGGCGGGCTTGGAATTGAATCCAAACATGGGTGAGTTGAAAGCTACGGTCACCTATCAGGATTCCTGCCATTTAGCGCATGGCCAGAAAATCCGCACCGCTCCACGGAAGCTCATCAACGCTGTCCCTGGGCTTACGTTTAAAGAAATGCCGCTATCGGACTTGTGCTGCGGCAGTGCTGGTATTTACAACGTCGTGCAGCCAGAAATGGCGGGCAAGCTTTTGGAAAACAAGATGGAGTATGTCAACGGGACCAATGCCGATTGGATTATTACGGCAAACCCCGGGTGCATGATCCAGTTGCAAGCCGGGGCGGAAAAGTATGGGTCGCGCCAACCGGTTTATCACGTAGTGGAAGTTTTAGATCAGGCTTACCGACGCTTTGATTTGCCCAAGTAGCGGCTGTACTGCTGTTGCATTTCCTGATCGATGCGCAGTGCCAATCCTTCTTTGTAAGTATCGTAGGGTTGATACAAATTGCTGTGGTCGCGATCCGGAACAATTTCACAAGCATCTTCCCTGCCCTTTGACTCCAGGAAACCGCAGAACAATTTGGCCGCTTCTTCCAAGTGAAAGGTATCGGCTGATCCTACAATCAATCGAATTTTGCCACGCAACTTCGGACCAAGACGATCCCAATTTTCTTCGACGACGCGGCGGATATCGTAACGTGCCCAATACTGCTGCACTTCAGGATTTTGCTCACCAGTGGCACGGTTAAACAACTTCAGCGGACGGCCATCGGGACCCTTGGGACTAAACACCCAATCAAACGATGCCATCTGTCCGCCAACTGGTCCAGCCACTTCTTCCTGACGTACAAAGTCACCCATGCTGCCGACGTCCTTGCCTGCTTGACGAACCAACCATACTGGCTTGCCATCCAGTTTTTGATACGCAAGCTGCGGTGAACTGGGGGTGGCATCAATGCTGGTGAAGCTGTGGAAGTCTACCGGGTCAGGAGCGGTGGGCCAAGTGCCTCCAAAGAAGTCAGGGTAAGCCACCTGCAACCATAAAGTGGACCAACCGCCGGAGGAATGTCCGGTCAGGAAACGTGCACCGGGGTTGGGAACCAGCCGATATTTCTTTTCAAGAAATGGAATGAATTCCTGGGTGAGTGCGGCGCCCCAGGGACCGTTATTTACAGAGTCGGCGAACACGTGGTGGCCTGTGGGGAAGCTGGCATTCAGAAACACGTGAACCATTTCAAGATACTTGCCGTCGTCGATTTGCTTGCGGATATTTTCGCCCTGCGTCCATGCCGCACGATGGGTGCCTCCGAAGCCATGCACTCGGTAACAGACCGGATAACTTGTCTTCTTATGTTTTGCGTAGCTTGGTGGGAGCACAATGCCTGCTTGCATGACGATGGGGCGACCCCAGAACGCGGAAAGCATCGGGCTGGTAAATTCCACCAATTCCACTCCATCCACTACTTTTGATGGAGGACGCGGCGGTGTTACTTTCGATATCGACAAAGATAGGGGAGCGGCAGTGGCCGGGTTCCAATCGGCAACAGCGATTACGGTGCTGTACAAATCGCCGGCGTCCTGGCCACCGTTGGCGAAGCTGTGATTGGGATCAAGTAAAGCCATAAATTCCCACTCACCAGCGGGTGCTTCGGAAAATGGTTTGGGATAGGATTGCAGGTCAGGATTGAAGTCAATCACTTGGCCTGGGGCGATGTTCTCAAATTCCATCGCTGCAAACCAAGTGGCACCGGGAGTAAAGCTGGTTGTGATGCGCTCTCGATGCTTGATGCCTTTGGCCATTAAAATAAACAGACGACCAGAGCCACCTTTGGGAGCAATAGCAGGATCCAGTGTGATGTGAAAGAGAGGCTTGGCCTGGCACAATGTTGCCAGCAACACTACGGCACGCAGAAAATAACGCATGCACCTATTTTCGACGAGCGCGAATAGTTTGGCTAGCAGAAACTACTTCAGCAGCAAATTTAGGATAGGATTTGGCGAACTCTTCCAGCTCTTCGGCATCCGAGGCTTTGCCGATCAGCGCGATCGCCTGAATGACATCTCTTACGGCATCCTCTTTGGGGAGAATAGCGGCAACCCGTTGGCCGGGCTTGAAGCTGCCTTCATCCGATTGGTAATAGCGCAGCACCTTGCCATTGATGGGGCTGAGGATATTTTCACCGGTCAGGGTAGCAATGGTCTCACCGATGCGAACAGATTTCCCCGGTACGATAATCGGTTGCAGATTTCCGGTACCGGTGGCAAAGATAGTTTGAGGGTAAAGGGATGCGATAAGAGTGCCACGACCGGTTGCATCATTGGCGTGGGCCAGGCGGATAGCGGCCATCCGGCGAACCTCCACATCATCCTGTTCCAGCAGATTGCGAAGTTGTTCTACGTTCAAGGAAGTAACGCTTGCTTCGCGTGCCTGTTGGGCGCGGCGAAAGTCAATTTCCTTGCGGACATCGCCACGCTTGAACCAGATCAAGGTGGAAAGTGCGGCAAGTAGAATAGCGACCAGAAACCACTTCATTCAATTATCAAGTCTCCAGAAATGATTAAGGGCGCCAAAGCAGATGCTCTAGCGCCCCATAAACGAAGGGAAAACAAAGACTCTATTCGATGTCTTTGCTTCTCTTTTTTCGATTGCGTTTCCGCGCTAGGGCTTCCTTGGTACGGCGCTTCTCGCCCGGCTTGAGGTAAAAGGAGTGACGCTTGATCTCCTTAATAATGTCCTCTTGCTGGACTTTCCGCTTGAAGCGGCGTAATGCGCTTTCCAGGGTCTCCCCGTCTTGCACGAGTACTTCAGCCAATCGAATTCACCTCTCAGTCGTGGTTAAATTGAAATGCCTTGCCCAGTGGGCAAGGCAGATCCACCAAACTTATAGGATAGCAGACACTTACGCCTAACGGGCGCTGCTGACCTTGGGGGTAGACAAATAGCCGATAATTACGTCTTTACTCACCTTGTTCACCACAATTTCGTAGGGCTGTTTCGCTTTGGATGTGTAGAACTGTAGCGGTTCGTTGATCGATTTATCTTTCTTTTCCGTCATCAAGTCGTCTGCCAGCACTTCAACGGTGAACTTATTCTTCTTGATGTCGGTCTTTTTGAGCAGCATAGAAATGTCGCCGACGCGCTGAGGATCTTTGGTCTTCCCCAACTTGAATTCCGTGATATTCCGTTCGCCCAAAGCCCGCAGAGCGGAAATTTCACCAGAGTTAGTGGCAATTTTCATGCCCGCACCGTCCAGATCTCCACGCACTGTTTTCAACGAGACTATGGTTTTATCCAGTTCGGTCTTGTTGTTGGCCACATCGGTTCTGACTGTGCCAACTTCAGTTTTCACTGCGCCCACTTCGGTGGATACTGCGCCAATAGCCGTTTTTGCTTCATTGGCCGCTTCGCCAATTTTGGTGGTAAGAGCAGCTTCCGCCTTTTTCTGTTCCGCTTCCAGCTTATGGGCTAGGGTTTCGGCGTACTTTTCAGCGTCGACCTTGGCCTGGCCAGAGGACATTTGCGCTGATCGTCGAGCCGTCTCTAATTGATCCTGCAACTGAATCAGTTGCTTCTTGCTGGTAGCAACTGAAATAGAAGATGTCTGCCTGACTGTGGAAATTTCCTCAGTGAACGCTTCTTTGGTCTTGGCAATATCATCTTTGGTCTTATCCAGTTGAAGGAACAGGTAAACGTTCGATGCTATAAGGGCAAGTACTGCGCCAAACAGGACTGGAATCTTGGCCCCTCCCGAAGGTGGTTGAGGGTATACGGGAACAGGATTTTCACTCATTGACGATCTTCCTTTTCGTAAGTGGTTGGCTAACAAGCCATTACAGACTTCCTACAGTGTAACATCCACCTAATTATATGCGCTGAACGCCCAATAGGTTTCACAACAATCACCGAAGTACTAGAGTTCATCAATTTTCAACTTAAGGCCAGATCCTTAGCATGGCGCGCTATTGAGAACAAAAACTACCGCCGATAGACAAACGTATGCCCGTCTTGCGTGCATTGGGCCGAATATTGTTGGTGGTTGTTGCCGGTGGATTCCTGGCCCAGGCTCTTATTGTGTTTGCCCCTGGTTACAGTGCCGATGAACGGGAACTGGACCCCGGATTATCCGCAGAAACCCGCCAGACAATGTTGCAGGAAAAGGCTAAGGATCGCCAACTGTTGGGAAACTATGGAAGGTTTCTATCCGGATTAGCGCGCGGGGAACTGGGGACATCCCGTTCGTTGGGGCGTCCGGTGAAAGAACTTTTGGAAGATCGCCTGCCAGTCACGCTGCTTGCCATTGCAAAATCAGTGACCTTGGGTTGGTGTTTAGGATTCACGCTGGCGGTGATCTGCTTCGCATATCCTGGATCGCCGATTGAAACTTTAGGGTTGGTATCTACGAATTTGTTGCTCTGTCTTCCTGCGGCGTTAATGGCCCTACTGCTATTGATATGGGGAGACGCCAGAGGCAGTGCCGGTGTCTGGGTGGTGGCTTTGGCCTTGACCCCCAGGATTTTCAGATATAGCTACAACCTGCTGCGCCAATCCCACGAATCGCCACACGTGCTTCTGGCGATGGCCAAAGGTTTGGGGCCAGTCCGAATTTTGTTTCACCACGTTATTCCTCCCATTGCTGGACAACTGATCGCGCTGGTGGGTCTATCGGTCAGCTTAGGCTTAAGCGCAGCCATCCCCGCAGAAGTGGTTTTGGACATTCCAGGCATAGGCCAATTAGCTTGGCAAGCTGCCTTAAGCAGGGACTTGCCCTTGCTGGTGAACCTTACCTTTGTGGTGGCTCTGATTGGGACCACAGCCAATGCTCTATCGGACTATTTGCTTGCAGAGACGGTGCCAGGACAATGAAACTGCGCCGAATCATTGCGTTCATACTCATCGGATTGGCAGTGGTTTTGCTGGGTGCCCGCTGGGTGGCACCGCACGGCTACGAACAGCAATTTCGCGATTTCATTGCGGCAAGCCCAACCAAAGACTTCCCGTTGGGCACTGACGCACTCGGTCGGGATCGGTTGGCCAGACTCCTGTATGGAAGTAGACTTTCCCTCTTGCTAGCTCCAGCGGCGGCCGCCGTATCTGTTTTTCTCGCAGCCCTAATCGGCGGCTTGGCAGCATTTGCAGGCAAGCGGTGGGAACGGGCCATTCTACTGGCAACGGATCTCACCCTGTCCCTGCCTTGGCTCTTTTTGATTCTCACCATCCGCGGTGCCATGCCACTGGATGTGCAGCCAGAAATTTCCGTATTGATTACATTTTTGGTGCTGGGATTGCTGGGCTGGGCTGGGCCAGCGCGCGTGGTCAGAGCTGGTGTAAAAAAAATCAATGCGTCCGATTTTGTCTTCCAGGCAAACGCCATGGGGACTCCACCAAGACGCATATTTTTTCACTATATCCTTCCAAATGTCCGTCCATTGCTTTTTGCGCAATTTTGGATTTCTTTACCTGTTTTCATCCTCAGCGAGGCAAACCTGGGGGCAATGGGATTAAGCGTATCCGAGCCGATGCCCAGTTGGGGAAACCTATTGCGGGAGTTGGAATCACAAACCAGCGCCTTGGAACACCCATTGCAGAATTGGTGGTTACTAGCACCCATAGTGTTGCTGGTAGGAGTCGTAAGTTTATTACAAGTTTGGCAGCAACGACCGAAAGGATCTTTATGAGCTTTATTCTGATTCCATTTCTACTCGCCGCCGCTGCTATTCCGGCGGAATTGAGCGCGTCGACGATTCTAACTGGCGGTGAACTCCGTTTTGTCCTGCCTTCTGAGCCCAAAACACTGCATCCATTGCAGGTGTCTGACGAATCGGGGGAACTGGTTCGATACCTGACGTCGGGGTCACTGGTGCGGCTGAATCGGGTAACACAGAAGATTGAACCAGAACTGGCCGAATCGTGGAAGCTGGGGGATAATGGGGCACAAATCACCTTCCACTTGCGCAAGGGAGTGAAATACTCGGATGGATCTCCCTTCGATTCCGCCGATGTAGTTTTCACAGTTCAGAAGCTACTGGACAAAACCATGATTTCCCCCACAGCGGAATCTTTCCGACCTGAAACAGGCACGGTGGAAGTGAAAGCGCTGGGAGCAACTTCGGTTGTGGTCAAATTCCCGAGCCATGTTGCGGGAGTGGAACGGCTGTTTTCAGGCCTTTCCATACTTTCTTCCCGCTCTCCCAAAAAAGAAGCAGTGGGCTTGGGTCCGTTTGTGATTGCCGAATCAAAAGCGGGATCGTTCCTGCGCATGACTCGGAATCCCAACTATTGGAAGAAAGATAGTAACGGGCGACAACTTCCTTACCTGGATGGAATTCGGGTAGAGTTCCAACGAAATCGCGATATTGAACTGTTGCGATTTCAAAAGGGCGAGTTGGATTTGGTTAGCAATCTGGAACCGGAAGCCTTTGAAAAGTTGAAGGCCAATCCAGCGGTGACCAGTCTGGATTTGGGAACTTCGTTGGATACCACACAGCTTTGGTTCAATCAGGTCCCCACGGCACCCATTGGAGCGTACAAAAAGGAATGGTTCGGATCGCAAGCATTTCGCCTGGCAATTTCAGAATCCATCAATCGAAAGGATATGGCCAGGGTTGTGTATCACGGCTTTGGAGTTCCCGCAGCCGGGTCAATCTCACCGAGCAATATTTTCTGGTACGCAAACGAGTTGAAGGCTCAGGAGTTTCAGCCAAAAGCGGCGTTGGCTCGCCTGCAAAAAGAGGGCTTTCGCTTGGATGGGGAGCAGTTGAAGGACAAAGGCGGCAACCCTGTGGAATTCACCATTGTCACCAATACCGGCAACAAAGTAAGAGAGCGGCTGGCGGCCATGATTCAGGCGGATTTGCGGCAGATTGGCATCAAAGTGACGGTAGCGGCGCTGGACTTCCCTTCCCTGATTGAAAGGATCATGCGGACATTTAACTATGAAGCTTGTTTGTTAGGTGTGGTGAATACAGACCTGGACCCTTCATCTCAAATGAACTTTTGGCTTAGTTCCGGTTCCAGCCACGCTTGGAATCCCAATCAAAAAACACCAGTCACAAACTGGGAAGCAGACATTGATAAATGGATGCGGCTACAGTCTAAGGAAACTGATCCGAAGAAGCGCAAGTTAGCTTTTGACAAGGTTCAGGTGATTGCAGCGCTGCAATCGCCGATCATCTATCTGATCAATAAGCGCACTTTGGGAGCAGCATCTCCTCGTGTAAAAAATCTGAAACCAGCCATTCTCCCGCCACACATGGTGTGGAACATTGAAGAAATCTATTTTGCCGAAGGGGCTGGGAAAGTCGCCAAATAGGGCAAGTCTATGGGATTGACTCCACTACTTTCGTTGTATCTGACGGCGGAATACCCTGGCAAGGGGACCGTCCTCAACGGGGTGAGCCTGGACGTTCAAGCGGGCGAAATTCTGGGATTGGTGGGACAAAGCGGGTCGGGAAAAAGCACTCTGGCGCTGTCCATTTTGCGGCTGCTGCATTTCAAGGGGGGCAGTGATTCGGGCAGTATTCTGTTTCGCGAAACAGACTTGATGAAAGCCAGCGAAAAGGACATGCGAAAACTGCGCGGCAAGGACATCAGTCTGGTGATGCAAAGCCCGCTGGCATCCCTCAACCCGTCCATGACCGTAGGAAATCAGTTACGGGAAGCATGGCGAGCTCATTCTAATTTAGATGGCACGCAGGTGATTATGGAAACGCTGCGTCAAGTCAGTCTCTCGGTAGATGTTCCCTTTCTCAACCGCTATCCAAGACAGCTCAGCGTGGGGCTGGCCCAACGAGTCCTGATCGCGATGGCCGTGCTGCATCGACCGGCACTGTTGCTGGCCGATGAGCCCACCAGCGCTCTTGACGCGCTAACCCAGGCGGAAATATTGGAACTGTTTGCCCGGTTGAATCGCGAAAATACTACGGCCATGCTCTATGTGTCGCACGATTTGCTTTCGGTGGCATCGCTGTGCCATCGCATCGCAATTTTGCATGAGGGCAGAATTGTGGAACAAGGGGAACCGAAGGATATCTTTGAAAATCCGCAGCATGAGTACACCCGCAAGCTGGTGAACGCCGTACCCACATTACGATTCAAATCACGGGAGTTGATTCCGGCTTAATGGATCCTCGCAAGTCCCAATCCGCCAACTTTTTCGCCGCCGCAATCATTGTGATAGGCGCGCTGACGATTGGTTTGGGATTGAGTCAATGGAGATCGGCAGATCTCGCTCGGCTGGTAACGTATGTTTTGATCACCGTGGTTGCAGCCAGGATGAGAATCCAACTACCTTCCATTCAAGGGACGCTGTCGGTGTCGTTTCTGTTCGCATTCGTAGGAGTGCTGGAACTGGGTTTGGCTGAATCTATTTTGTTGGGAATCGTCTCCGTTTTGTCGCAAAGTGTGTTTCCCAAGAAGTCGAAAAACTATCAGATAGCCTTTTCAGTGTCCAACAATTGCTTCGCTATCGCCATTGTCTATGCGCTGTATGCGGTCCTGGGATCCCGTTTTTCAACTCTCGGCATGCCCTTGATTTTGACTGTATTGACATTGTCTTTCTTCCTACTCAACACCGTCCCAATCGCCATCGCCATTGGGTTGACGGAAGGGAGAAACATCGTAGCGATCTGGAAAAAGAATTATTTATGGTCCTTCCCACTCTATCTGGTAGGTGCCTGTCTGGCAGGACTCATGCATTTTGCATCCCTGGAATTGGGCTGGCAGGTATCCCTGCTACTGCTGCCCTTGGTGTACTTGATTTATAGCTCATACAGCAGCTACACGGGCAGGCTTCAGGATGGCAAAGCGCATGCTGAAGAAATGGCGTCGCTGCATCTTCGGACCATCGAAGCACTGGCCTTGGCTATTGAGGCAAAAGACGATTCCACTCATGCTCATTTGCAGCGCATTCAAATTTACGTGGTGGAGATGGCCAAGCAGTTAGGTCTGACCCCAAAAGAGATAGAGGCGCTGCGGGCTGCGGCAATTCTTCACGACATCGGCAAGTTGGCTGTGCCGGAACATATCAGTTCCAAGGCGGGTCGGCTCACTCCGGAAGAATTTGAAAAGATGAAAATCCATCCCATTGTGGGGGCAGAAATTCTTGAGCGAGTCCAATTCCCCTACCCTGTGGCACCCATTGTGTTGGCCCATCATGAAAAATGGGATGGGTCAGGATACCCGTACGGGTTGAAAGGGGAACAGATTCCCATTGGTGCCAGAATCCTTTCTGTAGTGGACAGTCTAGATGTTTTGTCATCAGACAAACAGTATCGGCCGGCACTGCCTTTAGAAGACGCCGTGGCATATATTTCAAGGGAATCCGGGAAGAGTTTCGATCCGAAAATTGTGGACCTACTTAAGCTTCGGTACCTGGAGCTGGAGGAGCTTTCGAAACAGAATATCCCGAAACAGAATGATATCCAGCGCGTTGCCAGCGAACAATCAGTGGATCGCCGGGTCAACTTTGAAGAAGAGCCGCCAAACTTGCTGCTGAGGGCTCAAGAAGCGCCACGGATCGACTTTCTGACTTCCATTGCAGCAGCCAGACAAGAGGCCCAAAACCTTTACGAGTTATCGCAGGAACTAGGTACATCCTTGAGCCTTAGTGAGACTCTTTCGCTGGTCGCTTCCCGACTGAAACCAATGGTTCCGTTTCATGCGCTAGCCTTGTTCACTCTGCAAAACGAGGTTCTCACCCCGGAGTATGTGGAAGGTGCCGATAGCATGTTGCTTCAGGGCTTAAATATTCCCAAAGGTGCGGGAATTTCTGGATGGGTGGCAGCCAATTCAAAACCTGTTATTAATGGCAATCCGGTAATGGAACCAGGTCTACTGAGTGCGGCGAATTTATCGACGGTCCTGCGGGGTGCCTTGGCCGTTCCTTTGGTAGGAGTGAATGGGACCATTGGGGTGATCACTCTGTATCGGACCGAAGCCGATTCCTTTAGTCGCGATCACCTTCGTATTCTTCAGGCAGTTGCCGGGAAACTAGCCTTCACTGTAGAAAATGCCCGAAAATACGAACAGGCAGAAACCTCCGCTTCGATTGACTATCTTACGGGTTTGCCAAACGCCAGAGCCATTTTCCAGCGGGTGGATGCCGAACTTGCTCGCAGCAGTCGCAGCGGTGAGCCATTGGCGGTAATGGTTTGCGACCTGGACGGGTTCAAGAAAATCAACGATATGTTAGGGCACCTGACGGGGAATAAAATCTTACGAGCATTTGCCGCCAGCCTTCGCGAGCTGTTCCGGCAGTACGATTTAGTAGGCAGATTAGGCGGTGATGAATTTGTTGTGGCCTTGCCCGGAATGAATTTGGACGATGCCCAACAACGCGTTCACCAGATTGACGAAATGGTGAAGCAGGTTGGAATGCAAATTACAGGTACAGAGCATTTGGCCATCAGCATTGGCATTGCAATTTTTCCGCAAGACGGTGAGACCGTGGAGGCGCTGCTTTCAGAAGCCGACCGCAGAATGTATCAGGTGAAGCGATTGAATCAAGCCAGCCGAACTCCCATCATCATCAAAGCCTAAAGCCTACATCAGGCTGGCCAAGCTCTTCCACTTGCGCTGCGTCGATTCTGCCACACCTGCATAAACTACTTCGCCCTTATACGTATTGACACCTTCAGCAATGGCGGGATTGCTGAGGCAAGCCTCCACCAATCCTTTATTGGCCAGTTGCAGAAGATAAGGCAGTGTGGCGTTGTTCAAAGCGAAAGTAGATGTATGGGGAACGGCTGCAGCCATGTTCGTCACGCAATAGTGCAGGACGCTATCCACATAGTAAACCGGATCGGTGTGAGTGGTGGGTTTCGATGTTTCCAGGCAACCACCTTGATCAATGGCAACGTCCACCACCACGGAACCCGGTTTCATCAACGAAATCATGTCTCGTCGAACCAGCTTAGGGGCGGATGCACCAGGAATCAGCACTGCGCCAATCACCAGATCAGCATGCTTCAAAGCGCCACGAATCGTATAGACGTCTGAGGCGAGCGTCACTACATGGCCATTATAAATATCGTCCAGTTCCCGCAAGCGATTCAAATTCTTGTCGATGATGGTGACGTGCGCTCCCAGCCCACAAGCGATTTTCGCCGCATTGTGACCCACAATTCCGCCGCCTAAAATCACCACATTCGCCGGTGCTACACCAGGAACGCCTCCCAGCAAAATCCCTCGACCACCGTTGGCCTTTTCCAGATATTGCGCACCCACTTGGACAGACATTCGACCAGCCACTTCGCTCATCGGAGTGAGTACCGGCAGCGACCCATCTTTTTCGCGAATGGTTTCATAGGCCACCGCAGAAACTTTTGATTCCAGTAGTTTCGCTGTCAATTCCGGCAGCGGTGCCAGGTGTAAAAATGTTGCGAGAATCAAACCAGGACGGAAGTGAACGTATTCTGCAGGAAGCGGTTCCTTCACCTTCACAACCATATCTGACCGGTCCCAAACTTCACCAGAGGTAGCCACAATATCGGCACCGGCTTCCACATAATCCTGGTCCGGTAAACTGCTTCCTTTCCCTGCGCCAGATTGCACCAACACTCTATGACCAGCTTCCACCAGCGCCGTCACACTGGCGGGCACCAGTCCCACGCGTGTTTCGTGATCTTTAATTTCTTTTAGAACGCCGATAATCATGTTATGGCTGCACCGTTGGAACGGGTGAAAGTACAGGCGATGCTGGAGCCGTATTCGTAGCCGTTAAGCGCTTGGGACCCAGTCCCAATTGGATTAAAGACATGGAATTCAGTTGGCCGCTGGCTGGTAAATGCTTTTCCGTTTGAAAACGACGCATTGCATCGGTTGTTTGCGCATCCCATGATCCAGATGGCGTACCTTGCATGTAGCCCTTGTCGATCAGTGCCTGCTGAATTTCCTGATATCGATCTGGAGTCGGCGAGCCCTGCCCACGGTAGATGGGTGCCGCCACAACTCGCTTACCCGTTTTTGCATAGCTTCGGGAAGCTACCCGCTTCTTACCCGCTGCCACAACCACGGGGCGGGCAGCAGTCTTTTTTGCAGTGCCTTTCACCACAGCCGCAGATTTTGTAGGGGCTTTGGTGACAGCACCTTTCTTCACAGGCACAGCCGCTTTCTTGGTGGTCGCTGCACCCCAAACATAGGGCAAAGCCAAACCCATTAAAAATGAGGCTAAAACAACAATTCTCGTTGGACGAACCATACTCATATTCTATCAACTACCCAGGATGGTGGCGGTGAATAAGCGTTTGCGAAACGCCGCCGCTTGCTCAAACGAAATCTGAAGGGCAGCAGTATCCGTCTTCAATTGAGTTCGAAATTGGGTTAGGACAGCAATGTAAGATTCCAATGCAGCATCAATTTCCGATGCGTTGGAATCCAGAATGTCGTTCCACACCTCAAAGGACGAAAGTGCCAAACGGCTCATATCCTGAAAGCCGGGGCCAGCAGTTTTCTGACTATTTGCATCGGGCAAATTGCGGTCCACGGAAATTGCCAGTGCAGTGGAAATCATTTGCGGTAAGTGCGAAGTAAAGGCAACAGCATGATCGTGCTGTTGCGGCGTAAGCACTAATGGATTGGCGCCAGCTTTGGAAATCCATTGCAGTAATTCAATCACCGCAGGCCATTGCATTTGTTCTGAAGCTGTAGGAGTCAGCACATAAGTGCGGCCTTGAAACAGATTGGCATCGGCTGAACTCACGCCCCGCGATTCCTTTCCGGCCATTGGATGTCCACCAAGAAATATCCCCGAGGGTAAGTACTTGGCGGCCGCTGCTACAATTTCCTGCTTGGTGCTGCCCGCGTCAGTAACCAACAATCTGGCACCAGGCTTTACGATCTTACCGAGACGTTCAATATCAGTAATGATGTTGTGAATGGGCGATGCCAGGTAAACGAAGTCCGCTTCATTGATCGCTTGCTCAAAGGTCGCAGCACAGTCAATCGCACCTCGTTCCAGAGCAGTGGCAATGGTTCGCTCTGAACTCACTCCCAGGATTTCGCCAGTAAATCCAGCTTTTTTCAAGGCCAAGGCGAACGATCCACCAATCAGTCCAACGCCAACAATTGCTACCGTGCGCATATCACTTCGCCGGTTGAATGAAGCGGTCCACTGCTACGGCAATGGCACGGATCTGGTCCATCATGGTGGCGTATTGTTCGGGCTTTAGTGTTTGTGCGCCGTCGCTCAGGGCATGATCTGGATCGGGATGTACTTCCACCAAAACGCCATCGGCACCAGCGGCAACAGCGGCCCGCGCCATGGGAAGAACCTTATCGCGACGTCCAGTGCCGTGCGAAGGGTCGGCCATGATCGGCAGATGACTCAGCGCCTTCACCACCGGAATCGCCGAAATATCCATGGTGTTACGAGTGGCTGTTTCGTAAGTGCGAATGCCCCGCTCACACAAAATCACGTCGTAGTTACCACCGGACATAATGTACTCTGCCGATAGCAACAGTTCTTCAATGGTCCCGGCGATGCCACGTTTCAGCAGCACAGGTTTACGCACGTTCCCCAACTCCCGCAATAAATTATAATTCTGCATGTTGCGCGCGCCCAGTTGAAACACGTCGACATACTCCGCCATCATGGAAATTTGTGAACGATCCATTACTTCACTCACCACAATCAGGTTGTGACGCTCCGCCGCCCGCCGCATCATCTTCAAACCTTCTTCGCCCAATCCTTGAAAACTATAAGGAGAAGTACGCGGTTTGAAAGCGCCGCCACGCAAGCCGCGCCCTCCAGCTTTCGCCACAATTTCCGCGCAAGCTTCAATGTTGTCGCTGTTTTCAACACTGCAGGGGCCACCAATCACAATCACTTCCGGACCGCCAATGCGCACCCCTTTTACTTCAACAATGGTGCCTTGCGGACGGAAGCTTTTGTTGGCCAACTTATAGGGCGAAACAATGCGATGGCATTCTTTCACGCCGCTCATCACTTCAAAATCACCGGGTTCAAAATCATCCACTGGACCAACGCCACCAAGCAAAGTATGGGTGGAACCGGTGGAGCGATGCACAGTAAATCCCATCACCACTAAGCGGTCAATCACTTGCTGAATCTGGGTTTCAGCAGCACCCTCTTGCATAACAACTAACATGGATTCCTCATACGCTTTCTTTATTCATACGGTTGCGCTGCACCGTGCGCATCTCATCTATGATGCGTTCAAAAATTCGTTTGGCGGAATCGTGTGGCAACGGTCCCTGGTTGCTGGCGACAATATTCAAGTACACTTCGTCTTCGCGCTTGGGCTCATAAACAGGCAATTGATAGGTTCGTTTCACAGCCCCGATTTCTTCCACCACGCGCGTGCGTTCGTTCAGCAGTTCCACAAGTTTGCGGTCAACACCGTCAATCTTATCCCGCAGCTTCGCCAGTTCCAGCTTTACTTGCTCTTCATTCATTGCTTTTTCGCCATTGCTTTTTCGCCGAAAGCGCGCCCTGCTTCAAGTTGCGAGCCAGTGCTTCCAATTTTTGTTCCAACTCTGGTGAATCTGAATTATTTTCGATCAGCCGGACAATGGCGCTGCCAACAACTACAGCGTCGGCCATGGCCCCTACCGCCGCAGCATCGCGCGCAGTAGCGATTCCGAAACCAACAGCCAACGGCAGATCCGTAAACTTTCGAGTATTGGCAACCAAGGGACCAACCGCGTCGGACAGTTGATCCTGCTCCCCGGTTACCCCCGTTCGTGAAACTAAATAAACGAACCCGGACGAATAGCGTGCTATCAGTTCCAGCCGCGCCGGAGGGCTGGTAGGAGCTGCTAAAAATACCGTATCCAAGCCAGCTTTGCGCAAACTGCCCACGTAAGGTGCAGCCTCTTCCACACTCAAATCCGTCATCAGACATCCATCAATTCCAGCGGCCACAGCGTCTACTGCCAGACGTTCAAAACCGTAGCTCAACAATGGATTCATATAGGAAAACAACAACAAGGGAATCTCCGATTTTTCCCGGATCCTCTTTGCCATCTCCAGCACCTTGGCAACATTGGTACCGTTCTTCAATGCTCTCGCCGACCCACGTTGAATCACCGGACCATCGGCAATAGGATCGGAAAACGGCACGCCCAGCTCAATAATATCGGCCCCTCCACGTTCTAAAGCCAACACCAGATCGGGCGTCCTTTCCATGCTGGGATCCCCGGCGGTCAGGTAGGCAACCAAGCCTGGGTTACCTTCTTTGCGAAGCTGCTCAAAGCGTTTGCTAATTCGTGTCTGGTTCATCCAGATCCTTTAAGTTCTCACGATAGATATCAATGTCTTTGTCACCACGACCGCTTAAGTTTACTAAGAAAATCTGGTCTTTGGCGGCAGGTGCGCGGCGAATCGCTTCAGCCACTGCGTGTGACGATTCCAGCGCCGGAATCAATCCTTCCGTTCGTGACAACATACATGCCGCGTCTAAAGCATCTTTGTCCAGACAAGAAGTATATTCAGCCCGTCCACGGTCAGCCAACCATGCGTGTTCAGGGCCGATCATGGCGTAATCAAGTCCTGCAGAAATGGAATGTGTTAATGCCACTTGGCCATCTTCATCCTGTAAAAGGTAGCTGTAAGCACCTTGCAAAACTCCTGGCTTACTGCCGGACATACGGGCAGCATGTTCGCCAAGTTCTGGACCATGGCCACCAGCTTCAATGCCAATCAGCTTCACAGAGGCGTCGCCAATGAACGCGTGGAAAATTCCGATGGCATTGCTGCCACCGCCAACGCAAGCAAAAATCGAATCGGGCAAGCGACCCGTAGCTTTCAGGATTTGCTCGCGAGCTTCAATACCAATGCAGCTATGAAAATCGCGAACCATCAATGGATACGGATGCGACCCCAGTGCGGAACCAAGCAGGTAGTATGTGTCGCCAACGTTGGTCACCCAATCACGCATGGCCTCGCTGATGGCGTCCTTCAATGTTCGGCTACCGGTATTGACCGCCACCACTTCCGCACCAAGAAGCCGCATTCGAAAGACGTTCAGGCGTTGGCGACGCATGTCTTCTTCACCCATATAAACGCGGCACTGCAAGCCAAACAGCGCACAAACAGTCGCCGTAGCCACCCCATGCTGCCCCGCCCCGGTTTCCGCAATAATCCGTTTCTTACCCATACGACGGGCTAACAAAACTTGGCCAAGGCAATTGTTGATCTTGTGAGCACCGGTGTGCAGCAGATCTTCGCGCTTAATATAAATCTGTGCGCCACCCAAATTTGCCGAAAGTCGCTTGGCAAAATAGAGCGGTGTGGGACGGCCTGCATAATTTTTTAGCAGATCATCCAGTTCAGTTTGAAAGGCCGGGTCTTGACGGGCCAATAAGTAGGCCTGCTCCAATTCTTCAAGAGGGTTCATCAGGACTTCCGGCACGTACCGCCCTCCGTAGGGGCCAAAGTGACCGTGGGCGTCTGGTTGGGAAGTAATCATAAATTTCTAAGCTCGCCTAGGAATGCTGACATTTTGGCGCGATCTTTGCGTCCTGGTGAGGATTCAAGCCGCGAACAAGCATCCACGCCCCAAGGTGCAGCGGTGGCAATGGCCTGTCTCACATTCGATGCATCTAATCCGCCTGCCAGAATAATTTTGTCACCAATGCTGCGGGCCAAACTCCAATCGAATACATGGCCACTGCCGCCATAGAGTTCTGTTGGAGAATCCAGCAAGTAGGCTTCAGCAGGAAATTCACGTAATTTATCGGCAGAAAAATTTGCATCCACCCGAAAGGCTTTCCAAACTGGATACCCGGCAGGTGCTTGGTCTGGAGTTTCCTTTCCGTGAAGTTGAACAACATCAAGTCCAGCCAGCTTCGCAATTGCTTCCACCACACCAGCCGATTCATTGACGAAAACGCCAACTTTGAGAGCACCCTCCGGCAACTGAGCGATGATTTCTGCGGCAGCTTGGGGAGCTATGTAGCGTGGACTTGGCCCATAGAAATTGAACCCCAGTGCCGTTGCCCCTTCTTCTATGGCAGCCAGTGCATCCTGCAAATTGGTGATGCCACAAATCTTCACCATCATGCCAGCAACAACTTTAGGGATTCCGCCGGATCGCCAGATTTCATCAGATGCTCACCCACAAGGAACGCTTGATATCCGGCGGCGTGCAGTAGTTTTAAATCGATGTTAGAGTGGATGCCACTTTCACTGACCTTCAAAATACTCGCTGGAATTCGGCTGGCCAGTTCCACTGAAGTGTCCAGCTTCACTTCAAATGTATGCAGATTGCGGTTGTTGACTCCCAAAATTTCAGCACCGGAATCCAGAGCAATGGCCAGTTCCAGAGCATCGTGAACCTCAACCAGGACGTCCATTGCAAAGGTTGCAGCAAGCTCGCGAAAACAGCGTAATTCGGTTGGAGTTAGGATCGCGGCAATCAGCAGAATGGCATCGGCCCCGGATGCGGCAGCTTCCACTATGTGAAATTCGTCAAGCGTGAAATCCTTGCGCAAAACTGGGATTTTGACTGCGCTACGTGCCTCCACCAAATCTGCCAAGTGGCCTTGAAAAAAGTGGATATCGGTAAGGACGGACAGCGCTGCGGCACCGCCCAGTTCATATTGCTTTGCAATTCGTGATGGCGAAAAGTCTGAGGAAAGCAACCCTTTGCTGGGGGACGCTTTCTTGATTTCAGCAATGATGGAGGGCGCCCTGGCAACCAGGTTCGCACGGAATCTACGGCGGGCAGCGACGGAGTCAACGGCCTGTCGTTCCAGGTGCGGAGTGATCCCGCCACTGATGGCGAGCTCTGCCCTTTTCTGCTCGACAATACGAGCCAGCACGTCTGGGACGGTCTGTGTCATGGGGAACCTCTATCGTAGCTTACTTGGCGGGTTGGGCAGGCTTGACGGGCGTGGCAGTCGCATCAGGCGCCTTCACTGTCACTTGATTCCTGACGGAAGTCAGCCACAAATTCTTTCGCTCCAACTTCAGTTCCCGATAGATATCGTCCTTCACGTCCTTGTACTGCTTAACAATCAGTTCTTCCAACCGGAAAAGATAGTAACCGTTGGGCAACTTGATCGGTTCCGTCATCTGACCTTTTTGCAGCGCGAAAACGGCATTTTTCACGGTGTCTGGAATCTGGTCTGTCTTGTGAATGGTGAAGTCTCCGTTCTTCTTCTTTGATTCCTCATCCTCGGAAAACTCTTTTACCAGAGCAACGAAATCGGCCCCCTTTTTAACGCGTGAAGCTAGATCGGTAATTCTCTGCTTCGCTTTCAGTTCCGTTACTGTGTCGGAAAAGGAAACATAAATCAGTTTGGCGTTTGCTTCGTTGTAACGGTCAGCGTGCTTTTTGTAAAACTGTTCCTGATCGTAGCCAGTAACAATGTCGGTGTACTCCTGCTCCTGCATCATGGCTTCAGAAAGAATTTGCATGTTCATCATCCGCACCTTGGTTCGGTAGGGTTCTTTCGCTTCCAGTTGCTCTTTCTTGGCCTGTTCCACCAGTTTGTCCATAAAGCCGAAGTAGCGCAGAAACTCTTCTGGATTCCCTTTCATGGCCTCTTGGACCTTTGGATCAACAGACAAGGCAATTTGCTGGAACTCGGCCTGCGTGATTGGTTTGCCGTTGACGTAGGCAATCACAGCATCGGGCTTTTCAGAATTGATGACAATATTTTGCGCGGACAACAGCGCGGTCAATACTGTGAAGGAAAGGATTGTGCGGTGGATCATGCTTCTTTCTATAATTAGAACATTGGAGAGGGCCTTGCCGTCTATAAACCGTTTTGCCTTTGTAACATTATTAGCAGCCAGCGTTGTATTTGCCGGCGGTAGAATTGATCAGCCCAAAGCTGGAAAGATGAAGGGCGCAACTCGCTCCGCCATTCGCAGCGGTTGGATATCTGTCCACTTAGAAGGATCCCCTGCAGAAATTGGCTATCAACATGGCTACCTGCTGGCACCAGAAATTCTAGAAACATTTCAAGTGATCCAATTGGAATCAGTACACGATTCCAACAAGGATTGGGCCTTCTTCCGCAAGACCGCTCGAGAAGTGCTGTGGCCAAAAATTGAGAAAGAATATCGCGATGAGTTGCAGGGCATATTGACCGGGATGCAAGCACACGGTATTAAGCAGTTGGACATGTGGGACCTCGTAGCAATGAACGCATCGCTTGAAACAGGACCCTATTACGTTCCTTTTTATGACAAGCAACAGGGCACCCCAAATGCAGTGAAACCCCCTGTTCCAGAACGTTGCAGCGCTTTTGTGGCCACAGGCAGTTACACCAAAGACGGCAAGCCAGTGCTGGCGCACAATAACTGGACCAGTTACATGGATGGGTCACACTGGAACATTATGTTCGATATTGTTCCCAACAAGGGCCACCACATTTTGATGGACGGGCTGCCAGGCTACATTCACAGTGCCGACGATTTCGGCATTAATTCCGCAGGCCTGATGATTACTGAAACCACCATCAGTCAGTTCAGTGGATTCGACCCCAAAGGCATTCCCGAATTTGTACGGGCTCGCAAAGCCATGCAATATGCCGGTTCCATTGATGAATTCGCCAGCATTATGAAAGAAGGCAACAACGGCGGGTACGCCAACAATTGGTTGATAGCCGACCGGCGCACAGGGGAGATAGCGTCGTTGGAATTAGGATTGAAGCACGTCAACTTGCAACGGTCGAAAGATGGTTACTTCGCCGGTTCCAATTTTCCTGTCAATGAAAAGCTGGTGAAAGAGGAAACAGATTTCGACGTCAAGGATATGGGGATCAGCGCCAATGCCCGTCATGTTCGTTGGGATCAACTGATGAGTGAAAACAAGGGAAAGATTGATGCCCAGTTGGCCAAAACATTTCTGGCTGATCATTACGATACCTTTGACAAAGTAGAGAAGCCAAGCGAACGCACTCTGTGCGGCCACATCGATCTTTCTCCGCGCGGTATTAAGGGATGGTGGGGTCCGTATGGCACCGCAGGCGCAGTGCAAAACAAAGTAGTGGATGCCAATATGGCTGCTGCAATGCAAATTTCCGCAGCCATGGGTCATGCCTGTGGTCTCAACTTTAAGGCGCAGGAACACTTGGAAAAATACAAAGAGCACGACTGGCAAAAACTGATGCGGGATTTGACTGCCAACCCGTGGGACAATTTTCAAGTCGCACGGTAACTGTCCATCGCGATAGAATACGGTTCGTGAACCGCAGAACTTTCGCATCCACAACCGCCGCTGCAGCGTTGCAAGCATTTGGCGCAGATAGCAAAATGACAGTGCCCATCATAGACACGCACATCCACCTGTTCGACCCGACTCGAAAGCAGGGCATCCCTTGGCCGCCCAAAGACAACGCCAAGCTTTATAAGCCCGCGTTGCCAGACCGCTATCGAAAAATGGTTACGCCGCTGGGCGTAGTCGGTGCCATCAAAGTGGAAGCCAGCCCGTGGGTTGAAGATAACCAATGGGTGCTGGATCTAATTGCCAAAGATCCCATCATTGTTGGCATCGTCGGAAACCTGGAACCGGGTAAACCAGAGTTCCGTAAGAATTTTGACAGATTCCACAAAAACCCTCTTTTACTGGGACTTCGCTATGGGAACTTGTGGGACAGAGACTTCCACGCCGGAGTTGCAAATCCTTCCGTCATCGCCGATTTGAAAGTATTGGCAGATGCCGGTTTGATCATGGATTCCGCCAATCCAAATCCGGCATTAATTGAGGATTTGCTCCAACTTTCCGATAAACTTCCTAACTTGCGCATCATGATCGACCACCTGCCACAAATCACGATTCCTACTCTGGCTGTCGAGAATAAAGCTTACGAAACAAATTTGGAAAAGTTCCGAACACGCAAGCAGGTCTATGTGAAAGTCTCTTCCGTGCTGCGTCGGGTGGATGGCCGCGTGCCAACTGATCTGCCTTTTTACAAAGCTCGGCTGGATCAATTGTTTGACGTCTTTGGACCGGACCGCGTCGTCTACGGCAGCGATTGGCCTAATAGCGACAACTGGGATGACTACCCCAAAGTACTTGCCGTCGTCCACGAATATTTTTCTGCAAAGGGACAAGCCGTCGCTGAAAAATACTTCTGGAAAAATTCTGTTGCCGCCTATCGTTGGAAGAAACGAGCCGCGAATCAACCTTCCCTCTGAAAGGAACCAATTGAATAAGCGCCCAATTTTGGACTTCATGTTTTTCGATGCAGGTGGTGGGCATCGGGCTGCCGCCACCGCGCTGAAGCAGGTCATCGAAAATCAGAAAAGACCTTGGGAAGTCCGCTTGATCGATGTTCAGGATGTTTTGGACGAACTGGATGTCTTCCGCAAAATTACCGGTTTGCGGTTGGAAGATATTTACAACCTGGTCCTTGAAAAGGGTTGGACGTTGGGGTCGGCACAACTGATGCCGCTGATGCACGGCGTGATCTGGATGTATCACGGATCGCAAGTGAAGGTGTTGGCAAAGCACTGGCAGGCCAGCCCACCAGACATGGTTGTGTCGCTGGTGCCGAATTTCAATCGCTCCATGCTGGAGGGTCTTCGCAAAGTTTCAGCCACCATTCCTTACGTCACAGTGCTCACCGATATTGCCGATTACCCTCCGCATTTTTGGATTGAAAAACAGGATCAATATTTCATTTGCGGTTCGGCTAAGGCGGAACAACAGGCGCTGGGCCTGGGTCATTCCAAAGACAAGGTGATCCGTACTTCAGGCATGATTCTGAATCCACGATTCTATGAACCAGTTGATGTGGATGTTGCTGCAAAGCGTCGCGAACTGGGTCTTGATCCCGCAAAGCCCACCGCCCTTGTGATGTTCGGTGGCCAAGGCTCCAACGTGATGAAGACCATTGCCGATAGGCTGGACAAATCGGACCTTGATTTGCAATTGATTTTCATTTGCGGAAAGAATGCCAAGTTGGCGGAATCGCTACGAGCGCGCAAGGGACGGTTAACTAAATTCGTCGAAGGGTTCACCCAGGAAATCCCCATGTACATGAAGCTGAGTGATTGGATGATCGGCAAGCCTGGCCCAGGCAGTATCAGCGAGGCCGTGGCAATGGGGCTTCCTGTAATCACCGAACGCAATGCCTGGACCTTGCCCCAGGAACGATACAACTCTGAGTGGATTGTGGAGAATCAGATCGGCGAAGTTGTCCCGAACTTCGACCAGATTGTGGATGCTTCGCGACGCATGTTGCAACCCGGTGCGCTGGCCAAATACAGGACCAATGCCGCTGCCCTTCACAATCGGGCAGTCTTTGAAATTCCCGATATCTTAGAGACTCTTCTTGGCTGACAAAGGATCTTCCGGCCAGGCATGACGAGGATACCTTCGTGACAGCTCCCGCCTGACCTCTGGATAAAGTCGCTGCCAAAATCCAGCTAAATCTGATGTCATTTGCACTGGTCGGTAGTTTGGTGCCAATAAGTGGACCACCACCGCAACACGGCCCCCAGCCACTTTTGGCGTTTCCTTCATGCCAAAGAAATCCTGTAATCGCGATGCAACCCAGGGTGGTTGTCCTTCGGCATATTCCACCCGCGCCGTGCGACCCGATGGCAGCCGCAAACGATCAGGCGCAAACTCTTCAAAGCGGCGAGCCACGTCGCTGGGAAATCCTTGCAGCACCGTCCGTTGCAGCCCGCCATCAGCCAGCAAGCTTTTCAATTCAGCAAAACTTTTCAAACCATAAGCGCTCTGTTCAATCAAAGGCTGCAAGAAGGCATCGTCTACAGGCGGAAGTGAAAGATGTTCCGACGCAAATGAAAGCCGTGCCCGCAGCGCATGCCAAACATCTTCGCCTACAAAGCGAGCCATTCCCACTTCCAGTGCTTTGACCGCAAGCAAACTTGCGGCTGCCAATGCGTCCACTTCCCCACTGCGCGATTCTTCAATAATCAAGCCGTCATAGAGCAGTGCACTGCGGGCTTCCACCCGTTCCTTTGCTGCGTTCCATTCCAAACCGATGGATTCCACAATTTTTTCTGGAAACAGATCAATCAACCATTCCGGTTGCACCTTGCTGGCAAGTCGAATCAGCGGCAAACCCTTGTCCTTGCGCTCTTCAACATCCACCGCCACGATTAGCGCCTCCCCTTCCAAAGCGCTTTCCGCAGCCAGACGCGCCGAACCTCCACCAGCCAAGCTGTACTCACCAGCACTCTTACGTACCGCCAGCCGATCAGGAAATGCCGCCAAAGTAGCCATCAGCAGATCTTCGTCCGCAGCGTGACGTTGATCGCGCACACCAGCCGCCCTTCTGATTTGTTCAAAGGTTTGACGCGTGCGATACTGCCAATCCTGATCCATCAACACCAACAGGTCACT
>JANMWO010000123.1:0-14469 GCA_031394025.1 Acidobacteriota bacterium
CCAGGTGCAAGATCAATTCCAACATCGGGAATTCGTCCACCACATCCAACATTGAAGGCGAACTGGAAAAACTTCGCTACTCCGTCAAATATGGTGCCGATACCGTGATGGATCTTTCCACCGGTGGTGACATTGCTGAAATCCGCAAAGCCATTATCGCCAATTCTCCTATCCCCATTGGCACCGTACCCATTTACGAAGCCTTGTCCCGTGTCCGTCGCGTTGAAGATCTGAACAAGAACGTCATGCTGGATGTCATTGAAGAACAGGCTGAACAGGGTGTGGATTATATGACCATCCATGCTGGCGTGCTCATTCAGTACATCCCTCTCACCACCAAGCGCATCACCGGCATTGTCAGCCGCGGTGGGTCCATCCTTGCTGAATGGATGGTGAAGAATCACAAACAAAATTTCTTATACGAATGCTTTGACGATATTTGCAAGATCTTCCAAAAGTATGACGTCAGCTTTTCTCTAGGTGATGGCCTGCGTCCCGGCTGTCTTGCCGATGCCAGTGACGAGGCTCAATTTGCCGAACTGAAAACTCTGGGCGAACTGACTCGTCGTTCCTGGAATTACGACGTGCAGGTAATGATTGAAGGGCCCGGCCATGTGCCCATGGATCAGATTCAAATGCAGGTGGAAAAGGAAAAGGAACTCTGCTTTGAGGCTCCTTTCTATACCCTTGGACCCCTGGTCACCGATTTCGCCCCCGGTTACGATCACATTACCTCTGCCATTGGCGCGGCCATGATCGGCTGGTATGGTGCTTCCATGCTCTGCTACGTCACACCGAAGGAGCACCTGGGGCTGCCCAACAAAGAGGACGTCAAACAGGGACTGATCGCCTACCGCATTGCCGCCCATGCCGCCGACATTGCCCGTCACCGACCCGGTGCCCGTGACCGTGACGATGAACTGAGCAAAGCTCGCTATAAGTTTGATTGGCGCAAGCAGTTCGAACTTTCTTTAGACCCCGAAACAGCACAGGCCATGCACGACGAAACGTTGCCCGAAGATGGTTTCAAAGATGCCCACTTCTGCAGCATGTGCGGACCTAAATTCTGCTCCATGAATATCAGCTCTAAAGTGGAAGAGTTTACTGCCGCCGATGCCGAAGCTATCCTCAACCCGGCTTTTGTGCAAGTAGCCACCTCCTCCGCATCGGCCAACGATTAAGCCAATGCAATGCAATTCCGACGATCGCATACTGCTCCTCAGTATTCCCAATGAGGAGCGCTTGCGGTGGTTTTCTTCTTTAGTTCCAGGTGGCGCTTTAGTAGCTATGGGCGATGAGGACGCGGTCTTCACCATGCGTGATGCCTGCCGCGATCTGCTCAACGCGATGATCCACCCTGGAGCGGTTGAACCCATTCCATGGGGCGATGCCAGCTTCCATCACGTGGTAGTGGAGACCACCACCTGTTCACCTAAGGCTCTGAAAGAAATCTGGCGGGTGCTGTTGCCCGATGGGTCGCTTTGGATTACTGCCGGATCAGAAACACTGCGGTTTCAGCGAAAAAGTTAGGCATGGCGTGCAGTGGTTCGGTTCCAGCCAAATAAATGTTTCTTTCAACCGTCCAGCCTTCCTTGGCCGCCAGCATCTCAAAATCGTGAACCGTCAGAAAGTGAATGTTGGGGGAGTCATACCAATCATGCGGGAACAGTTTGTTCTTCGGCGCTCTGCCAGTGAACAAATGCGCCATTCGTACAGACCAGTGCCCAAAGTTGGGGAAGGCCACAATAATACGTTTGCCCACCCGCAGCATCTCTCGCAAAACCTTCAACGGTTGGCGCACTTCAAGCAACGTCTGGCTTAGAATCACGTAGTCAAAAGCGGCGTTGGGATAATCGTACAGGCACTGTTCCAGGTCACCCTGATAGGCCGATACGCCACGTGAAATCGCCCGCTGCACCTTTTGTGGATCAAGTTCCACACCGCGAGCGTCCACGTTTTTATTTTCGGCAAGCCATGCCAGCAAGTCCGCGTCGCCGCACCCAAGGTCTAATACCCGCGATCCAGGTTCAATGATTTTGCTGATGATGTCGTTATGGACGGCAAGTTGGGCCACTTAGCGATTCAACTCCTTAAAAGTTTTGGCCAGAAATCCCTTAACCAATTCCGTCTGTTCATTCACTTGCACCAAAAACGCATCGTGCCCGTAGTTCGATTCCAATTCGCAATACGCCACATCATGATTACGACGTCGCAAGGCGTTCACAATCTCTTGCGATTGATAGCTGGGGTACAACCAGTCCGATGTAAAGCTGATTACCAGAAAGCGCGTACTGGCTGATTCCAGGGCCGC
This sequence comes from Acidobacteriota bacterium, assembly GCA_031394025.1. GTDB lineage: Bacteria > Acidobacteriota > Terriglobia > Bryobacterales > Bryobacteraceae > JANXSF01. Next base: position 2,312 of record JANMWO010000123.1, read on the forward strand.
CGTCAGCGTTTTCTCACCGTTATGGGTCAGGTCAAACAGATCCATCGCCTTGGTGATGTACAGGTACGAGTTCGCGTCGAACCGGTCTACAAATTGGCTGCCACGATAGCGCAAGTAGCTTTCCACTTCAAAAATGTCGTCGTTTTCCCGTGTACGTCGTCCGAATTTCTGGCGCATAGATTCGTCACTCATATAGGTGATGTGACCCACCATCCGGGCCACTGCCAAGCCCCGTGCTGGCGGTTTGCCAATATAGTAATCGCCACCGTTCCAATCAGGATCGGCCATTACCGCCTGCCGACCCACTTCGTTGAAGGCAATTTGCTGCGCACTATGCCGTGCCGTTGAAGCAATGGGAATAGAAGCAGCCACCGCATCGGGATACTGCACCGCCCACTGCAATGCCTGCATCCCGCCCATGGATCCACCAGCCACCGCCAGCAGTTTGGGAATGCCTAAAAATTCAGTCAGTTTGCGTTGTAGGCGAACCATATCCGCTATGGTGATTACCGGAAAACCCATTCCATACGGTTTGCCAGTGGCCGGATCTTTTGAGGAGGGCCCGGTGGAACCTTTGCATCCACCCAAAACATTCGCACAGATCACAAAATACTTGTCCGTATCAAATGCTCGACCGGGACCAATCATGTTGTCCCACCAACCTTGTTGACCACCAATTTTTTCAATGCCTGCCGCATGAGCATCGCCTGAAAACGCATGCGTAACCAAAATGGCATTGGTGCGCTTCTGGTTCAATTCGCCATAGGTTTCAAAGGCGCAATCAATTGGACCCAGGGTCACCCCACAATCCAGGTTGATTGAATCAAAAGTTGTGATTTGTGTTTCGACTTCCACTAAGACCTCAGCATAGCGCGACTCTTCCCAATGCCCCAACAAAGTTTACTGCTGTAGATCTGCTGGGCCTGCTTCCTTCGTATACTTTAGGTAACAGAAATGACCACTGGTTCAATAGAAGTAGCAATTCTTTCGTTGCCAGTGAGCGGCGTCAATGTTGTGCCCGGCACCTTCCGCGATCAATTGCCCCGTGGTCCGGTGATCGTCTATTTCCTTCGTCACTTTGGTTGAATATTTTGTAGAGAGGGCGTAACGGGCTTACGTCGAACCACGGAAACTCTTTCGGGATATCCACCGGTGCTGTTTGTCTTCCGCGGGACACCTGAACTTGGTAAAGAGTTTTTCGATCATTTCTGGCCAGAAGCCAAGGGAATTGCCGATCCTACTGGCGATCTTTTCCGTTCCTTCGGATTATTCCGGGCAAGCTGGTGGAGACTGCTCGGTCCCATGGTCGTCCTGGCAGCAATTCGTGCCTTGTGGAATGGCCATCGCAACGGCAGTCCGGTACCCGACACAATGCGTAATCCAGGGCTTTATATTATTGAAAAAGAAGCAATTGTTTGGGAGCACAACTTCCATCACATCGGCGATCACCCCAATTTTGCGTCCCTACAAAAATGGGGTTCCAAAGCTCTATAGTTTCCCTGTGTCCGTGCCGATAAGCATTAAGGCACATGAATCGAAACAAGGCGAAGAATACTCAGTCAGGGAATACGATGATCGAAACGGCTTTCATTCTGGTGCCGTTTTTCGCTTTGATGCTTGGTGTAGTCGATTTTTCACTGACGGTATTCCTTAAAAGTACATTGCAAAGTGCGGTGAATGAAGGGCTTCGCTATGCAGTGAGCGCACAAACACTTCCTGGAAAATGTCAGGAAGAGTCCATTAAACAAGTGGTTGCTGGAAACGCCATGGGCTTTTTGTCCGGAACGCGTGCCAAGACCATTGCCATCAATTACTATTCCTTTAACGATCTGTCTCGACCCGTTTTGGGCCCCACCGGCAATCAACCGGGCAATGTAGTTGAGGTAGTGGTGCAGAACTATACCTGGAACTGGCTGGCCTTTGGGCGAGACCCGCTGCATATTTCCGCCTTTGCCGCCGACCGTATGGAAGGCCGCTCGGGAAGTTCCTCCCAACCCTGTCGTTAATCAAAGCCAAATAAGCAAAGCAAAAGACATCCCATGCGCACCCGGTCCACCAGTCAAAGCGGCAGTAGCATTCTGGAGTTCGCCATTGTCATCCCATTGTTCACGTTAATGCTATACGGGGTGTTCACCACCGGGATGTCCATTTCCAAAGCGCAGCAGGTGTCCACACTGACTCGTGAAGCTGGAACAATGTTTTTACGATTCGTCGATTTTTCCATCCCCGGCAACCAGGCTTTGCTGATTCGGCAAGCCAGTGGTTTAGGCCTGATAGCAGGAGGGGGCAATGGCGTCATTGTTCTATCAGCCTTCAAAATGATTGGGGAAGGGGATTGCATTGCAGGCGGGTTTGAACCGCGCAATTGTCCTAATTTTGGGTATCCGGTGGTCGTAAAACGACACTTAATCGGCAATAAAGACTTGTTTAAGAGCACTTTTGGTGCTCCAGAAGCAGCTTTTTTCGAAGAAAATGGCACCATTCATGCCTCAAAGTACCTCACGGACATTGGTTGTCGGGCCGAAAAATTGGATACTTTGGTAGCCCTTACAGCCGGGGAAAGCGCTTATTTATCGGAAGGCTTTTTCCGCACGCCGGAACTGGATATACCGGGCTATCAGCGCGATTCCACTATCTACCAAAGAGCAATATTTTGACGCACATACAGCCTAAGCAACGGGGTATCGCCATTATTACCACGGCTGTTTCGTTGACTCTTTTGATCCCCATTTTAGGGCTGGGGGTGGATGCCGCCATGTTGTGGGCGGCCCGCACCAAATTGAATTCCGCCTGCGATGCCGCCGCCCTGGCCACTGCCCGAAATCTGGGTGTAGGGGCGAATCTTCCCGATCAAATTGCCTATGCCACCGCTCGCGGAGAAGCATTTTTTCAAGCTAATTTCGATGCCCGAACGTTTCGTGCCGATCCAATCCTGCCGCTCATCCGCATTGTGGAAACCAGCGATTCCAACCTGGAAGTTACGGCAACAGCAAGACTTGCCATCCCTTTGTACTTCATGCGCTATCTCGGATCTCAGGCAACGGAAGTGCAGTCTTCAGGCAGGGTGAATCGGCGCTACGTGGATTTATTGTTGGATCTGAATACAAACGTGCCCAAGGCAATGTGCACGGAATCACTTCGTTTGGCCAAAACCTTCACAAATTCTTTTCTCGGCGGAAGGGATCGCATCGGTGTTTCCATTAATGGAGCACCTCTCTACGCGGTGGATTCCAAGTTTAAGGAACACAACGCCCTTTCTCTGAAACTGGATGGTGTTAGCTGTTCCGGTGGTCCCAATCTACCGGTTACCCTTTCTTTGATTTACCCCGACGGATTGCATACCGTCGTCTCTCTATCGAATGTCACAAATGCAACTAAGCCCGCACTGAACATTACGATTGCAGAACCAGCCGCACTGAGCCAGGCGTTCTCGCAACTATCCAATGAACTGCTCTTTTCCGGTCGCTAACTCATAGAGCCCGCACTAATTTAGCGGGTAATGAGAACAGCGCCAAAATCAGGTGCAGCACTCCGCCCACAATTTTGAATGGCAGCAAGACCAACCAGATAAAGGGGTACATAATCAGTGCAAAGATCGCCACTGGCCAGCACAAGATCAGCAAAATGCACCACAACAGAAATTTAACCATGGTTCCCTCACTCCTTCAGCCCATAATACGTTTCTGCATCGAAAATGTTCCACACTGGGTACAATGATCGTTGATGCGATTCGTTTTTCTCATTTTAGCTTTCGTGCTCACGGCTTGGTCCCAACCAGCACCTGAAATTTCTTCCGGGGTGATTCGTCGTCTGGAACGGGCAATGGAAGCGGAACGAATTGCTCAGAAAATAGTAGGCATGTCGATTGCCGTCGGGCACCATGGATCACTGCGCTATGCCGGTGGCCTTGGCCTCTCTGATCTTGAAAACGGTTACCCCTCCCGTCCCGATACGATTTATCGGCTGGGATCCATCTCCAAAACCATCACTGCTGTAGCGGCTCTGCAACTCTATGAACGCGGAAAGCTGGATCTGGATTCCCCCATCCAGCGTTATGTCCCGGCGTTTCCTCGCAAAGCATGGCCCATCACACTGCGCCAAGTGCTGGGTCATCTGGCAGGCATCCGACACTACAAGGGTGACGAAATGTCGAGCACCCGTTATTACCCCAACATTGCTGACGGTTTGAAATTCTTTGCCAATGATCCCTTGGAACATGAACCGGGTTCCAAATATCTCTACAGCACTCATGGTTTTACCCTGGTCGGAGCGGCTATAGAAAATGCTTCGGGACAGCGATTTGTAGATTACGTTACGTCACGAATTTTCTCGCCAATGGGCATGGATACAGCCCGTGAAGACAGCGTCTACGCCATTATTCACAACCGCACCCGCGGCTATGCCCTGGGCAATAACGGGGAAATTATCAACTCCGGGTTAGCCGATACCAGCTATAAGGTCCCCGGCGGCGGCTTCGTCGGATCCGCTGTCGACATAGCTCGTTTTGCGATGGCGCTGGATGGGGGGCCTTTGTTGAAACGAGATACCTACCATCTGATGACCACGTCGCAAAAAACCAACGATGGCAAGGAAACAGGCTATGGGATGGGCATGAGCTTGACGTTGTTTGAAGGGAAGAAAGCCTACTCCCATAGCGGGTCGCAACAAGCCACTCGCACCGTGTTCGCCATCTTTCCAGAAGAGCAATTTGTGATTGCGATCTTAACCAATTCCGAACACGCTGATTATAAGAAGCTGATGGACGCTGCGGTACGGGTCTTGATTCCTTAGTAGGCCAATCTATGGCTCGAACGCAGAAGCCATTCGGTCCATCTCTGTCTGGCGCAACCCTAGCTTAGCTGCCACATTCCGCCACTTAGAGACTGCCTTTGCAACCTCTGCGATGATCGTCTGCCCTTGCGCAACGGTCAGGTTGAAATAGCGACACACGCTCATCGCCAGATCAAGAGACGCTGTGCCATCTTGGGTGTCGATAAGTGTGGTCAAAACCCTGGGCTTGAACTCCAGCGGAGTGGGATTCATATCGTACGCTGGAGACAGCCGCCAGCCCTCGTTTCCCTCATATAAAAACGCATGATTTCGCAAATGGTCGTCCGTGTTGGCGATCATCACATTGAACACAATGCGCCGCCAAAGTTGAGCTAAGTCCTCAATTGGAGCCGCCCCGCATTGGCGGATAGCATCGGCGATTTCCAGGTAACTATGCTGCTCATGATCGGCTGCCCCAAGCATACTCATAGCAGAAAGAAATGGAATGCGCGTTGCGCCCTTCCGGTCGAACCGGCGCAGCACCAGTACAGATTTCTTGGCGAAGGATTCTACTCTCCAGACAGGCACCGTAATTCCCGCCTTCTTGGCAAGCTCCAGCGCCACTGCTTCCCAAAGCACAGCGTTCACTTCGTCGGTCTTCTGTGGAAACTTGGCGATGGCCAGCGTTCCGTTCTTGTCCCGAACGGATGCTTTGGGCCGTGCGCCACCAAGCGAGGATCCAGGGGCCAGCAGCAGCCGAATGTCTTCCTCAGTATCTTTTTCCATGGTCACCCGCTGACTGGCAGACAGCAGGCGGGGCAGGTCTATGAATGGAGGAATCCGCATGGCCGGGCCATGTTCGCGAAACAATCCCCCCTCTGTTTCCGAAAAGCGCAGCCCACCCATCCGCGCCTCATCATCCACCATTAACAGGAAGTCCACTTCCGATAGCGTGCGCGCTGTTCTCTTGTCTTTCTCTGCACTACGACGCTCCGCGCGGCGCATCAGGACTCTACCCCAACGGTCAGGTGCGGAATCGCCAAGCGCCCCAAACAAAGGACGTCCAGCGGCGGTGTGGTACGGCCCAGGGCCAAGCGATAGCGCGGGTTCGATAGAGAAGCAGCCAGGGTTTGCCAGCCAACGTCGATCATATTCGAATGTGGCCGATTCCTGATGTCGACGATGGCGCGCCCAAAGGCGTCCCACTAAAGTAGGTGTGTGATCGACGTCGATATAAACGAAAATTTGGCGTTCCATCAAATGACCTTTTTTGTGCGGACGCGCTGGGGCAAGCGTTCCTCGTCTAAAGACATACCTAGTTCATCAAATCGGATATCGGCAATTTCCGCAAAGCGTTCGCTCATGCCCAGCACGAACAACACAATGGCGTACGTGCCCATGGCAACATTGGGGTCGCCGCGCTCCAGCCTATAAAGAGTGATTCTGCCAACCAGCGCCCGTTGCGCCATGATTGCGATTGGAATGCGACGACGTAGTCGGGCCGCTTTGATGTCGGCACCAAGTTTGGACAAAGCTCTACGAACGGGAATGGGCAAGCGTTCCAGTTTGGTTGGCGTGAGTGTTTCAATAGTGTCCATCGTAGTAGCCTAAATATCTATTAGAGTATACTTTAAGATACCATATGTTCAATGATCAACCAAGCGAAAATTGAGATGTGGAGGTACAAATAACCAAACGCACCGGTGGGGCAGGCGTTCTGCAATGCATTCGCGAAGATGGTTCGGTGACTTGGCAAAAAGCAGAAGGAAAAGATGCCGTATTCTTCGCGCTGCACGATTTGACTCATTTCGACGTTTAGACAACACTCGGCGACTGGAGTGGCTTCTTCGGGCTAACCGCCCAGGTCTGGAACATTGAAGACACCACTGGCAAGGGAAAACCTGGACCACTGCCCGCAGAAACCACTGAAGTGGAGCAGTAGGTCGGCCTGCTATTCACCGAACAGGCCAGTGGAGCCATTGGGACAGCGGCGGAACTCAATGATTGCGCCGTACCGCGCTCTTTCAGCAGTGGTGAGCGGTCGCTGTTGGTGGCAGGGTGGAACTCGAGTATCCATAAAGTATCCATAAAGTTGCTCCTCAATTAGAAGGTATGCTAATGTAAAACTTCAGGGGCAACCGCGAACTTCTGTTCTCAAAGCCCTTCCTCTACAGTAAAAAATGAACGACACGCTGCAAGCGCTTGCTGGGATTCTGCTAAAAGGTCTACCCACCTTTATCCTCTTCCTGTTGTTGCACTTCTACCTTCGCCGGATCTTCTTTGGACCAATGTCCAAAGTACTGCGCGACCGTAAGGAAGCAACCGTTGGGGCGAAGCGTGCCGCTGCCGAAAGTCTGCGCACCGCCGAATCCAAAGCTGTTGAGTTCGAACAGAAAATCGATGAAGTGCGTGCACAATTGTCCAAAGAACGCGAAGCTACCCGTAAGGGCTGGCTGGATAATCAGGCTTCCCGCATTGCCGCAGCTAAAGTCGCCACTGATTCCAAAATTGCTGACGGAAAGACGCAAATCACGCAACAGGTAGCAGCAGCCCGTCAATCGCTGGCAGGGGAAACGTCCCGCTTGGCTGATGAAATTGCCACTGCCGTCCTGGGGAGGAGTGCTTAATGTCTCGCACATCCCTTCTATTCTTTTTTACAACTGTCTCAGTCGCATTTGCCGAAGGTGGCGAGCATGCCGCTGGCAACCCCAACGAAATTTATTGGAAGTGGGCTAACTTTGTGTTGTTGGTTGTCGGCATCGGCTACATGATCGGCAAGCATGCTCCGGCATTTTTCAAGGGTCAGGATGAGGTCATTCAACGCGACCTGCGGGAAGCGGCGGAAATGAAGCGCTCGGCGGAAGCGAAGACGGCGGAAATCGAAAAACGTCTTGCCACATTAAGCACCGAAATTGAAACAATCCGCGCTAGTGCCTCGAAGGAACTGGAAACGGAGCACGCCCGTGTGAATCGGGAAACTGAAGTTTCTATGGCGAAACTGGAAGCGCACGCCGCGCAGGAAATTGAATCGGCTACTAAGACCGCCATGGCTGAATTGAAATCGTATTCAGCGAAGCTGGCGTTGGAACAGGCGGAAGTAAAGATCCGCGGGCAGGTTACTCCAGCATCAGAAGCGTTGTTGATTGACGGATTTTTGAAGAGGCTCAATTAATATGTCTGCCGCTGTTGCCTCACGTTACGCTCGCGCTCTAGTAGATGTCCTGGTTGATCCAAAATCGACGGCTGGTACAACTCCGGAATTAGCGCTGGAGCAATTGAAAGAATTCAGCAAAATGTTGGATGGATCTTCGGAACTGAGCGCCGTGTTGCTTACGCCCGCCGTTTCGCCCGCGCGGAAACGTGCCGTGATCGCTCGCTTTGCGCAAATGCTGCCGCTGGCCACGGTAATCAAAAACTTCTTATATGTGGTGATCGACCATCGTCGAACAGCGCTGTTGCATGGGATATTGGAAGCGATTCAAGCCCAGCTCGACGAGCGGATGGGCATTGCCAGGGCGCAAATCACTTCTGCGAGTGTGTTGAGTGAAGAACAGCAAACGCAAATTCAAGCCTCGTTTTCAAGCAAGACAGGCAAGAAAATCCTGGGTCAATTTACTGTAAACCCTGACCTGATCGGTGGGGTGATGGTTCGGATCGGTTCGACAATTTATGACGGCTCTGTGCGTGGATCCCTGGATGGGCTGCGCAAGAAACTGGTCGCTGAGTAATTAATCGGAAAAGAAACTATGGCTCAAATTCGGGCAGATGAAATCGCTCGCGTACTGCGAGACGAAATTGAAAATTACGACAAGGCGGTAAACGTCTCCGAGACCGGATCAGTGATCTCGGTCGGTGACGGTATTGCCCGTATTCACGGTTTGGAACTGGTGATGGCTGGTGAACTGATTGAGTTCCCTCATGGTGTCACCGGCATTGCGTTGAACCTGGAAGAAGATCAGGTGGGCGCGGTGTTAATGGGCGATTTCCACCATGTTAAAGAAGGCGATGAAGTCAAACGCACAGGCCGCATTATGTCGGTTCCTGTGGGCAATGGCTTCCTGGGTCGCGTTGTGGATGCGCTAGGTGCTCCGATTGACGGCAAGGGACCCATTCAGAACGACGGCTTCCTGGCCATTGAACGTCTGGCCCCTGGCGTTATTGATCGTAGCCCAGTGAAAGAGCCAATGCAGACCGGCATTAAGGCGATTGACGGTATGATTCCCATTGGCCGCGGCCAGCGTGAATTGATCATCGGTGACCGCCAGACGGGCAAGACCACCATCGCCATTGACACGATCATCAACCAGAAGGGTGGGGACGTGAAATGTATTTACGTCGCCATTGGTCAGAAGCGTTCCACAGTTGCGCAAGTGGTGCAGACTTTAGAACGTAATGGTGCCATGGAATACACCATTGTTGTTGCGGCCACGGCGTCCGATCCTGCCCCTATGCAGTACATTGCACCGTATTCCGGTTGTGCGATGGGCGAATATTTCCGCGATAAAGACGAGCATGTTCTGGTTGTGTTTGACGATCTTTCGAAGCATGCTGCGGCGTATCGTGAAATTTCGCTGTTGCTGCGTCGTCCTCCAGGACGTGAAGCGTTCCCTGGTGACGTGTTTTATCTTCACAGCCGCTTACTAGAACGTGCCGCTAAGTTGAAGACTGGTGGATCACTGACTGCTTTGCCTTTCATTGAAACGCAAGCAGGTGACGTTTCCGCTTACATTCCAACCAACGTGATTTCCATCACCGATGGTCAGATTTTCCTGGAAGCCGATCTGTTCAATTCAAACGTGCGCCCTGCGATCAACGTGGGTATTTCGGTAAGCCGCGTCGGCGGCAGTGCGCAGATCAAAGCCATGCGTCAGGTAGCCGGTTCGCTGCGTTTGAATCTGGCACAGTATCGTGCGCTGGCTGCATTCGCCCAGTTTGGTTCCGATCTTGATCCGGCATCGCAAAAGCAGTTGGCCCGTGGTCAACGTCTAGTGGAGTTGTTGAAGCAGGGTCAGTTCTCGCCCATGTCTGTAGAAAAGCAAGTGCTCAGTATTTTTGCTGGAACCAATGGGTTGCTGGATGAACTGCCAGTGGAAGGCATCCGCAAGTTTGAAGAAGAATTGCACCGATTTGTAGAAAATTCGTATCCCAACATTCTGCCGACGATTCGCGATAAGAAAAACATTGACGATGCGTTGAAGGCAGAAATGATTAAGGCTATTGGAGACGCTAAGAAGCGTTTCCTGGCGGAGAATAAGGCGTAAAGCTGCCATGCCCAGTTTGATCGATTTCCGGCGAAGAATCCGGTCGGTAAAAAACACGCAGCAGATCACCAAGGCCATGAAAATGGTTTCGGCAGCGAAGTTGCGTCGTGCGCAGGAATCGGTGATTGCGGCACGCCCGTATGCCAATTCGTTGAAAGATATGTTGGGCAACGTGGCTGCTGCATCGAAGAGCATGGACGTGACTCATCCGCTGTTGGTGCAACGTCCGGAAAAGCGCATTCAAGTTATTCTGATTACCGCTGACCGCGGTTTGGCTGGGGCGTTAAACACCAACCTGATTCGTGGTGCGCAAAAGTTCATGGATGAAAAGCCAGGCATTGGCATGCAACTGGAAGCCATTGGACGCAAGGGTCGCGATCATTTCAAGAAGCGTGGTGTCACCATTACAGGTGAGCACTACAACTTAACCAAGAAGTGCACCTACGAAGATACGAAAGCAATTGCGCAATCGATCATTGCCCGCTATGCGAATGCGGAAGTAGATGCGGTTTACCTGATCTTCAACGAATTCAAAAGTGTGATGACGCAGAAGCTGGACGTGCGGCGGCTGCTTCCGATTGTGTTACCTGAAGGCACCGTGGCCAAGGATTATATTTACGAACAGCCTGCGGAAAAGCTTCTGAGTGCGTTGTTGCCGCGTTACGTGGAAGTGGAGTTGTATAAAGCGGTTTTGGAATCGACGGCCGCTGAACATGCAGCCCGTATGACCGCCATGGATTCGGCCAGTTCCAATGCGGCTGATGTAATTGAACGGTTGACGCTGGTGATGAACCGCGTACGCCAAGCCAGTATTACTCGCGAAATTATCGAAGTTGTCAGCGGCGCGTCGGCGCTCGAATAGCGCTCGCCCGATTCGAGGAGAAAGTTTTCTATGTCAGAAGTCGTTGGTAAAGTCATTCAAATCGCCGGACCGGCAGTGGACATTCAGTTCCCTGAAGGTCAGGTTCCAGTTATCTACACTGCTATTCGCATCACCAGCGAAGGCTTCAACGTTCCCACGCCCATCAATATTATTTGCGAAGTGGCGCAACATATTGGTGAGAATCGTGTCCGGACGATTGCGCTGCAGCCTACGGATGGTATGGTTCGCGGCATGAAGTCGGTGAGCTTAGGCAAGCCGGTAACGGTGCCTGTGGGCAAGCAGACTTTGGGCCGCGTGTTGAACGTGATTGGCGAACCGGTGGACATGATGGGTCCGGTGAATGCTACGGTTCACATGCCGATTCATCGTTCGGCTCCAGCATTTGACGAACAGGCAACCGGGTTGACCATGCTTGAAACCGGCATCAAGGTGATCGACCTGATTGAGCCTTACCTTAAGGGTGGCAAGATCGGGTTGTTCGGCGGCGCAGGTGTCGGCAAGACCGTGATCATCATGGAACTGATCAACAACATTGCTATGCATCATGGTGGTGTATCGGTATTCACGGGTGTGGGCGAACGGACCAGGGAAGGGAACGATTTGTGGTTGGAAATGCAGGAATCGGGCATTGTCGATCCCGCCGATTACACCAAGTCTAAAGTGGCGCTTATCTATGGTCAGATGACCGAGCCCCCAGGGGCGCGACTTCGCGTGGGCCTCACTGGTTTGACGGTTGCGGAGTATTTCCGCGACGAAGAAAATCAGGACGTGCTGCTGTTCATCGACAACATTTTCCGCTTTACGCAAGCAGGTTCGGAAGTATCGGCGTTGTTGGGTCGCATGCCTTCGGCGGTAGGTTATCAGCCGAACTTGGCCACGGAAATGGGCGAATTGCAGGAACGAATTACTTCTACGAAGAAGGGTTCCATCACTTCGGTACAGGCGATTTACGTACCGGCTGACGATTACACGGATCCAGCACCGGCCACGGCGTTTGCTCACTTGGATGCAACGACGAATCTCTCGCGCGAAATCGCGGCGCTTGGAATTTATCCGGCTGTCGATCCGCTAGCTTCCACGTCCCGTATTTTGGATCCGGCTGTGTTGGGTGCGGAGCATTACGATTGCGCTCAGCAAGTGAAGCAGACCCTGCAACGGTATAAGGATTTGCAGGATATTATTGCGATCTTGGGTATCGACGAGTTGTCTGATACGGACAAGTTGATTGTGGGTCGGGCTCGTAG
>JANMWO010000205.1:0-3725 GCA_031394025.1 Acidobacteriota bacterium
CTTCAATGCCGGTTGCACCTTGCCAGCCTTCCGCAGGATGGGAATCCAAAAGGCATTGATTGAATACCGCATGGACCTTGCCGCCAAAAATGGCTTGAACCTGGCAATGTCGCGCATATCGCCAGGTTCAATTTCACACCGCAACTATACCAAGCTTGGGTTCAACATCGGTTACTTCACCATGCTTCTAGAAGAGTTACCTTAAAAGCGGTAACTGACCTCCGCATACCCCAATCCGCCCTTCTTCCCCTTGGGATAAATAGCCTGAGTAATGGCCCGACCACTAGCGAAGCCGTAGTAGCCGGAAAGGGTCACGTTCGGCCTCATCCGGTACTCTACACTGGTGTCATACAAATTAGCCAGTGATCGCGGACCCGCTGCGTTCCGACCCTGATACCCAAAGGTCCAAGGCTGATACGCCCCGCCACCGGAATACCACAAATCTTTTGCGTTGCTCAACCGAAGTGCGTGGAACTCGCTTGAAATGGTCACCTGCTTGTGCGGACGCAGAATCAAGGCAGCATTAATGTCACGGTTATTTACCATATCGAAAAACGGGAAACGCGCATAGGGACGGGGCGTGGGCAGCACTTGGAAGAAGGTGCCATGCGTCTTGTCGCTAGGATTATCGTCACCTGACCCGTCATAGAAGCCCACTCGGAACCAGGGTTTCAGCCTTGGTGCAATCTTAGGCTGAAATCCGCCTTCCACCCCATACGCATGTGCCCGATGATCCTGCACACCCCATTTGCCGGTTTGTCCGGTGCCCCATAGCAGCAGGTCGTAGGTGGCAGCTTTTGTATCGAACGCATGAATAGAATGACCCCCGAAACTATAGATGTGCAAATTGGCTGTATCGGCGCGGCGAACGGCCAGCGGGCGGTTGTCGGTTTTCACCACGGCGCGCCAATCCTGGTAGTACATGGCAAAAACCCGGGTATCGGCCACATGATTTCCTGTGCCCCAAGGTTTGGTGTAAGCGGCATAGCCAATGCCAGTAGCTGTTTCACCCCAACCATCGGTCTGGAAAACGCCGCGCGTTGGAATGCCACCCATAAAGGTAAAGTTGCCATTCGTAGGTGAATTGTAAACGTAGTTCATGCCATCGAAACTGCGTCCCACATGTGCCCAACCAAAATGGCCAATCAGCCGCATGCTGATGCGATCGCGCTTGATGGTGGCCAGCGTCGCATTCTTCGGTGCCACTTCCGCTCCATCCACAAATTCAAAACGGCCCAGGCGAAGAGTCTGCTTGCTATCGCCAAACAAATTCTTGAAGCGGATAAAGCCTTGTTTGGGGAAAATGTTGGCCGCGTTTTGCGATTTGCTGTTGGCAAGATAGTAAGTGGCCCCCAGCCCCAACTGACCTTGTGTTCCATTGGCCGCTACAGCGTTGTTAGGCAAGCCCAATAACACTGGCGCAGCCATCTCTATCTGCCAATCCCAATTCTCTCTTGATTGTGAAAAGCTTAAGTGGAACAAATTTCCGCTTCCCGACCATCTGCGGCCACGTCTACACGGCACTCCAGCTTGCCCAGTTCGCACGCCCATGGCGCACCAACTTTGAACAACTTTCTATGGTTTAAGTAGTAGGTATCGGAATGCTCTTTGCGGATATATCGAGTGATTTGGGTACCGGTCATGGCCCCTCTGGCCAGGCCCAACAAACGGGCCGCAGTTAAATTTGCTTCCAGGATCAGGCCCCGTTCATTGACGCTGCAGTATCCTACTGGGGCCAGGTCGTAGAGGTCAAAATAACGCGCCCGGGATGCGTCCAGTTCCTGCTGTGCCCGACGAAGCTCCTCGTTCTGCATCTCCAACTCAATCTGATGCACCCGCAGTTCATGAAGTGTCCGAATGGTTTCTGCAGGCGAAAGTGGCACCTGATCTTCAGTCCACTGCGCTGCTTTTTTTCGGGCCATCTCTTCCGCCCGTAAGCGCAGTTGAGCTGCGTCATTGACATCAGTGTTGCTCTTCATAGCGGCACTGCTGCGTCCAACCAACCTTTGCTTCCGCTGGCCCGCTCTGTTGTCGCAATGCCATAAATCTGCCCATCGGCATTCACCAACGCTGTCGAAATCATTGAGACGTCAAGAACTGTACCATCCTTGCAGATGCGCTGCGTCCGGTACGGCACCAGAATTTCAGCATGGCTAAGCTGCCCTACCATGGCCAATGCCTGCTTGCGCAGTCCTTCCGGAATTAGGTCACGGACATTCATGGAAAGTGCTGCGGCTTCGCTCCAACCGTACATTCGCACCGCTCCCTGGTTCCACGCCAGAATACGACCCTCCAAATCCTGCATGGTAATGGCATCGTTCGCATCGTGCACGATCACCGCCAAACGAACAAGGTCATTGGCCTTGCGCAATGCTTCCCGCGTGCGCACAATTTCTGAAATATTCACGAACGTGATCACCGCACCTTCAATCATGTTGTCTATTGTTCGGTACGGCAGAATACGCATTGTGAACCACTCACCGGAACGGGTTTGCACTTCCATTTCTTTGGCCATCAGACTATCCAACACCGCATGGATATCGGCCACCAGGCGATCATACCCAACCAGATTGGAGACAATGTGATTCACTGGACGACCCACGTCGCTCAGAATCAGGTTGGTGATCTCTGTCACAGCGGGGGTGAAACGCAAAATGCGCAATTGGTAATCCACAAAGATGGTCCCAATGCCCGTGCCTGCAAGCAGGTTGTTCATGTCGTTGTTAACCCGCGACAGGTCACTTACTTTGGTCTGCAGTTCCACGTTGACCGTAGCCAACTCCTCGTTCAACGATTGCAACTCTTCCTTGGACGTCTCCAGTTCTTCGTTAGTGGATTGCAATTCTTCATTCACGGATTGCATTTCTTCATTCGACGATTTGAGTTCTTCATTGGATGTTTCCAGCTCCTCATTGGCCGTTTGAAGATATTCCTCTTTGGCTTGCAATTCCCGTTTCAAAGCCACAATGCGCTGATCGTCTAACTCTGTGCTGTCCACTTCCGCTAGAACATTCTGCAACTGTTCCACGTGCAACATTGACCCATTCTCCAAAATGACCAGGAAAAGCGGTACTTCAGAGATGGTGGTTGTCAAAGGGCGGACAGTTAAATCCACCACCGTGAAGCTCCCGTTGGTTTTAACGCGCAGTCCAGGGCAGTTTACAATCTCTCTAGTGGACGCCGCTTTGTGCAAGGCTGTGGTCAGATCGCGTCGTAACCCTTCGCGGGCCATCTTCAAAACGTTGCTGATTCCAACCTCACCGGCCACCGGTTCAAGATAAAGTCCGGTGCGTCCGTACAGGTAAAGAATGTCTCCCTGGCCATTCACCAGCACGCTGGCTGGAGCCAACTGCTGCAATAGCGCTTGTTCCGTCAGCTCGCGTAGCGGTAGCTTCCCTGCGCTGTTGGTCCTTCCGGCGATCCTTGGAATGGCTGCCTCAATTGCCGTCATAGGAGGCAGAAATCGACCCAGGGCCAGACGCTGTGCGCTGTGCAAATCAGACTTGGATTGATAGAGTTTGGAGTTACGATCAAACACTGTAAATAGATTGCTGAACTCACCCACACTTTCCGAATTGCCCAGAAACAGAAATCCGTTCTGGTTGAGCGCGTAGTGGAACAACGGAATCAGCTTCTTCTGAAGTTCCACGCCCATATAGATCATAAGATTGCGACAACAGATCAAATCGAGTTTGGAAAACGGTGGATCTTTGATCAGGTCCTGC
>JANMWO010000212.1:0-3310 GCA_031394025.1 Acidobacteriota bacterium
GGGTCTTGCTTCGCGTTTACAAGCAAGTCTTTGACCGCTTGTTGGCTATTTAGCCGACGGTCTGAGCCCACTAGTGTTAGATCAACCAATACCGCAACGCATGCCAATAGCTGGTACCGGTAGTTCCAGCGTTGTAGTCCAATCGCCGCCAATAGAGCAAGTGAGAGAAGGAAAGGCGCTAGAAACACATACCAATAAATTCCTCTCTTTAAGAAATCCGGCGCTGTCCAGTAGATTGCCTTGGCCACTAATGTGTGTTCCCCCAACATCAGTATTAAACAGGTGAAGAGTAGCCCGAACATACGAAAAGATCGGTGCCAGACCGCCAGCATCGCGAGCAAGATCGTGGCTATTCCAGAGTACTCGTAGAGGTGTGTGGGATCAGACGTGTCGCGAAAGGAATCAGCACTGAAGACATGAAAATAATCGGGCATTAGCAGAGAAGCTAAAGCTTTCGGAGGTAGACCGCCTCCAGACTGGAGCCAATCTGTTCTGTATTTGGCGACACTTTGGCTGAGCATTTCCAATGACGGGCCCAGTTGCACCAGCACCATGCCTATGAAAAGCGTGGCGGCAATTCCCAAATCTCCTATAACCTGCCGGCGAGGTGCGTAGATGGCGGCGAAAAGTAGCGTAGCAACCATGGTCATCAATGTAAATGCGGTAAAGCCGGCGAAGAAGCTCATGGACCAGGATGCCGCCAGAAGGCCAATCCGCCGACCACCAGGTGGTAACAATATGGCCAACCATGAGAGAACCAACCACGGGGCGGCCAGAACCATACCTAGATGTTGGGCTTGAGATACAAAGAAACCTCCAAGGGCAAATGTGAGCCCCGCGAAGAGCGCTGCATATTCCGATAGATGGAGACGCAATGCCAACAAGTATGTGAATATGCCAGCCAGACCAATGTGAAATACTGAAAGCCATTCAAGGCGCTCCAATAGTCCTGTTCTTCCTGGCAGTACGCTCAGAAACATACCAGGATAAAAGGTCGCCGTCTGAGGATTGGCGAGCAAAGGGCGTCCACAATAGGTATAGGGATCCCATAAAGGAAGCCTGCCCTGGTCTACCGCGTCTGCGTAAGCCGTGGCGAGGGGCAGATGATAGCCAATGAAATCCCAAGGAAAGGTTATATCCTGCCGAAAGAGCACTGACCGGTGAAAAAAGATCACAGCGGTCATAATGAATGAAATTGTAAGCCAGCGACGGGTACTAAGGGAGAAATTAAGTGACATGTACTAAGTGGACTTGGTTTCCATAACAACTCCAGAATATGCCACCCGACTCTTGTTTTTTGCGCCATCTGCGGATATTTGCGTTTATAAAAACGTCTTAAATTCCATCACATCCCCATCTTGCACCACGTACTCTTTACCTTCAGTCCGCAGCCGACCGATTTCACGAGCCTTGGCGTAGCTTCCGGCCGCAACCAGGTCGTCGTACGAAATGGTCTCAGCGGAAATAAAGCTCTTTTCGAAATCGGAGTGAATCACGCCTGCCGCTACCGGAGCTTTGTCCCCAGCGTGAATCGTCCAGGCCCTTGTTTCCTTTTCGCCAGTGGTCAGATAGGTTCGTAATCCCAGCAGATGATACGCCTCTTTGATCAGCGTCCCAGTGCCCGATTCTTTCACGCCCAATCCTTCCAGGTATTCGGCGCGTTCATCCGGCGGAAGCGTCACCAGTTCTGCTTCAATTTCAGCGGAGACAACCACGGCACTTGTTCCATGATGATGCGCGGCATAATCGCGGACCTTGGGCACCCAAGGATTGCTGTCAGGATCGCCCAACTCCCCTTCTGCCACGTTGCAGGCGAATAAGGTGGGTTTATTGGTGAGCAGGAAAAATGGCTTCATCAGCAGCTTTTCTTCCGCCGTGACTTCCATCGATACAGCGAATTTGCCTTCACCCAAATGTTGTTCTAAACGGGTGAGCAATTCAATTTCTGATTGAGCTTTTTTATCACCAGATTTGGCAGCTTTCTGCTGCTTGTATTTGCGCTTTTCAATCGCTTCCAGATCAGCCAATAGCAATTCTGTATTGACCACTTCAATGTCGCGAATGGGATCCACGCTATCCATCACGTGCTCAATGTCGGAATTTTCAAAGCAGCGAACTACTTGCACAATGGCATCTACTTCGCGAATGTGACCCAGGAATTGATTGCCCAATCCTTCGCCCTTGCTTGCGCCTTTCACCAGGCCGGCGATATCGACGAATTCGAAGACGGAAGGAATCAGCTTTTGCGATCCACTGATCTTGGCAAGCACCGCCAACCGATCGTCAGGGACCGTCACCACCCCCTGATTCGGTTCAATGGTACAGAAGCGATAGTTGGCCGCCATGGCCTTCTGAGACTGCGTCACTGCGTTAAACAGCGTACTTTTGCCCACATTGGGCAGACCTACAATTCCGGCACAGAGCATGATAGTTTAGTGGACCTTTCTATTTTACCTGCAAACAGGTTACAAGCTCCGCGATTTCTTAATGCGGTAGTCTTCAACAGCAGGCATTCGAATCACGCGGCACATCTCAAACAACCGTGACCGGGCTCGCATTCCGATACTTTCACCCAGGGTGCGTCGATAATCACGACCTCCAGGAGATATGTTGCCACGCTCGCCCGAAGCCGCCGCAGCCTCCACATCAGGAAGATTGGTGGTGGCAATCAGCGCCTTACGATTATTGCAGCGGTAGGTGATGATGCTGGTCACCGTATCTTCAACCCAATCGGTAGTGCGGTGGGCACCTAAATCGTCGAGAAGCAAAACTTCGACATCGAGGGCGGTTCGATACGCTTCCCGGTCACTGGTGCCGGAAGCCGCGTCGTAGCCACTACGAATGCGGTCTAACAGATTCTGATAATCGAAGAAAAGACATTCGAATCCGCGTTCCATCAGAATGCGACCAGCGGCCACTGCCAAGTGCGTTTTACCGGTACCTGGCTCACCCACAAACAACAACCCAGGCTTATCGGTCTGCGGAAACTCGCGCGCATAACTGCGGACGTTGAGCATCACCGATTGCAACGAACGAGCAGCAACGGGATTGTCTTTCGGAAGTAAGAAATTTTCAAGCGAAGCGGTTTGATACAGCGGCGGAATGCTGGCCGAACGTTCAATGCGATCCCGGCGTTCCACAAAAATACAGTCGCAACGGGTGACAGCTTTAATTCCATGCGACTCGCCTGGAATCCAACCCGTACCATCACACTTCTCGCAAACCTTGTCCATAGCTTTCCTCTATTCCAACACAACCAACACCTGCCCAGCCTGCACAGTAGCACCTTCAGCCGCATTGATCTTCACAA
>JANMWO010000278.1:0-11550 GCA_031394025.1 Acidobacteriota bacterium
GGCAAATCAGACCCGGCCATTACTCGCGAGGAAGGGATATGCTGCAACACTTCCATCAGGTGATGCGGAGCAATCGTAGATACTTCAATGTAGATATTTGGACAAATCGTGGCGGCCACAATCGCTTCAGCCGTATAAATTCCACCGCCTGCATGGCCCAAAATAATGTTCAGTT
The DNA here is from genome assembly GCA_031394025.1 of Acidobacteriota bacterium. Taxonomy (GTDB): domain Bacteria; phylum Acidobacteriota; class Terriglobia; order Bryobacterales; family Bryobacteraceae; genus JANXSF01. The sequence continues at coordinate 176 of JANMWO010000278.1, forward strand.
CCGGGAACTTTCGTGCGGTCAGAATGTACAGCGAAGGAAGTGCCAGTGGAGCCCCGGCACCTGTATGGACAATTAACGGCAAGTGATTGGTAACCGCTGCTTCAAAGAAGAAATCATGCCGGACAGACAGTGGATTAATGCCGTGATACATCGGCTGCAGCTTCAACGCAACAAAGCCTAGCTCCGCGGAACAACGCTTCACTTCCCCTTGAAACTCTTCCAGCGGGATGAATGGCGGAAGGCACGCAGCCCCAGCAAATCGATCCGGATATCGCTTTACTGCACTCGCAATCAGATCATGTTCAGCCCGAAAATCTTCCACCACCGGGAACGGAATCAGCAGCGCTCGATCCACTCCAGTGCGATCCATCACCGCCAACATCTGTTCCGCTGTGAAAATCCGCCCACTATGACGAGCATTGCCAATGTGGGTGTGGGTGTCATAAAGCGAATACCCATCCTTCATCCCCGAGCCACCAAATTCGCAATTTTATCGCCCAATTCCCAAGTTTTCATCGATCCACCCAGATCCGGCCCACGGTTTGCGCGGTCAGCAAAAACCTTCTCCACCGCATCGTAAATCAACTGGGCAGCTTTGCTGGTCTGCGGAGTTTCGTACCAATCCAGCATCATCGCTGCAGAAAGGATGGTCGCAGTGGGGTTGGCAATTCCCTTCCCCGCAATATCGGGTGCCGAACCATGCGAGGGTTGAAAAATTGCGTGCTTATCGCCGATGTCTCCAGAAGGAGCCATGCCCATACCGCCAATCAGTCCAGCAGCCATGTCGGAAAGAATATCGCCGAACATGTTTTCCGTCACCAATACGTCATAAGAAGCTGGTCGGCTCAAAAGGTAGAGCGTGACAGCATCCACATAAACGTGTTCCGTTTCAACATCAGGAAACTCTTTCGCAATGCCGTAAAAAATGCTGCGGAAGTAGCTCATGGAAGGCAACACGTTCGCCTTGTCAATCAGCGTCACTTTCTTTCGGCGTTGCTGCGCCAGTTTGAAAGACCGCCGAAACAAACGTTCCGACCCAACACGCGTGATCAGCAATGTATCGCGGACTTCCGGCCCTTCTAAATCAAACGTCTGTTTACGCGATGCGAATAGGCCTTCACAATTTTCCCGAACAATGGCAAAGTCAATCGCTCCAGGATTGCGCAAAGGGGAATCCAGCGGGTGATATAAATGAATGGGGCGCAAGCCGAAATAGGTATCCAGCTTGTCTCTTAAATCAATCTGCGGAACCATTTCATTGCCATTGGGCCAACGCACCCCGGGCAGTCCCATGGCACCCAACAGAATCACTTCATGCTTGCGGATGGCTTCAAAAGTGTCTTCCGGAAGTGGATCACCACTCTTCAGAAACTCACCCGCACCAACAGAATATTCAGTGAAAGCAAAGCGCACGCCATCCATGTGAGGTTCAGCGGCGCGCAATACTTTTACGGCTTCGGCGATAACATCAGGACCAATGCCATCGCCAGGGAGAAGTGCTACGTCCAGAGTTCGAATCATTTCATCTTGGCAGCAGCAGCCACGCCGGCCGCAGCAATTTGCCCATCTTGATTCGATTGCACACCACTAATGCCAATTGCCCCAACCAACTGATCGCCTATCATGATGGGGATGCCACCTTCAACCGGCAGAGCCCCTGGGAGTTTCAGAATAGCCATTCGGCCCCCGACTACCGCATCTTCAAAAACCTTGGTGGGACGTTTAAAGTTCACCGCTGATTTCGCCTTGGCCTGGGCCACTTCAATGCTTCCAATCTGCGTGCCATCCATGCGTTGCAGATAAACCAGGTTGGCGCCATCATCCAGGATAGCGATCACCACATTCCAATTGTTCTTGCGGGCTTCCGCTTCCGCCGCAGCGGCAATTTCCTTGGCCGCAGCCAGGCTCATTGATTTCTTACTACTCATCTGTGCAAACATAGGCATTAATCCAAGGATCATCAGAAGTATCAGGTTACCGGAAAGTCGCATTGCAAGGCCTCCATTTCATGAGAAAAAATAAGCAATGACTCTTGATGAAGTCATGCCCAACTACGATGTACGAGCGTACCATCAAACCTTGATTCGCGCATCTCCTGAACAGGTTTACGAAACCTTAAAGACCATGGATTTTCGCAGTTCACGACTGGTCCGAGCTTTGCTCTGGCTTCGTGCTGGTGGTGGACCTGTGCAGGCCATCACGTTAGAACAGTTTTGGCAATCGGGATTTCTGTTATTAGACGACACACCAAATAAAGAAGTCGTTTTAGGATTAATCGGCAGGTTCTGGACACCCAGCGGTGGACGCCTCAAAATTCAACCCAGCCAGTTCATCCCATTCAATGACCCGGCCTATGGCAAAGCTGCTTTCAACTTTCTGTTGACCGAACAATCCCAGGGCACACTACTTTCCACTGAAACCAGAGTGCACTGCTTGCGCAACCCGGAACGTTTCTTCTTCCGCTGCTATTGGACATTCATCAAACCTTTTAGCGGGTTCATCCGGACTGAAATGTTGCGTCAAGTGAAGCAGTCTTGCGAGATAAGTCGTCCATCGCCGAAGTGATTTATTTTTGGTGTTTCGATCAGGCAATGTTCACTCCCGCGTATGATTGAAATAATGCTCTCGCGAAACCTGCACCTACTGCTGCTCTTTCCCTTGTCCATCTTCGCTGCCGATTGGCCTCAATGGCGTGGCCCGTCTTCCAGCGGCATCGCCACTGGACCCGCTATTCCAATGGAATGGAGCGAAACCAAAAACATTGCCTGGAAAACTGAGTTGCCCGGTCGTGGAAATTCTCAACCGGTAATTTGGGGGAATCGTATTTTCGTCACTGCTGAAATGGATGCGGGTGACGCACCGGCGGGGCATAAAGCGCCCATCCATCACATGGAGGGCTCAGAGTTTCTGCATCCTGATAGCACCGGTGCAAATAAGCTGCATCGTCTGATGGTTCTGGCTCTTGACCGTGAAACGGGTAAAATTCTGTGGCAGAAAACCGCCTACGAAGGTACCGTTTTCGATAACAAACACAAGAAAGGAAGCTATGCCGCACCCACCCCAGTGACTGATGGCAAGTCCGTCTACGCCTACTTCGGTAACGAAGGGCTTTACGCTTACGACTTCGCTGGAAAACTATTGTGGTCCTATCAGACCGAAAAAGTGCAGGCCATCGGCATGGGGCCGGGCACTTCCCCCACAATGGATGGCAATTTTATTTTCTTGCAGTGCGATGATAGCGAAGCCAAAGGCTCACACATTGTGGCTGTCGACAAACGCACCGGCAAACAAGTCTGGCGCACTGCAAGAGAAAAGTTATTTGTAACTTGGTCCACACCTGTCATTGCCGAATTCAAAGGTCGCAAGGAACTCATCACCACTGCAAACGATGCGGTAGTGGCCTATGATCCAGCAACCGGCAAGGAATTGTGGCGAGGGCCTGGTGTGAAAGGAAATGCCATTGCCACTCCGGTGATTGGCCATGGTTTGGCCTTTCTGGCCGCTGGCTACCCCACCAAATTTACATACGCCGTAAAGCTGGGTGGAACAGGGGATGTGAAGCCTGTCTGGTCCTATGAAAAAGGTACCGCCTATGTTCCTTCACCCATCCTCTATGGCGATTATTACTACATCATGTCTGATAAAGGCTTGATCACTTGCTTTGATGCTGAAACCGGTACCGTGAAGTATGAAGGCAAGCGTCCGTCCAAACCGGCCACTTTTTCCGGATCACCTGTGGCTACCAATGGAAAACTATTGATAACCAGCGAGGATGGCGATACGTATATCATCAAAGCTGGCCCTGAACATGAAATATTAGCTGTCAACTCCGTAGGTGAGCCGGTGTACGCATCGGCAGCCATCGCTGACGGTCGTATTTATTTGCGCGGGGAAAAACACTTGTTCGCGATCAAGTAAATGAAAACCATCGGACTCTGCGTCTTTCTATTGGCGTTCTACGCCCTGCATCAGGATTTTTGGAATTGGCGAACAGCCCAGCCGCTGGCCTTCGGCTTCTTGCCTGTGGGCCTTTGGTATCACGCCATCTACACGTTGGCTTGTTCCGCAGTTCTGTGGATACTGGTCAAAATCGCCTGGCCCACCCATCTTGAAAAAGCCACCGATCCAGTGGAACCTGCGGAGCGCCCTCGTTGATTCCCACAATATTCGTTGCTGTTTACCTGGTAGCAGTCCTCTACATTGGCATCTTTGCTTTTCGCCGCAAACAAACTGGCGGCACTGCCGAAGATTATTTTTTGGCAGGCCGATCATTGGGTCCATACGTGTTTTTGCTAAGCCTATTCGGAACCCATATGACTGCCTTCGCCATTCTTGGTTCCAGCGGATTTTCCTTCAACAATGGCATTGTGACATTTGGTCTGATGGCTTCCTCCTCAGCGTTTATTGTTCCCGTTCTATTACTCTTTGTCGGAACCCGCCTGTGGGCGGTGGGAAAGAAATTTGGATTCTTCACACCCGTGCAAATCTTCCGCGATCGCTGGGAGTGTGGCCACATTGGAACATTCATTTTCCTGCTGCAATCCGCTTTGCTCATTCCTTATATCGTCATCGGCGTGATCGGCGGAGGAACCACACTGAATGTCATTAGCGGTGGCCTGGTTCCTTACTGGCTAGGCGGGCTAGTGGTCGCCTGTGTGGTGATGAGCTACGTTTTCTTCGGAGGCATGCGCGGCACTGCCTGGGTAAATACCTTCCAGACCATTTTATTTTTAGGTTTTGGAACCATTGCCGTAATCGTCATCGGCATCGGCATGGGAGGGTTCAGCGAAACTATCAATGCCCTGGCCGCAAACGTCCGAACAGCGCCTTTATTGACGCGCGAACGCGTCTCACCACTCTTCTTTCTCAGCTATACGTTCAATCCGCTTTCAGCCATCGCCTTTCCCCACATTTCCATATTCTGCTTAACGGCAAAGCACATGGCGCAATTCAAAAAAACGGTGATCTTGTATCCCATCTGCATTTTGCTCATCTGGTTGCCCTGCGTATTTTTAGGTGTGGCGGCCAACCGGTCCACAGACATCCCGGCAATCAAAGCAAAACAGGAAGCCCGCAGCCTACTCGCAACGCAAGGTGCCAGTATGACTCCTGAACAGCGCGACGATCTGCGCGGCAAAACCAATGCTGACGATGTGATGCTGATCCTGCTGGACCGTTACGCACCCATCTGGTTGGCGGGCTTGTTAGGTGCCGGAATCATGGCCGCAGTGATGGCTAGTGATTCGCAAATTCTGGCACTCTCCACCATGTTCACTGAAGATTTTTTTGCTTACTATGGCGGTACCAAACGATATGGTGAACAAGCCCAGGTGGCCGTTGGACGCGCTTTTATCGTTTGCATCACGGCCGTTGCCTACGGCCTTGCCCTCATCGTGAAAGCCAATATTTTCGATCTGGCAATTCAGTTCGCCTTTGCCGGGTATTCCGCACTGAGTCCCTTACTAATCGCCGCACTTTTTTGGCGTGGCAGTACAAAGTGGGGGGCGCTTGCCGCGTCAGTCTGGGTTGCTGCTTCAGTCATCGGCATTGCAGCATTTCAATCTGCAATCCCCGCCCCAGCGCCCGGACCCTCTATCGTTTTCTTACAGTGGAATGGTTGGGAAGTGCTCACACGCACACCGGGTGGCACAGCCATTTTCGGCTTTTCTCCAGTAGTGCCAATGACCGTAATCTCGTCATTGCTCATCTGGATCGTATCGCTCTGCACGCCAAAACCTTCCCACGCCACAATTGAAAAATACTTTTCCCTGTCCAGTTAGGTTAAGCTTATCCCAATGCGCAAGAGTTTGACTCCCGTTCAATGGTTGATCTGCGTCGTGGCGGCTGTGGGTTTCGCTTTCGACATTTATGCTTTGCTGGTGTTGCCTTTAATTGTGCAACCAGCGCTGTTGGAAATTGGCGGACTTAAACCGGGCACTCCACAATTCAATGATTGGACCGGATATCTGTTTTATGTTCCGGCCATCGCCGGCGGAATTTTCGGGATGCTGGGGGGCTATCTCACTGACCTGTGGGGCCGTAAACGGGTCCTGGTGTGGAGTATTTTAATTTACACCTTCTCATCCTTAGCGGCCGGTTTTTCCTCTTCGCTTGAAATGTTGCTATTCTTCCGCTGCCTCACTTTCATTGGTGTTTCTGTAGAATTTGTGGCGGCCGTGGCTTGGCTGGCGGAAATGTTTCCCGACAAAGAACAGCGCGAATCCGTGCTGGGCTACACCCAGGCATTCTCTTCTCTTGGCGGTCTGATGGTAACCATGGCGTACCGCACCTGCGTTCAATATTCAGCTTCACTCCCCGCCATTTACGATGGACACTCCGCCTGGCGTTACACGCTGATTTCCGGAATCATACCAGCCATCCCGCTGATGATCATCCGACCGTTCCTTCCAGAATCACCCAAGTGGGCAGCCATGAAAGCCGCAGGGACACTGCAACGGCCCAGCTTTATGGAGCTGTTCAAACCCCAATATGCAAAGGTGACGTGGGTAGCCATGTTCATGTACGCCATGAGTTACGGAGCGGCATTTGGAGCCTTGATGCACTTACCGCGCATTGTTCCAGGCCTACCAGAAGTGATGAGTCTGGCCAAACCAGCGCAACAGATTGTTGTCGCCAATGTGCAGCTTTGGCAGGAATTGGGCGGGCTGATTGGACGTTTTGTATTAGCAATTCTAGCCATCAGAATTGTCAGCAGGCGCATGCTGATTCGTATTTTCCAGATCCCAGGCATATTCATTCTCCCCTATGTCTTCTTCTATCCAGCCGTTCAAAATCTGGAAATGTTGAAGTGGGGTGCGGCCATATGCGGCTTCCTCACAGTGGCCCAATTTAGCTTTTGGGGAAACTATTTACCAGGTCTTTATCCAACGCATTTGCGTGGCACCGGGGAAAGTTTTGCAGCCAACATCGGCGGGCGACTTTTAGGCACCATGGCGGCATTAGTCACCACCAAACTAGCCACAAACATGCCTGGAACAGGGGCACCCATGAAGCTTGCCTATGCTGCTGGTTCCGTCGCATTAGCCGTCTATTTAATCGGATTTCTGTTAAGTTTCGCGCTGCCTGAACCAGCAGAAAAACTTCCTGATTAGCGGTAGCAAATCAGGTTCGATTCATTGCGCAAACAAACCAACCCATTGCCGATAGCAGGCAGGGCGCGCACCTTACCATCGGTCGCTTTGAAGTGCGTCGGCACCTCCAACTTTTTGGGATTTGCCAGCACCTGAAACATTTCCCCATCATCGCGTAGGAACATCACTTTGTCCCTCAGTAGCGTAACGCTACCGGTGCCACCTGCAGGCATATTCCAGACCACTTTTCCCGTACGCAATTCTACGGCACGTAGCTCCTGACCAGTTTCCGCACGTCCATGCAAGCCATACAGATAGCCATCTTTGATAACAGGAGTAGCGTAGTGGGCTGATAGGGAATCGTCATTCGCCCACAATTTTTTGGGAGGCATCTTTGAGAAATCAAGAGCCATAGCACCCGTTCCATAACTGGCTGTAAGGAATAAAATATTGCCATCAATCAGCGGTGTTGCGGCGTTTACGGAAGAAGCGGAACGGGCGCGGAACGGCTGCTCATAAAGGATTTTGCCTGAGTCCGCATCAGTCACCAGCAGTCCAGCGCGCGTGAAAAACACCAGACCAAATTTAGTAAGAATGGGCGATGAATAGCTCATCTCATGATTAGACGATTTCCAGATCAGCTTCCCAGTGTTAGCGTCAAAAGCACCTACCCCGGCTTGCTTAGACCCGATGTTCAGAAACACTTTTCCATCAGAGTAAAGAGGTGCACAAGCAGCGCCGAAGAAGCCTTTGGCGACGTCGTAAGTCTTTTGCACATCCACGCGCCAAAGCTTTTTCCCATTCACCAGATCAATGGCGTGCAGCACGCCTTCGGCACCGAAAGTGAAAACTTTTCCATCGGCAACCGTGGGGGAGGAGCGTGGTCCTTCATCGAAACCAAAATCGTCGCGATAATTGGTGGGGTAAGAAAAGGTCCAGAGGCTCTTTCCGTTTTGCGCATCGAAGGCTTCCACAATTTCTTCATTGCCCCGACGATGAAACAAAATCACCTTTCCGTTAACGATTACGGGTGCAGCCAGCCCTGCCCCTACTTGATTTTTCCAGGCTAACTTTGTGGGCCAAGCAACGTCAGAATCAGTGTAGACGCCATTACGGGATGGTCCTAAAAGTTGAGGCCAATCGTGGAAGAAGAATGCAAAAATCAGGGTGAAGAGCATAGGGTTCGCTATACTTTTAAGAATACCCTTTCCCAGTAGGAGAACTTTTTTGATTACGTTACGTGTGTTTATTGTGTGTTTGCTAGGATCTGTTGCCGCCTTTGGACAGACCTACCGGTCAACCATATCCGGATCCGTCAGTGACCCTTCCGATGGACGGATTGACCGTGTGAAAATTCAGGCCGTCAACACGGCGACAGGCGTGGAACGCACAGTCACATCGAATGCCCAGGGCGAATTTCAATTGCCATTATTGGAACCTGGCGACTATCGTCTTCTTGCTGAAAAAGTCGGCTTTCAGATTGCTGAAGAACGGATTACTTTGACCATTGATCAAAATGTGCGCATCGCCGTGAAGATGCAAGTGGGTGCACAACGCGCGGATTCCATTGCGGTCAAAGACGTGCATCAACTGTTGCGAACTGACACCTCCACCGTGGGAACGATCATCGACAATCGCCAGATGCTTTCCTTACCCTTAGACGGGCGCAATTTTCTGGAACTGAGTTTGCTGACACCAGGCGTGATGCTTCCGGCGCAGGGTTCTTCCGGGACAGCGCGTGGCGAACTGGCCGTGCACGTCAACGGGGCTCGCGAAGATGCCAACAACTTTGTATTGGACGGCGTTTATAACGGCGATCCGAAATTGAATGGCTATGCCCTGAACCCACCAGTGGATGCTGTTCGCGAATTTGAAATTGCCGCCAGTTCTTACGATGCTTCGTTTGGTCGCAATGCTGGCGGACAAATTAATATTGTCAGCAAGTCCGGTACGAATGCACTGCATGGTTCGGCTTATGAATTTTTCCGAAATGGTGCAATGGATTCCCCGAACTACTTCGCCAGTGGCGATCCTGATTATCGTCGCAATCAGTTCGGCGCGTCCGCAGGCGGGGCTTTGAAGAAGAACACGACGTTTTTCTTTGTAGATTACGAAGGTCGTCGAGTTCGCGAAGGGGTTACGCAAACCACCACCGTTCCGACAGCCCTGGAGCGCATCGGTGATTTTTCAAGGAGCGATCCAAGACGTCCTCCCATCGATATTTTCCAACAGAATCCTGCGCCATTTCCTGGCAGCAAGATTCCTGTGACGCGGTTGCATCCCATTGGTGTTGGAGTTGCCTCGCTGTTTCCACTGCCGAATCGCGATGGTGCGGCGAATTTTACATCGTCTCCCAACCTTACCGATGCCGACAATCATTTCGACATCCGCGCGGATCATAAGGAGCTGACTTTCCGCTATAGCTTCGGCGATGATGCCTTGTTCAATCCATTCTCTGGCGCTGGTTTTGCGCTTGTACCTGGCTATGGAACCTCTGTGGATCGACGCGCGCAGAACGTGATGTTGGCCCATGTTCATGCCTTCCGTCCGAACTTACTGAACGAGGCTCGCATCTCTTTCAATCGTGTTTCCTTGGGGACGCGACATGAAACGCAGGGCACCAGTGTGAATCGGAAATTAGGTTTGCCAGAACTTTCCTCGAATCCACGCGATTGGGGTTTGACCTTCATCAAGGTGAATGGACTTTCTCCCATCGGTGATGAATACAACAATCCACAACACGGGACTACCAATACCTTTCAATTTGTGGATCAGGTGGCCTACACTCACGGTCGTCATCTGGCGAAGTTTGGCGTTGAAGCGCGATCTTTGCAACAGAACGCCTATCGTGATGTACTTTCGCGTGGGCTGATGCAGTTTATTGGATTCACGGGCAATGGCTTGTCGGAACTATTACAGGGCATCACCACCGTAAGCAGCGGGGCGACGCTGGATAACGCGCAACACCTGCGGACGGTAAGTTCCGCCTTCTTCCTGCACGATACGTTTCGAGTTCGCCCAAATCTGACCCTGATGCTGGGACTCCGCTATGAGTACAACCAGCCTGCGGTGGATGCTTTCGATCGAGCCAATTTATATGACCCGACATCCCGTGGTCTTGTTCGTGTAGGAACAGGAAATCTACCACGTGGTGGCTACAAAGCCGATGCCAATAACTTTGCACCACGCATTGGTTTGGCCTACCAGCTTGCTGGAAACGTAATTCGCGCCAGCTACGGTATCTATCATGACTACTCACCATTGGCCCCAGGCGAAGCGTTATATTTCAGCCCTCCCTATTACAACTCCAAACTCTATTTCTTCTCAGCGCAATCTCCGTTGTTTATCAATGATCCATTTCCTGCCAGCTTCCCTTATCCAACCCCGCCTTCCGTGTTGACCATTCAACAAGACTTAAAGACCCCGTATGTTCAGCAATGGAATTTCTCTATTCAACGAAGATTGGGTTCTTCACGAATGGTGGAAATCGGGTACGTAGGGTCGAAGGGTACAAAGCTTTTAGCAGGTCGTGATTTCAATCAACCGGCACCCAGCACGGCTGAATTGAACCTGCGCCCAAATTTTTATTTCGGCGACATCACAGCCATTGAGTCACGTGCCAATTCCAGCTATAACAGCTTGCAGGCGCGCTTTGAACAACGTATGGCTCGTGGGTTGACGGGATTGGTTTCCTACACGTTGGCAAAATCTATAGATAATGCTTCCAACTTTTTTGCCAGCGCGGGTGATCCTAACTTTCCCATGGACTCCAATAATACGAGTCTGGAGCGTGGACGTTCCAGTTTCGATTCCAGACAGCGATTATCGTTGGCATACACCTATGATTTACCCGGCAAATGGCTCAAAGGCTGGCAGACAAACGGTGTGTGGTCGTTCCAATCGAGCAGGCCGTTTACAGTGATATTGAATCCAGATCTGGATAACTCAAACACGGGTCGAAATTTCAACGGTAGCGGCGGGGATCGGCCGAATCGGATTGGAAATGGAACTGTTTCAAGCCCAAGTCAATCCGCATGGTTTGATACGAAAGCATTCACCACACCAAGGTTCGGATCGTTCGGCAATTCAGGTCGGAACATTTTAGATGGTCCTGGATTTGCCACTGTGAACGCTTCCCTGCTGAAGAATATTGTGGTGAAAGAAGCAATGACCTTGCAATTTCGGGTGGAAGCATTCAACTTGCTGAACCGTACCAATTTCAATTTGCCGGATGCAGTGGTGGGGTCGCCAACTTTCGGGCAGGTGCTTTCATCCAGTGCTCCA
>JANMWO010000281.1:0-3273 GCA_031394025.1 Acidobacteriota bacterium
CAGAAACCGCATGCGAGCCATGATCACAGGCCGCGTCAGCGCAAAATAAGGAGTACAACATGAGCAACCCCTCACGTCGCAAACTGATCACCACCGGACTTGCCGCAACAGCCAGCGTATCGGGCTTGGCAGTGGCCGCCCGTCTGGCGGATGAATACGGTCTGATCCCGCCCGATAGCGGTGGTGTTTATGGTCCCGGCAGAACGTTGACTCATGCAGCGCAGCGGCTGCTGACGCCCAATTCGATGGCTCGTGAATTCCCTCGCAGCCTGATCTCAAATCCACCGAATGCAAACGGCAAGCCGCCCAAGATAGCGGAATTCCAGCGCCATCTGGCCACAGGGTTTGCCGATTGGCGGCTCATCGTGGATGGCATGGTTGCCCGTCCCGCATCGTTTTCAGTTGCCGAACTCCGCAGCTATCCCACCCGCAGTCAGATCACACATTTGGCCTGCGAAGAGGGATGGTCGTTTATTGCGGAGTGGACGGGCGTGCCACTATCGCATGTGTTGAACGTTGTGGGGGCGCTTCCGCAAGCCAAGTATGTTGTCTACGCTTCCATCCAGCCGCGCTGGTGGGACAGCGTCGATATGGCCGATGCCCTGCATCCGCAAACGCTGGTCACGTATGGAATGAATGGCGGCGATCTTCCAGCAGGTCACGGCAGCCACTGCGTTTGCGTGTCCCCCGTCAACTTGGCTACAAGAGTGTGATGTACATCACTCGGCTGACTCTGACCGATAGTCTGAAAGGATTCGGCAAGGGCATGGGTTCAGGTGCTTCGGAAGCTGGCTATTCCTGGTACTCGGGAATCTGAGGGCAATCGATTCCGATATAATTTCATCATGGTACTGAGTGCCAATACATCGTTCGAAGGTCGAGCCCATGAAAACACTGTTCCTCTTTTTTTCACTAGTAGCATTGGCTATTGTCGCTGCCGCCTCTGAAGATGCCTCACTCAATGGGACATGGCAAATTCGGCGTAACGCGGGCGGGAATGAGAGCAAGCAGGACTGCACTTTTTCTCAGAAAGAAAATGTATTAACCGGAACCTGCACCAATGACCAGGGCAGTGTCCAGATCAACGGCAAAGTGGCCGGAAAGAGTGCTACTTGGACCTATAAGGGCGATTCCCAGGGCGGTCCAGTGACCGTGGTTTATACCGGGACCATCGATTCTGCAACCAAAATAACGGGCACGGTGCTTGCTGTCGAATTTTCGGTTGAAGGTGAGTTCACCGCTACTCGATCCAAGTAAAAGAGTACATGCGTGCGTCTTTGCCTTCAATAAATTCCGTCTGCAACACGGAACGAACACCCCATTGCAGTTGGCACGTAAGTGCAAGTGAAACTAACTCCCGCCTCAGATAAAAAAGGGCTGTCAAATTCGATGAGAAATTGACAGCCGATCCACAAGGGAAAAACTAAGGGGCAGAAATTACATGGGAAGAATCAAACGCGTCTTTTTACTGCCGTAGGGAGCTTAATCCAGTGTTTCGACAGACTTTACAAGCACCAAAGCCACTGCCGTTTCCAACGATATTTGTACACCGGTTGGCAATGCTGGCAAGTTCATCGGCAGAGAGTGTTGCCGCAGCAAAGGGTGTCTCATTGACCGTATATTTCCCCGCTGGATCCAAGTGAATCGTGGTTCCCCAGGCATGCATGCCAGAGGCCAGTGGAAAGTTTGGTGTACCAGGCAGCGCGGCGCTGTTGGCACAACTGTTCGATGTGAAGTTGGCACCGGCTCCGGTATTCACAAGCTTGATCACTACGGAATCGGGAATGACGCCCGTTAAAGTATTAGAGACAAGATCCTCCTTGATAGAGAGCGCCACCAATCCATTGGGAGTAACTAAACAGGAACAGCAGGATATAAGTTGTTCATCGGGTGAAAACGCGTAAGCGTTAACACAGATGTTGCCCACCCCGCCACCAAAGCCAGGACCCGCGCGCGATGCGCCATTTGCTCCATTGTTAGAGATATTGATTACCGAATCCCCCGCAGTCAGGTTCGATGCGTAACGAATCTGAAAGGGAGTGTCAATGGGAACTGCTTCCAGGTTGATGCGGGAAACTTCTCCAGTCTTAAGGGTTATAGTTACACCATCCACTAAGCCATTGAAGCCAAATGCGCAACAAGTCCCTGTTTGAATACTGAACAAGTTAACAACTTCTGAGCGATAGTCAGTAGGCGTAATCAATCCCGGAAGACCCCATGTGATTGGCCCGGCTTGCAATGTGGCCAGAGTAGGATCTGAGGCAATGCCTCCGAATATTCCACCATTGCGATTTGTATCGAAAAATTTCAGAGGGAAGCTGGCGTCGTTGGTGGCCCACTGATGCCACACGTTGGGCGGCGCATTGAGCACAGGAGTGCCGGTATACAATGGTTCTGTATTGAGGCGGCTGTGATAAAAACTACCAGTATCCCCAACGCCAGTCTTCGCTGTGTAGAGCAACAAATACCAATCCGGCTGCGCAGCAGTGCCAGATTTATTGGTCCAATAACTAATGGAAGCAATGTCGGAGACTTTAACTCCGCCGGGGTATCCCGGAAACAGCGCAGTGGCCGGCACATACAGTTCCTGTTTCTGGCCAGCGACAGTGGCGTTGGCTTGCCAGGAACCGGAAAAGAATCCAGGAGCGAAGCTGGTTCTGTTTCCTAGAACGTTGGCGACGGGAATGGGGGCGTTGGGGTAAAGGACAAGGTCAACTGCTTGTGCCCTTGGAACGAGAATGAAAGCGGCTAAAATCAATTTTAACGATAAGTGGTTATGCATCTCTTAGTACCTTTGGGGGATTTGCACCCTAAAAGTACCAGAAGTAAGTTACATGTACAATCCTCCATAAGGCTTAGCCAAATCGGTTAGTACAGACCGTACCGTACTTGATTTCCGCGCTGCTATCATTGATTTACAGTAACTTAGTCGAGTTACCCCATGTGCCTTCGAACACGAAATCATTCAAACTTTTGCGCGTCCGCGGGGCCACCTCGCGTGAACGTAATGGTTCTGCCAGTTGATCAGCTTCGCCGGGGTAACCAATGGCTACTCCAGCCACAGGTTCCACGTCGGCGGGAAGACTATAATCCTGCTTAATTTTGTCCAAGTGAATTCCACCCATGCCGTGCGCCTGCAAACCCATAGCAGTGGCTTGGGTAGACAACGCCATCAGTGCCATTCCGGTATCGTGCAATGCGACGCGGTTCGGAGTGCTGTTGCGGTTGAAGGTGGTCTTGTACAACGTGATCATCAATAGTGGAGCGTTTTTG
>JANMWO010000287.1:0-1946 GCA_031394025.1 Acidobacteriota bacterium
ATCCTGCACCAGAGTCAGGTATGTTTCCCGATCCCGATGAGAATAAAAGACATCTTCGCGGTTGACTCCGCGTTGTGTTACGTGATGCGCCACTCCGGGCAGCACGCAACGAGGGTTTCGTGGCAATACTTATAGAGTTCCTTTTCATCGACAACATTCTCTCTAATTGTGCCAAGGCGCTCTGCCTCCGTTTCACATCATCGTTAAAGGGTAAGTTCAGGCTGACCGGGTTTTCCTCCAGGAGACATCCTTGGCTACGCTCGCAGGTTACGTTTTCAAGCAGTCCTGCGGATTCTTTGGTATTTGTCTGCTGTCCGTGCCAGTTGAGCAATAAAGGATCAAAAGACAGAGCTTATGCGAATTGCTTTAAGTCGGTAGAAACTCAGAAAAGTGCCCGACTGATCTGCCTTCGTATTGATAGGATGAAACAGTACAAGATCCAGGCAGTCCCAGTTTCCATCGCTTCCTTCCCGTCTTCACCTCACACACTTGCCTAACCCGCCGCTAAGGAAATTTCAGCCCCAAAAAACATCTCAGTCACAAGTCCATTTCCCATGATTCTAAATCATTTGCCAGATCCAATAGTGCGCCAGCCTGCTATCCTGTTGCTGACCATGAAACCAGACGTTCCATCCGGATCTGACCTTGGGAGGAAAACAAAACAGACCTGTTGAAACGAAGCTAACCACGTGCCTCGACGCGCCGCTTCCGGCAACGTGCTGCACGATCTGATTGCCTAACCGTTGAAGAATATGCCTTGAATGGCGCCCATCACGGCGCAGAACATGACGAAGCCGATACTGCCATATTGCATCCAGTTCCGGGTGAAGTGCAGCACCAGTTTGGCATCATCCAGTAATGTGTATTGTTGCGGCTGGGGGCGTGGCATGGATGAGCCAGCGTAAGCTTGCCGGTGAAATGGGCGAATAGCCTATTGCGGCAGAAGGATAGAGGGACTGGCCAATATTTGTACCTGGGACTTATTTCAAATTTCTGCAAAGCCTTTCCAAATAAGGGACGATAAGACTATAGATGAGTACCGAGCGGCAACGGATAAGCGAAGCAACTGACCGGTCACAGCATTGGCGTCGTTGGGGTCCCTACCTTTCGGAACGAAGTTGGGGCACCGTGCGGGAAGATTATTCCGCCAATGGCACGGCTTGGGATTATTTCCCGTTCGATCAAGCCGGGCACCGTGCCTACCGTTGGACCGAAGATGGCCTGCTCGGCATTTGCGACAATCATCAGCGCCTCTGTTTCTCCCTGGCCCTGTGGAATGGCTCTGACGCTATCCTGAAAGATCGTCCTTTCGGACTGGCTGGCCCGGAAGGCAATCACTCCGAAGATGTGAAAGAGCTTTATTACTATTTGGATTCCACGCCCACTCATTCTTATATGAAGGGCTTGTACAAATATCCCCAACGCGCGTTTCCCTATCAGGAATTGCGAGAGGAGAACCGCCGCCGAACCCGTCTTGATCCGGAATTTGAGTTGATTGATACCGGGGCGTTTCAGGATAACCGCTACTTCGACGTGTTTGTGGAGTATGCCAAGGCCGGTGTGGACGATATTTTAATTCGTTACACCATCATCAACCGCGGACCAGAAAAAGCGTCGCTAGTGGCACTGCCCACCGCCTTTTTCCGCAACACTTGGAGTTGGGGTCGTTTACAGGAACCGGCACCCGTCATGCGACGCATGGGTGATAACTGGCTGTTGGCCGAAGAATCGTCGTTGGGGCCGATGAAGGTCTGGTTTGAAGGTACCAACCGATTACTGTTCACGGAAAACAATTCCAATACAGAGAAGCTGTGGGGATTCAAATCGAGTCATGGGCACTATAAAGATGCGTTCAATGAATTTGTTCTGCATTCCCGGTTCGACGCTGTTAACCCTGGTGGATTTGGAACCAAGGCTTGTGGATACTATTGCTTAGAGCTGGAAGC
>JANMWO010000296.1:0-4449 GCA_031394025.1 Acidobacteriota bacterium
TTTCAATCCACGCCGCCCTCGCGGGCGGCGACTGTACGCTCGAAAAGTACAACCACGCAGCCTATGTTTCAATCCACGCCGCCCTCGCGGGCGGCGACTGCCTGCGGTCAAACCGCAGACAACACTACTGACACAGGACCTTTTCCGCGAACCTCGACACTACCCATCCCATCCGATCCTCTGTGTCATCCACATACTACATTATCCTCATCAATCCCAAAAACTTAACCCCATCCGCGAACCTCCCCGCGATTCTCTGGGCGCTTCACCTCCGCGCACCAATTTACCAGCAGGCGCGCAGCCTCAAATCACCAGCGGGCGCACCCCTAAATCACCAGCGGACCTTGCGGGTCGTACGCAACCTTCACCCCAACATGCTCCACTCGATGCCGCCAATTGTCACCCAAAAAGTAGAATCGTAAACTATCCTCGGTCAGTTCCGCTTCCCCCACTAGCGACGCTCGTAGCTTCGTCCATTGCGCCTGATCCACCAGACACTCGAACACCGAATTCTGCACCCGTTGTCCGCTATTTTCACAAACCTTGGCCACACGACGCAGCCGCCTTCGACCGGCCGGCTTCTCCGTGCTGACGTCGTAGGCCACCACCACAAGCATCATTCCGCTACCTCCACAAAAAGCTTGGATAGCCGTCCAAATCGCCACGCAAATATCGCGACAAAAGCATCGCCTGAGCATGCGGCACAATCCCGAACGCCAATTTTTCCTTCAAATATGGATGCACGATTTCCTCCTGCTTCCTCTTCTGATACGCCACCAGCACTTCCTTCCGAGTGGCCTCGTCCATTTCCACTGCGCCGCTTTCCGTTGTGCGGAATCCTTCGGCCTTGATCTGCTTGCGATTAATCAACGACACCGCCAACCGATCGGCAATCACCGGCCGCAACTCCTCTACCAAGTCCAACGCCAAACTGGGTCGACCCGGCCGATCCCGATGCAGGAAGCCTACCGCTGGGTCCAGTCCGACCCCTTCCAGCGCCGCTGCAACGTCGTGGGTCAGCAGCGTATACAGGAACGAAAGCAGCGCGTTCAAATTGTCTAGCGGTGGACGACGGGATCGGCCACGAAAGAAGAAGGATTCCTTTGATTCCGTCACCAGATGATCGAACACACTGAAATAAACCCGTGCCGCATCACCTTCATGCCCGCGAATCGTGTCCAATGGTTTGGGTTTCTGAACCTCTTCCACCAATCGGGCCAAGCGTAGGATGGCCGCATCCAATTCATCACGCACGTTGCCTTCCGGCCGTTCGCGCGACGCCCGCAGCAGTACCGTGCGGCAGTTGGCGACTTTGGCGATGACCACAGAGCGAGCAATGTCTGCCGACTGATCTTCGTCTTCCGATTGCCGATATTGTTCCCGCCGCAAAAGTACATTGCCGGACACCGGACCTTGAACGCGGGCGATGAAGCGTCCATTCATGCTGAAGAAGGCCAACGCCACACCGTGTTCCGCACACAATCCCATGAGTGCCGGGCTGGACGATACGCGCCCGAAGCAGACGACAGAGGACAGTGTGTGAATGGGGATGCGTAGTTTGGTTTCCTCCTCCACGCGCACCAGAACGGTTTCCCCTTCGCGTGCGAGGTAGGCGCCTTGGGTGGTTATGTAGAGAGTGTTGAGGAGTTGCTTCATTGAATCGCTGCTTTAATCGTTGTGGATGGCGAGGGCTCGGGCAAGGTAGCGGGCGACGTCGGGAGGCTTGGCTAACAGGCGCGGCAGGCATTTTGCGATCAGCGAACAGCCGTCGCACTTGGGCTGATAGGCGGCGTGGGGCGTTTTGCCGGCGCGGTGCAGTTCGTGCATGCGGGCGGCGAGAGCTTCGGTGCGGGCGCGAAGTTGAGGGGTGAACTGGACCTCGGTTCGACGGCGCGGTTGACCGTAGAACAAAGCGCCATTGCTGATTTCGCCACCAAACATTTCTTCCAGACAGAGGGCTTGGGCGCAGAGCTGGACTTCGTCGCAGGCGTCGCGTTTGGGTTTGCCGCGTTTGTATTCGACGGGGAAGGGTCGCCACAGACCGGGAAGGTTGGGGAGTGGGATGCCGTTGGCGGACTTGTGGAATTCGACGATATCGGCTTGACCGGCGAGGCCGAGTTTGAGGGAGTGGAGGCGGAGGCCGCGGGCGGTGCGGACACCTGGGCGACCTTCGGTACCTGGGGAGTGGGCGCGTTCGTGGAGGACGCGCCCTTCGGCAGTGAGACGATTTTCCTCCCACAATTGTTCGATGTGGATAAGCCCCCACTGCCTCTCACAGAAGAGGAGGTGTTGGAGGCCGGAGAGTGGGAGGAGGTCATCTTCGTGGTACATCTTAGTTCATAGTTAAAAACCGTCTATGATTTCTGGATTCAATCCGTCAAGAGGCGCAATAGAAATTTCCCCGGTCAGCGTTATGGACAATGAACGGTGGACCTTGGCGGAAGAATACTGGCCGGCCTTGCTGCTATGTTTCCACCAAATCAGTTTGAGAACTTCCATGCTGCCTTCCGGTCGGGCAGAAGATGCATCGTTCTCAAACATTTTAGGCAATACTAGTTTGATTGCAGCGGCATCTTCATCACTGAAGCCGGTTCGTTCGGCCAATTGCGGATTCATGCTTCCGTAGAAGACGTAGACGCCGTCGTCAACGCGATGTTTCATCCCCATGGTGTCAGAACCTCGCTTGGTACCGTCTCCATCGCCGCTAACACTTTTTGTTATCTGGGTGCTTGTTACTTCGACGGGTTGTAAGCTAAAGGCGGATTGAATTGTAACGGGGCCACGGATCGGAATCGACATTCCTGTATCCCCTTCCTCCTCAGATGCTTTAGCTTTCTTTGACTTCGGAAGGGCAAACAACTGCCCAAAAGTGCGAACGTCAAGCCATCTTTCGCAGGCCAGCTTTGTTGTTTCCTTGGAACCAAATTGCTTTCCCAAAGCCTTGTCGGCACGGTCACGAAGACTTGTCGCGTCGTCATTTTTTCGGTCGTCAGATTGAACAAAGATACCGAATCCAGAATCCTGAAGGCGGTCCCGAATCTTGCGCTTCAGGCAAACATCCGTAATCTCACCGAACCCGTTGTAATCGGTCCGTGGGCGATTCCCATTCAATGGATCACCGTTCGGGTTGGCGTGCTTTACGTGAAGCACTACTGCAAAATCAATCTTGTTCTGAAGAACGCTCATACTGTCTCTCCCTCTACTGTCGATTCGTCTTGTTCTGGCAAACTTCCGCCTGTATCTTTTTTGGCCCATAGCGCAGCCCGCTGGCAATGAAACCCGAGAAGAAATTCTCCAGATAGCTTGTTATCGCTGATGAAGTCTTCTCCATTGAACTTTCCGATCACTTCATCCAGCAACTTTTCCCTTTCGAGGAGAACGGATGGACGCTTGCTCCGCAAACGTGATTGATAGGGTGCCAACGCTAGTTCGATGTTGCGCCAAGTGGAGCATGGATGATTTGCGAAACGCTGCATAAGTTTTGCCGCACAGGTATCCCGTTCTTCCTTGGCCAACCTCAATGCCCGGTGTTCTATGTTGTCGGCGATAGCCAACAATCGCCCATACAAGTAATCTCTTGTAGTTCGATTCTCTTCTAACGACATCTTGTAGTCCTCCTTGTTACTGCTCCCCCGAACAAGCGCACAGGCGATGCCGAGGTACTTTTCCCACTCCCACTTTTCTAAACCAACTCGGTTCCACACGCGATGAATACACGCATCAACAAGGTCGCGTGGTAAAGGACGACCGTCAATGATGCATGGCAGCAACCGCTCCACGGTGGCCTTACGGAGCTTGTCATCCAAACGCCGTCCATATGCAGCATCAGCGATCTCCTTCGGCGCGGGTGCCCCAACGTATTGATTGTCTTTAGAGTAGTTCTGAGGCCAAGCGCACCTTGAATGCCAATCGGCAAGACGATCCAGAAACTCCCCTGCAGTAAGTTCCCGGTAATAAATGATTGCCATTCGTCCGGGGGTGGCCGAGTCTAGACCTATGACACAAATTTCATCCGCATCAGACAGTTTTGCCCGATAGCCAGAGATTGCCTTTTTCAGTCGCAAAGCAAAATGCTGCCCTACATCACCCTTATAGGAAATGTCCTCTTCGGGCAGGTTGCTCACGTCTTCAGAATCAAAAAGGTTCGCTGTGTTCGCAAGTGGATCTGGGACACTTTTGCCATTAATTGCCCACGAAACAAATGCTTGTTCGCCTTTCGACCCCTGGCGCTGGATTAGCCAACGAAGTGCACTATGAGCTTTCTGAGAAACTGCGGAGCCAAGTCCGTATGCCTGATCTGCAAACTCGAACCGTCCACGAAACGTGTAACCAGTCTCATCGTTGGATGAAATCAGCTTTGCGCCGTCAGCACCGTGCCTTATTCTTTTAGGGTGACTTGCCGCAAGTACGGTTGCTTCACCAGTCACCATGCAAAAGCCAAGGTCGGAC
>JANMWO010000316.1:0-2053 GCA_031394025.1 Acidobacteriota bacterium
GAACGTACACCCGGTACGGCATAATTTCACCCGCTTCAGCAAACCAATAATGACGCTCCTGATCCCCTTTGGCGCGCACCAGCGGATCTTTACCCGATTCAAGAGCTTTCAGAATCTGGTTGGATTCCCGTAGCTCCTTTCCAAAATCGAAGTACTGTGCGCCCGATTCGGGCAGACCGAAATCGTTGGTCTCAAGTTTGCGAATGCCGGTATTGCACTACTCGCGCCATATCGAAAGGCCAGCGTACGGATGCCTTAGCGCTGTCGAATCCTTTAATTTTGCCCAGACGCTGTTCCACATCCGATGATCGCAGTTCAATGCCTTCGGCAACGGCGATGCTTTGCTGAAGCGTGACCAGCGTCTTACCGTCGTCAACGAGCTCAGCATTTAAACGATAGGTGCCGTCGGGAGTCGTGCTGAGATTGAACTGAGCGATGCACGGATCAACAATCAAGTCACGAGCAGGAACGTTGAACATGCCCAGTTCCCGAATGGGTTTAGGATCGCTGCCCGCAGTAAGCAAGGTCAGGCGCACACGCAGCCCGGTTGATGAATATGGCGCAGGATATAGCTGGGATACTTCGACTAAGAGAGGGTGAGAAGGTTCCATCACAACTTGTCGCGGATGAAATGCCAATGACCAGAGAAACTCATCTTTCGGTTCCCAAGGCGAACTTGTGATCAGTGCCTGGGCATGAGCCAACTTACGACGCGCCTCACCAGCTTGGCCGATGGTAAGTAACGTCACTGCATCCTGCATCAACTTGTCAGTTTGAACCGCAACGTCGCCATTGATTGGACTGGACCGCCGCAATGCTTGCACGGTGCGGGATAACGTTTGCGCATCGGGCCGATCACTAGGAGTTAGCGGTTTTGCAGGCTGCGGCGGTTGGGCCAGCAGGGTTAACGTGGCGGTGAGTTGGAGGAGGATAAGGCGTTGTGTCATAAGCTGGGAATCCACTGGGGAGTATACACTGATCGTTCAGCGCAACGGTGGGAGGTGGGTTTGACATTCTATGCGGCTACCGGTATTCTCGGTTTTAGAACTACCGTGAGATCCACATGAATATTTCGCTGGCCCCAGAGTTAGAGCAACTCGTCAATGACAGGGTCAAGACGGGTTTGTACCAAACCGCAAATGAAGTGATTCGCGAAGGTCTCCACCTTCTACGTGAACGAGATCAACGCGTCGAAGCTCTCCGCCAGGACGTTCTCGCAGGATTTGAAGCGGTCGAACGCGGAAAATTTATGGATCACGACGCAAGCAACATCAAGGAACTTGCAGACCGCATTAAAGCCCGAGGTCGTAAACGTCTAGAAACTTTCACCGGCTCAGCCTTAGTAGGGTGATCGAAGTTAGAAGTTTACTTTTGCGAGCGAGCTGGGAGGGATGCCCCAAGTCATGTAGTCTTTTGGAAATTGGAATGAAAACTTCGCTCGCAAGCGGAATCGCCTGCCCCACAAAGGCAAGATTCCGGGTTTGCCCTGCCTGCAACTGGAGGGGGGCAGCGTGGGTGGGGCAAGGCGATTCCGCCTGCTAAGTCCGCCTAGCGGACTTTCTTCACAACTTCGAGTGCTTGGGAAATACCACCCACTCAATCGGCCGCTGGAAACTCCACCCCGGCATAAACCTCAATAGCTGGAATCTCAATTCCAAGCGAGCCAATCTGAATCACTGCCTGCAATCCGTCGTAGCGGGTCAGCACCCAACTCACGTCGGAAGTCTTGCGGAAAACTTCAATCCTGGGCTTATCTTGTGCAACCAGCAGATACTCTTCGAAGGTGGGCAATTCCCGATAGAGAGAGAACTTTTCCCCATAGTCGTATCCGCTGGTGGATGACGACAGTATTTCCACGATCACCTTGGGGTTGATGATGGCGCTTGGCGTCCCTGGGGCCAGAATGAATCGACCACAGATGATCGCTATGTCTGGGCAAAGCACATTTTTGGCAGTGGCCTGGACCCCTGGAGCGATGCCCGTAAAACAAGAGCTGCCATCCAAACGTTTGGCTAAACAGCGGGCTGCATTGGCAACGATAATCGAGTGCTCA
>JANMWO010000473.1:0-19273 GCA_031394025.1 Acidobacteriota bacterium
GTTGGTGACTGGACCTCCGAAATCGGCGGGTATTGGTGCGGCGAATGGCTTCGCGAAGAAGCAAGGTGCCACGCTGGATGCACTGGATACGCTGACAACCGATAAGGGCGAGTACTTCGCTTATCGTAAAAAAGTGGTGGGCCGATCGACCAAAGAAATTCTAGCGGCGGCGTTGCCCGATCTGATTTTGAAACTGTATTTCCCCAAGACCATGTACTGGACGGGGAAAGGTGGGCCGCGCTTCATTCGCCCCATCCGCTGGATTGTGGCACTGCTTGGCGGCGAAGGGGTCAACTTCGAATTGGCTGGTGTGGCGTCGGGCAATATTACTTATGGGCATCGCCGATTGAGCAAGGGTCCGCTGCCGGTTACTTTTGAAAACTACGAAGAAACATTACGTAAGAATTATGTTTTAGTACACGCGGCGGAACGTCGTCAACGGATTCTGGATGGCATTGCTAAGTTGGGTGCCAACGTAAAGACTGACGAAAAATTGCTGCACGTGCTGACGTACATTACAGAATGGCCAACCCCGATCACCGGAAGTTTCGACGCCAGTTATCTGGAACTGCCCAAGGAAGTGCTGGTGATGGTGTTGCGCCATCATCAAAAGAATTTTTCCGTGGAGAAGGCTGATGGTGGTTTGAGTAATCAGTTTGTTGCGGTGATGAATATCGACAACGACGATGCTGGGATTGTGCGTAGTGGTAACGAACGGGTTATCAAGGCTCGCTTCAACGATGCTAAATTTTTCTGGGATGTAGATCAGCAACGCAAACTTTCTGATCGGGTGCAGGATCTGGCCAAGGTAACGTTTCAGGCAAAGCTGGGGTCGTATCTTGAGAAGACAAATCGGATGGTGGAACTTGCGCGGCAACTGGGTGGTGCGGATGCGGCACGTGCGGCAGGCTTAGCTAAAGCTGATTTGACAACGGAGATGGTGAAGGAGTTCACCGATCTGCAAGGCATTGTGGGCGGCCTCTACGCCAAAGTGCAAGGCGAAAGTGCCGAAGTTTCCCAGGCGATCTACGAGCACTACAAACCACTGAGTATGGAAGATTCCATCCCTTCGACCAAGACGGGTCAAGCGGTGGGCTTGGCCGATAAACTGGACACATTGAAGAGTTGCTTCAGCGTTGGGATGGCACCGACCGGATCGAAGGATCCGTTTGCACTGCGTCGTGCGGCTCAAGGTGTTGTGAAGATCCTGATTGAAGGCGGCTGGCGTGTTTCGCTGAAGGGTTTACTGGGCGGAGACAAGCATTTGGAAGAATTTTTTCTGGATCGGCTAAAGCATTATTTCCGGGAGATTCGTGGATTCAAGTACGACGAAGTAAATGCGGTGATGGCTACTGGTTGGGACGATGTGGTTGACGTGCAAGATCGGCTATTGGCGATTCAAGCAGTTCGTCCGACGGAAAACTTTGAGCCGCTGGCTGGTGGTTTCAAGCGCATGAAAAACATTGTGACGCAAGCCAAATTTACTTCAGGCACTGTGAATGTGGCCCTGCTTTTCGATGAAGCAGAAATAGATTTACATGCAGCGGCAGAAAAGTTGCGTGGCCAATTGCAGGGGCTTTCCTATCCGGAATCGCTGGCAGCAATCGCTGGTTTGCGCCCAGCGGTAGATAAGTTTTTTGACAAAGTTATGGTGAACGCGCCGGACCAATCCGTGCGCAACAATCGTCTGGCCATGCTCGCCGGATTGTTGAGTGAGTTTTCTTCGATCGCTGATTTTTCAGAGATCGTGACGGGCTGATTTTTTCTTAACCTCACAGGAGAGATGCTGGATGAAGAAACAAGTATTTAGCTGGGGCGCAGGTACCGCCGACGGCAATGGTTCCATGAAAGAGATCCTAGGCGGAAAGGGCGCAGGGCTGGCTGAAATGAGCCTGGCGGGTATTCCTTTGCCTCCAGGTTTTACCGTTTCCACCGAAGTTTGCACCATTTACTTCGAGAATGGAAACAAGGTTCCTCAGGAAATTGAAGACCAGATGGAAGTGGCGTTACGCACTTTAGAAGAGCGCACTGGCAAGAAGCTGGGCAGTGCTACTGACCCGCTGCTGCTGAGCGTTCGAAGCGGCGCGAAGTTCTCTATGCCGGGCATGATGAACACCATTTTGAACCTGGGTATGAACGACGTCACGGTGAAAGTGCTGTCGGCGAAATCGAACAATCCGCGCTTTGCCAACGATTGTTACCGTCGCTTTCTGCAGATGTTCGGCGAAGTTGCGTTGGACATTCACATGGAAAAGTTCAACCACATTTTCGATGCCATGAAGGCCAAGCGAAAAGTTAAGTTGGACACGGATCTGAATGCTGAAGATCTGGCCTTGATCATTGAAGATTACAAGAAGCTGGTAAAGAAAGAGACAGGTAAGGAATTTCCGCAGGATCCGCATGTGCAGTTGAAAATGTCGCGCGATGCTGTGTTCAGATCCTGGTGGAACGATAAGGCAGCTTACTATCGCAAGATGGAAAAGATCCCCGACGAAATCGGCACGGCGGCCAATGTCCAGGCGATGGTGTTCGGAAACTTAGGCGAAACATCGGCTACTGGCGTGGGCTTCACTCGCGATCCGGCCACTGGTGAGAATGTATTCTACGGCGAATTCTTGATCAATGCTCAGGGCGAAGACGTAGTAGCGGGTATCCGCACGCCAAGTCCGATTGCCGAACTGAATAAGGCGATGCCTGCTGTCTATAAGCAGTTGCGCGAAATTACCAACAGCCTGGAAAAGCATTATCGTGACATGCAGGATTTTGAGTTCACGGTGGAAGATAACACGCTGTACATGCTGCAAACCCGTAACGGTAAACGTACCGGTCCGGCAGCACTTCGTTTGGCTGTGGAAATGGCCAAGGAAGGTTTGATCACCAAGCAGGAAGCGATTATGCGCGTAGCTCCAGCGCAGCTCGATCAACTGCTGCATCCGGTGTTTGATGCGGCATCTCTGAAGACGTTGAAAATGCTTTCTACTGGGATTGCTGCATCGCCAGGCGCTGCTGTGGGTCGCTGTTATTTCTCGGCTGAAGATGTGGTTGCCGCCTCGGCCAAGTCACCGGTGATTCTGGTTCGTAAAGAAACCACACCGAACGACATTGCTGGGATGGATGCGGCCAAGGGTATTTTGACGGCCATTGGGGGCAAATCCTCACACGCGGCAGTGGTCGCACGCGGTATGGGACGACCTTGCATTGTGGGTGCTGGCGAAATTCGCATCGACGAACACAAGAAGCTATTCACTTGTGCCGGTTCGACAGTAAAAGAAGGCGATTGGATTTCCATTGACGGAACAACCGGCAACGTTTATTTGGGACAGGCCAAGACCAATGAGGCCGATCCGACTCGCGGTGAGTTTGCCGAGTTCATGAGCTGGGCCGATGAATTCCGTGGCAAGTTCGGAGTGCGTGCCAATGCCGATATCCCGCACGATGCCAAGGTTGCGCGGAAGTTCGGTGCCGAAGGTATTGGGCTGTGCCGTACGGAACATATGTTCTTTGCTGAAGATCGTTTGCCGCACGTTGTGGCTATGATTCTGGCGGAAAATGTGAAGGATCGTAAAAAGTGCTTGCAGAAGCTGCTCACCATGCAGCGTTCGGACTTTGCCGGTCTGTTCAAGGCAATGGACGGGTTCCCTGTAGTGATCCGTACTCTTGATCCGCCACTGCATGAGTTCCTGCCTAAGCGCGAACACCTGATGGTGGATGTCACCAAACTTCCGTACGCTACTGCCAAAGAAAAGAAAGACATGGCGGCCAGCTATGGTTGTGCTGTGGGCGAATTGAAGAAGAAGCTGCCCGATCTTTTGAAGCGTGTAGAAGATCTGCATGAATTCAATCCCATGCTGGGTCATCGTGGTTGTCGTTTGGGCATCACGTATCCTGAGATCACAGAAATGCAGGCGCGGGCAATCTTTGAGGCTGTGGCACAAGTGGCCAAGAAGGGCGTCAAGGTGATTCCAGAAGTGATGATTCCGCTGGTTGGTTCGGTCAAGGAATTGGCGCACCAGAAGGCGATTGTGAAGGCTATTGCTGAGGAAGTTTTGGGTAAGGCCGGTCTTAAGGATCAGCATTACATGATCGGGACGATGATCGAAATCCCCCGTGCAGCAATTACGGCGGATGAGATTGCCACTGAGGCTGACTTCTTCAGCTTTGGCACCAACGATTTGACGCAGACCACAATGGGTCTTTCGCGTGACGATTATACGAAGTTCTCGAAGGAATATGAGAACTTGAAGATCTTTGCGGCTGATCCGTTCGGAGTGCTGGATCAAGGTGGTGTGGGCAAGTTGGTGGAAATGGCGGTGAAGTTGGGTCGCAGCACCAAGCCTGATCTGGAAGTCGGCATTTGCGGAGAGCATGGTGGGGAACCGTCCAGTGTCGAATTCTGCTATCGCATTGGTATGGATTACGTCAGTTGCTCGCCATATCGGGTACCGATTGCACGTTTAGCGGCAGCGCAAGCGGCATTGGTCGGCCTGAAAGGTGAGGCAAACCGCACGGCATAAACGGCTGTAAAGTTCGGTTATTGAGAAAGCTCTTCTTCATAGGAGAGCTTTTTTGCGTTATCCTTTGCTTAAGGAATCCGTAAGGAAAGGATAAATGTCTTTGTAAGATGTTGTAAAACATAAGAAACCTGATTTTTTGGTGCGGAAGGAGTTTGGTAAGGAAAGAATAAGGTGTTAAGATTTGTTTAAGAAATCCGTAAGGAAAGGATAATTATCAGTCTTGGCAACTCGACCGTTCGACACAGTAGGTAGCTATCTGATCACTTCTTTTGGTGGTGAGAAGGTGCGGTCATACATTCCGAAGCCGCTCCCGCCAACTCCGCAAATTTCTCCCGTCGGAATGCATTCGCTGTTGGATGTGGCCAATCAGGCGGTGGGTCGGTTGGACGGATTGACGAACCTGCTACCGGATTTGGGGCTGTTCCTGTACTTTTATGTTCGCAAGGAAGCGGTACTTTCGTCTCAGATTGAAGGAACGCAATCTTCCATTTCAGAACTGCTGATGTTTGAACATGAAGACATTTCGGGGGCTCTTTTGCGGGATGTGACGGAGGTTTCCAACTACGTTGCCTGCATGAATCACGGGCTGGCGAGGATGCGTGACGAATTTCCTTTGTCTCTTCGGCTGATCTGTGAAATGCACTCGATTTTGCTATCGAAGGGGCGGGGAAGTGAGAAACAACCGGGTGAATTTCGGCGAAGTCAAAACTGGATTGGGGGGACGCGTCCGGGGAATGCGCTATTTGTTCCAGCGCCACCGGAGAAAGTGATGGAGTTGATGGGGGCTCTGGAATTATTTATTCACAACGAGCAGCGCGATTTGCCCTTACTGTTGAAAATCGCCATGATCCATTTGCAGTTTGAGACGATCCATCCGTTTCTTGACGGCAACGGGCGCATTGGCCGTGTTTTGATTCCTCTGTTACTTTGCGCGAACAAAGTGTTGCGGGAACCGATTCTGTATATGAGCCTCTACTTCAAGCAGCATCGGTCAACCTATTACGAACTACTGGACCGTGTTCGGCAAACTGGCGATTGGGAGATTTGGGGCGAATTTTTCCTGGAAGGGGTGCGGCAGACCGCCAACGATTCGGCTCTGATGGCCCATCAGATTCTGGCATTATTTGCCCAGGACAAGAAGGTGATTGAAGGGTTGCGGCGGCCGGCGGCTTCGGCAATGCTGGTGTATCAGTATATGCAACGGAATCCGATTGTGTCCATTCCAACCATTGCCGGGAAGATGGAAATTTCTGAACCCACCGTGGCTAAATCCATAGGGCATCTGCAGAAGTTGGGGATTTTAAAAGAGACAACGGGCAAGCAGAGGCGTCGGATTTTTGTCTACGACAAATATTTAGAGATTTTAAATAGGGGAACGGAAGTAGAAAAGCAGTGACTACTTCTTTTCGTCTGGCACAACTTCGCCTTTGCGACGAAGGCTGGGCGCTTTCTTCTTGGTTGTAGCTTCTTTCTTTTCTTCCACCTTTTTTTCTTCTATCTCTTTAGTAGACAGCAGCGAATCGCGATCTTTGCGTTGCTTGGCAGCAGCTAGTTCCACGTCGCGAGTGCGATCCTTAATGTCAGTCTGAGAGAGTTCAATGGAATCGTTGGTGGTATCAATGGCAATCGTTAGGGCGAATTCATAGCGCGGAAGATCTTTGGGAGTGGAATCCAAAATCTTCTTCAGTGCTGCGGACATTTCCTTTTCGGCTTTGGCCACCACTACCATGCCTTCAACAATGTCTACTTTGCGCTTCAACGCGTCTTCGGCCACCTTATCAATTGCCTCAATAATATTCGTATAGTCTTCAAGAGTATCGTGGATCAAACCGGAGCGCCCCGCCTTTTCTTTCGCGATGGCTTGCTTGATCATATCGATACGGATGCGTCCGAATTTAAGGTAGAGCTTCAGTCGCTCGTTTGGTTCCTGGGATTCGCGAATCTGATCGGATTCATCGACAGTTAGAAAGTCCCTTTCCCCAAAGGCCAATGTTGAGGCGAGTGCGAATAAGACAAGCAATCGGTAGATCATTTCTTCCTCATAATACCTTGAACCAGTTCATCTTGAATCTGCTCTATGCGATGAAGCACTGGGGCAAGCAGGGGGCGTTCTTCAATATTCAGGTCATGTTCCAATGTTTTTAATTTACGCATGTAGATGCGCAGGGTCAACTCTGTTTTCTTAAACTCTTTGGGATTTTTTGCAGGATTTTTGCCGGTGGCAGCGAGTGAATCGACCGTTAGATCCATAGCTTCACGGAACTCATCCAGCTCTTGCGTCAACTGAGTCAGGCTCAATTGCGAAAAATGTTCGCGGATTGAATTCAGTGTTTGACCAGCATAGTCTAAAGCCCTGCTCGCACGTTTGTCGGCAGAGGGTTCCGCTTTGATGGCCGCCAAGTCAGCCCATAAGGGTGCGGCCATCAAAGCGACGAAAATTATGAGAGCGAGCCTCAATGCTTTGCGATCTCCTTTTGAATCACTTTAATCCTTTGCCGGGATTTAAACTCTTCCTCTGGACTCTTATTCTGACTCAGGGAAAGGAACTTTTCATAGGCAGGCAGAGCTAATTTGTACTGATGCATGTGATCCAGAGTAATGGCCCGGAAATAATATGCTCCGGTGGTGGGTTCGCCCAATTCAATTAACTTATCAAAAGCTGTCAAAGCTTGCGGGTAATTTTCAGCCACGAACAACATTCCGCCCAGTTCGCTCCAGGATTCTTTTTGCTGAGGCTGCAACTGGCTGGCTCTGGCAAATACATTGGCCGCGTTGGGGTATTGCTTCATATCCCGTAGAAGTCGGCCTAGTGTCATGATCAATTGCCAGTTCTTCGGCTCGGCGTTGACCGCAGCAGTGAGCAATGGCAAAGCTTTTGCATTTTCCCTGGTTCGTATGTAGGCGGTGGCCAAGGCGAATTGATTTGCAGGAGTGGGTGATGCCTTAACGGCAGCTTCCAGCAGCGGAACCGCTTCATCGGACGAGCCTTTTACTAACAGAAGGGCACCCATTCGCTCACTGACACCGGGCAGTTGGGGAAACTTGCGGTAAATGTCAATAGCCTCTTCGGGTTGTTGGGCTTTTTCGTGGAGATCGGCAAGCTCCAGCAGAAGATCCTGAAACGATGGGTCCAACTCCGCCGCCTTGTGATACAGCGGGGCGGCTTCCGACAACTTACCGGCTTTGGACAAGGTGCGTGCCAACCCGGCGGCAGCAGCGGCAGATTTCGGATCGGCTTCCAGGGCCGTTTGAAATGCAATGGCAGCGGCTGGATCATCGGAAGCAAATAGCGCTTCACCTAAAAAGAAGTTAGGCCGGAACTCCTTCGGCTTTTTGTCCACTGCGAATTTCAATGGCACCGCTGCTTCTGCAGGTCGTTTTTGACGAAGCAATAATATTCCAAGATTCAGTTGCGCTTCGTAGATAGTGGGATCCAGTTCCAGCACCTTTTTGTATTCGTCGATAGCTTCGGAATCCTGATTGAGAAGGCTTAAAGCTAGTGCAAGGTGAAAATGCGGTGGGTACTCTTTGGGGAACTGCGCGGTGGCTTTACGAAACTGTTCCGCAGCTTGGGTGTAATTTTGCGCTTCCAACGCTTTGATCCCTTCCTGTTGTGGGTCTTGTTGCCAGAACCAAAAGGCGAGTAGGGTAATTGCGCGCAGCATCACCTTTAGTGTATTCGTCTTTCCGTTTTACATCTACAACATGTTGGCAGAGGTCAGGGGCTGTTGACGAATTTCCATGCAGCCTTTTCCCAGTGGCAACACTTTGCCTGGGTTCAAGCGACACGTTGGGTCGAATAATTGCTTGATGCTGCGGATCATACCAAGTGAGTCTTCTGTAAACAGCATGGACATCAATTCGTTCTTCTCCATTCCAACGCCGTGTTCACCGGTAATGGATCCGCCCACTTTAATGCAGAATTTCAAAATATCTTCGCCAGCCTTTTGGGCTCGTTCCAATTCGCCGGGCTTGCGCGCATCAAACAGAATAATGGGGTGCATGTTGCCATCGCCTGCATGAAAGATGTTGCAAATTGTGAGGTCGTACAGCTTTGAAATCTTCAATATTTCACGCAGAGTCGGCGCGATTTGGCCTCGCGGGACAACGCCATCCTGCACATAGTAGAAAGGACTAACACGGCCCACGGCACCAAACGCGTTCTTACGACCCTTCCAAAGAAGATCGCGTTCCTCGGCCGTTTTGGCAATGCGAACTTCACGAGCTTTGGTAGCCAGGCAAACTTCGCGCACCTGTTCAATTTGTTCTTCTACTGCTTCCACCAGCCCTTCGAACTCAATGAGCAGCACGGCAGCGGCATCCAGCGGATAGCCCGCGTGAGTGGCTTCTTCCACCATGCGCAGCATTACGCCGTCCATCATTTCCACAGCTACGGGAAGGATGCCGCGGGAAGTCATTTCGGCCACTGTGTTGCCAGCGTCTTCTGGGGAATCGTAAATGGCCAGCATGGTTTTTACCATTTCTGGTGCGCGCATCAAGCGAATTGTGATCTTGGTAACCAGCCCCATGGTCCCTTCTGAACCAGTGAGAAGACCTACCAGGTCGTAGCCGGGTTGATCAATTTCTTTGCCGCCGGTTTCGTAAATCTCTCCGTTTGGCAACACCACTTCTAAACCCAGAACGTGATTCGTTGTGACTCCATAAGCCAGCGTATGGGGACCACCGGCATTCTCCGCCACATTGCCGCCGATGGTGCAGGCCCGCTGACTGGAGGGGTCTGGTGCATAGAAATATTTTTGTGCTTGCACGGCAAGGGTGATGTCCAAATTGACCACTCCTGGTTCAACCACAGCCCGTTCATTGAGCAGATCAATTTCCAGAATGCGGTTCATGCGGGAGAAGCTAATCATGATGCCACCTTCCCTGGCAATGGCCCCGCCGCTTAAACCTGTGCCAGCCCCGCGGGCAATAAAAGATAAGTTGAATTTGTTGGCGATTTTTACGATGCCTGCAGTGTGCGCCGTGGATCTTGGGAACACCACCATTTCTGGTTTGTGCTTATCCACGCCGCCATCATATTCGTACAAGCGCAGGTCTTCATCCGATGTAAGTAGATTTTTTGGACCAACCAATGCCCGAATCTGATCAATGGCATTTACCGGAATCATCGTTTCAACATCCCTTTCAACCGTTCAAATACAGGATCGTTCACCCAGTTTCGATTGCTGATGATTTTTTCAAGGACTTTGCCATCGGGACCCATAATGTAAGTTTCCGGATACTTGAAAGTTCCATAGGACGCACTGACGTTAGCTTCGGAATCAAGGGCAGTTTCAAACACCAGCCGAGCTCGCTTGCGGAACTGGTTGTATTTTTCTTTATTCTTGTCTACTGAGATCCCCAGCACAACCAAGCCGCTTGACCCCAATTGTTTTTGCAATTCATTGAGGGATGGAATTTCTTCAACGCAGGGCTGGCACCATGATGCCCAAAAATTCAAAACCAGAATCTTGCCACCAAAGTTGTCGCGGGTAACTTTTTTGCCCGTGTCTGTGGTTAAGGAAAAGTTTGGGCCAGTGTCACCCACTTCAACTAGTTTTTCGGTGAAGGAATCGTAAATCACCCAAACAAAGGCGGCGAGTAGAATCGCCATTAAACCGTTCCAGAGTTTATCGGAAAATGAAGGCATGCTTTGTTAACTTGTCCTAGCTATCTCTATAATTTAAGGTAACCTTGATTTTCGCACCTTCGGGCAAGGAGCCGCATCTAAGAATTGAAACATATGTTTATTACCCGGCGCGCGGAGTTTTCCGCATCCCATATTTGTCGTAACCAGGCTTTGAGCGATGAGCAGAACCTTGCCCTTTACGGGCCGGCTGCCAATGCCAAAGGTCACGGCCACAATTTCGTGCTGGAAGTCACTCTGGCAGGTACGCCTGATCCCGTAACGGGCATGGTTTACGATCTTAAAGATTTAAAAGACATCATGAATGAAGAAGTAGTGGACCCCATGGATCATCGTCATCTGAACTTTGAGGTGCCTCCGTTCGACAAAGTTATTCCCACCACAGAAAACATCGCCATTGAAATATGGAGACGGTTGGAACCGCGCTTTGCTAACGGTCCAGGTAAACTCAACGCGGTGAAGTTGTATGAGACGGATGACTTATCGGTCGAGTATCGCGGAGGCGAATGATGATCGGTCTGACCCGTGCCTATCACTTTTGTGCCGCACATCGTTTGCACGTTGCTGAGTTCAGTGACGCCAAAAATCAGGCACTTTTCGGCAAATGTAATAATCCGCATGGCCATGGTCACAACTATCGGCTTGAAATTGTGGTGCGCGGAAATCTGGATCAGACCACTGGACGCGTGGTGGATTTAGCAGCTTTGGACGCCATTGTGAATGAACGTATTGTCAGTTATCTGGATCACCGCTACATCAATGAAGACATCCCTGAATTCAAAACTCGCATCGCCACTACAGAGGTTTTGGGTGAAGTAATTCGGGAACGACTATTGGCGGTGTGGCCTGTCGGATTCCCGAAACTTACAGACATACGAATTCAGGAAACAAAGAGAAACCAATTCGTTATTCCGTCATCAGACTAACATGCAAATGAGAGCGACCATGAAACGGGAAATTGAAGACCTTGCAATTACGCCCAGTCTGGATATTGCCGGACAGGTGCGAAACATGCTGACCAGTTTGGGCGAAGATCCAGAGCGGGAGGGACTGCTACGCACTCCTTTACGCTTTGAAAAGGCCATGCAATATTTGACCAGCGGCTACACCAAAAGCTTGGACGACCTGGTGAATGACGCGATGTTTAAGGTGGACTATGACGAGATGGTGATCGTCAAGGACATTGAATTTTACAGCCTGTGCGAGCACCATATGTTGCCCTTCTATGGCAAGGTCCACGTGGCGTATCTACCGGAAGGAAAAGTGATTGGGTTGAGTAAAATCCCCAGAATCATTGACATGTTTTCACGGCGATTGCAGGTGCAAGAACGTTTGACGCATCAGATTGCTGAAGCAATTCAAGAAGTGACACAGCCCAAAGGGGTAGGCGTAATCGTAGAAGCAAGACATTTTTGCATGATGATGCGCGGCGTGGAAAAGCAATCTTCCAGCACCGTCACCAGTTCCATGCTTGGCGCATTTCGTGCGACGGAAACTCGTTCGGAGTTTCTTTCGCTAGTGCGCCGTTCAGGTGTTGATTAAAGTTTTTTCGGTACAATAGTTGTTAATGGAGAACTACCGTAATTTCTCAGTGACCGACTCATTCGGAACACCCTGCCTGGTTGAATTTAAATGGCAGCAAAATGCCATTACCATTCGTCATGCCGATGCGGTGGACGTGAAGTTCGAGGTCACCTCAGGCGGGATAGAAGAAGAAAAAGTGTTGGCACTTTCCCACCCCTTTCTACTCAAACTTAGTGCTGAAACCGGACGCATCCTGTCAGATCCCTGGTGCTGTAAATTAGCAGCCGCCCACCTGACATCTATGCTTGAGACTGGCGAAAATATTGAGAAGACGCTAATTACATTGAGCTACGCAGAAATGAAGCATGCTGCGGAATCGTTGGATGTAGTTCCAAGCGAAGCGTAATGCATTTTCGTTAGAATTACCAAAGTGTACATTCCTGAACACTTCCGCGTAAATGATGAGCATGTTCTAAGACAATTTGCTGCCGCGAATAGTTTTGGAATGTTGATCACTCATGGCCAAGAACTAATGGCCTCCCACCTTCCGTTGTTGCTTGAAGGTGCTAACTTGGTCGGGCACGTCGCCCGTGGAAATCCACAGGCAAAGGATATTGAGGCTGGCCTTCAAGCACTCGCTATTTTTCACGGACCGCACGCCTACGTTTCTCCTTCCTGGTACGCCGATCCTCAGACTGCCGTTCCCACTTGGAATTACACGGCAGTTCACGTGTACGGTAAACCGCGAGTGATTACTGATCCAAATTCAGTGAAGCAGTTGCTGGAACGGTTGGTGAGCAAGTACGAATCGGCTCGGGAAAGTCCTTGGGGCTTTGATATGGATGCGCAACACATCGACAATTTGATTCGCGGCATAGTAGCGTTTGAAATGCCGATTGATCGGATGGAAGGCAAGTTTAAATTAAGTCAGAACCGGCCCATCGGTGATCGCGGTCGCGTGATGTGGTCGCTGAAGAGCAGCGAATCGCAGATGGATCAGAAAGTGGCTGCGATGATGAATGAATTGTTTTAACGGGAATTGCGCTCCCAAAACACTCCGTCCTCATAACCTTGAATGGTCCGATTTGATTCAGCCATTTCCAGCCGTTTTTCGGCCAGTAAACAGTATTCCAGGTTCTGCTCAATCCCCATCCAGTGGCGCCTTAATTTCTTCGCCACAACACTAGTTGTTCCCGAACCTAGAAATGGATCCAGCACCAGGTCACCTTCTCGTGTGCTGGCCAGAATCAACTTGGCCAACAGCTTTTCCGGCTTTTGCGCCGGATGATCTGTATTTTCCGGCATAGACCAAAATGGTATGGTTACATCGGTCCACAAGTTGGAAGGGAATGTATCACGGTAATTTCCTTTGGCCGATTGCTTCCAATCTTTGGGTTCTCCGCTTGCGTTGCGATAAGGGGCCAGCACTCGTCGGCGCAATTTTACTGCTTCCACGCTGAAGTAATATTCTTCTGAACAAGTGCAAAAGAAAATATCTTCGCTGGAATTTTTCCAGTTATGGGCAGCCCCGCGACCCTTCTCCCGTTCCCAGGTAATGCGATTACGAATCGTAAGATATTTCGCAGCAACCTGATGCAGTGATGGAGAAGACCGCCAGTCGCCACAAAGGTAAACAGTGGCCTGTGGCTTGGCTGTGCGCAACACAGCAGGCAGCCATGATTCCAACCATTCCGCATATGCTTCCAGCGTGCGCGCCCGAAATATAGACGTGCCAAAAGACTTGTTCAGGTTGTAAGGCGGATCAATGAAGATCATGTCCGCACAAGCCGCAGGAAGCAGAGGCAGTGCAGCGAATAGATCCTGATGAATAGTTTTGTCCAGCGTAGTTTTTAACGAAGACGCCGGCGTTAATGATGTAAGCCGGGGCCGCAACCGGCGTTCCTCCGCCTTAGTTAAACGGAGTGTCCGGTTGCGCGGCGCGGACATTTAACGCAGAGCCTGATCCAAATCAGCACAGATATCTTTCGCCGATTCTATACCCACTGAGAGACGTACCAAATTGTCGTGAATCCCCTGCCGTTGACGCTGCTTCGGTGACAAATCCCGATGCGATGCAATCAGCGGATACAGCATTAAACTATGGACATCGCCCAGTGAAGTGCCGCATACAATCAGCTTCAGCCGATCCATAAAGTTCATTACATCCTGCTTGGCCGCGTCCTTCACAAGGAAAGTGACAATGCCTCCAAATAGGCCAGGGGCGAATTGCTGAGAGATGGTTTGCTTATCGGGATGGTCTGTCTGATCAGGAAAGTGCACTCGTTCCACACAAGCGTGTTGTTCCAAAAAGCGGGCCACGGCAATCGCATTATTGCACTGCCTTTCCATGCGCAATGGAAACGTCTTGATGCCACGGAAGCACAGGTAGCTATCAAACGGTCCCAGGATTGGGCCATAGGTGCGCGACAGCGAACGGATCACAGGGAAATGTGCAGCATCGGTGATGATCACGCCGCCCATGGTGTCACCATGTCCAGAAAGATATTTCGTCAAACTATGCACCACTATATGCGCGCCAAGATCCAAAGGACGCACAATCATTGGCGATGCAAAGGTGTTGTCCACAATGAGTGCCGCACCGTTAGCTTGAGCCAGCGCGGCGATTTTTGCAATGTCACCAACACGCAATAACGGGTTGGAAATGGATTCCATCAAAATGCAGCCGGGCTTGTTTTCCTGAATGGCTTGGGCTACTGCGGCCAGATCCGTGATGTCGACAAAAGTTGTTTCCACGCCAAAGGGAGCCAGCACGTTCATCAGTAAATTGGTTGTGGCGCCGTACAACGCACTAGCGGCTAAGATGTGTTTGCGACGGTCTATCAGCGCAGCAGTAAGTGCCAATTGCAATGCCGCCATGCCCGATGCACATGCCAAAGCACCGTGACCATTTTCGAGCACGGTACAGATTTCTTCCAGCCCTGAGTTGTTGGGATTATCGTAGCGGGCATAGGCGTAGCCTTCCACTTCATGAGCGAAAACTTTGTCCAACGTTTCCACATTTTCGTACAGGTAAGTGGCCGCCGTGTAGATGGGCGTCGTAACGGGTACAAAGGCGCCGGGCTTACGACGATCCCCAACATGCACCGCTTTTGTATTGATTTCCATACTCACTTTCTCTTCCAGCGGACACCTTCTTTTGTATCTTCCAAAATGATGCCTTTTTCCAACAGCTCATTGCGCAATCGATCGGCACCGGCAAAGTCCTTGGACTTTTTCGAGGCAGTGCGTTCGGCAACCAGGGTGTCTATGTCGGCATCGGAAAGTGAGCCTTCCACAGCGGTGACTTCAAGAACGTCGAACACGGAATCGAAGGTCTTTAGGAAAGCCAATGCCGATGCCCGGTTGTCTTCAAAAAACTGGCCAACATCCATCGCTGTGTTGGTGTCGCGAATCAATTCAAACACTGCAGCCATGGCACCGGCAGTGTTTAGATCGTCATCCATGGACCCGATGAAATCCAATTTGGCCTGGACGATTCGCTTTTCAATTTCGTCATTTGCTCCGACCGGATACTTATCGGTTTCCAGTCGTAATTTGTAATTGCGCAATCGATCAATGGCTGTGGCTGCAGCCTTCAACCCGTCCATGGTGAAGTTCAGCTTGTTGCGGTAAGGCACTTGCGTCAACAAATAACGAATGATTTCCGGCTGATATCCCAACGCCATCAAATCGCGTAGCGTATAAAAATTGCCGAGGGATTTCGACATCTTCTGGCCTTCAACAATCAGGTGTTCGGAGTGCAACCAGAATCGCGAGAAGGGTTTCCCTGTGACCGCTTCGGATTGGGCGATTTCATTTTCATGATGCGGAAACACCAGATCAACGCCGCCTGCATGGATGTCCAACGTGTCGCCCAGATACTTCATGGCCATGGCAGAGCACTCAATATGCCAGCCTGGTCGACCGTCGCCAATGGCCGTTTGCCAGGAAGGTTCGCCTTCCTTTTTCATCTTCCACAAAACGAAATCACGGGCATCGTCTTTGTCGTACTCATCCACGTCCACACGGGCACCAGCGCGCATTCCGGCAAAGTCGTTATGGGAAAGTTTGCCATATTCTTTGAACTGCGAAATGCGGTAGTAGACGGACCCATCGCTGGTGTAGGTCATGCCTTTGTCGGAAAGCTTTTGAATCAGCTCAGCCATTTCTGGAATATGTTCAGTGGCGCGGACAATCCGCTCTGGCTTTTCAAAACGCAAAGTGGCGCAATCTTCAAGGAACGCTTCTTCGTATGGTTTGGTGTATTCCTGAATGGTCTGACCAGCAGCGGTGGCGCTGCGGATAATCTTGTCTTCCACGTCGGTGATGTTCATCACGTGGTTCAGCGCAAAGCCGCTGGCACGCAACCAGCGCCTTAGCAAGTCCTGAAAAGTGAACGTGCGCAGATTGCCAATGTGGACAAAATTGTAGACGGTGGGACCGCAAGTGTACATGCGGACAGTTTTGCCGTCAGCAGGCACAAATTCCTGAACCTGTTGTGTCAGGGTATTGTAGAAACGCAATGCCATGGGGATTCATCTATCGTAACAGGTAGTGAATGTGTTAGGATAACCCGCTAAAGGGAGGTACCTTTTGAAAAACACATTGGTACTGCGCATGGGCGCGTTAATGATGGTTATGGGCGGCTTGTGGCTGGGCAATTCCCAGCAGCCTGGGCTCACCGTGGAAAAGATTGCTGATGACCTGCACGTCATTGTTGGCAACGGCGGAAACGTGGCGGTGTTCACCACCGATGACGGTTTAATTCTGGTGGATGACAAATTTGAGAAAGATGTGCCAGAGATTTTGGCCAAGGTAAAAGCCATCAGCACCAAGCCGATTCGCTACATTATCAACACTCATCATCATGGCGACCACACTGGTGGGAATCTGAAAATGATGGAAGCAAATGCTGGTCTGGAAATTGTGCAACATAAGAATGCTCGTGAAAAGATGGTGGCGGGAAAGATGCCTGGCATTCCACGGCTGACGTTTGGATCTGAAACAGCCATCCACTTGGGCGGCAAAGAAGTTCGAGCCTACTATTTTGGTCGTGGTCATACCAATGGCGATATTACCGTGCTGTTCCCGGCGCATCGTGTAATGCACCTGGGTGACATGTTCAATACTGGTGGACCGTTCATCGATTATGCAGGCGGCGGGAGTGGCGTGGAATGGACCAAGTCGATTTACAATGCCTTGAAGTTGGAGGCCGATACTGTGATTCCAGGGCATGGTCCGATCAGCAAGAAAGCGGATCTGGCTGCGTGGAATGCAAAGTTTGAGACGCTACGAAATCGGTTGCAGACACTGAAGAAGCAGGGCAAATCGAAGGAAGATGCCATTGCTGCAATTCAAGTGGATGATTTAGGTTGGGGCGTTCCTGGTCTGAAGCAACGCGCACTGCCCGGCTTGTTCAACGAACTTTAAAATGTGGGACAGGCATCCCTGCCTGTCCATTCTTGCCTTGCCGACAGCAATGGTAAAAGACTGTCCCACTCCATCACATAAACTCAGGCATCTCGATACCCAAAATATCCAGTGAGCGTTCCAGTTGTGATCGGAAAAGATCGGTCAACCAAATCAGGAAAATGCGCTTCTCCTCATCCTGTTCTGAGATCACCTGATAGCCGTGATAAAAGTTGTTAAACGATTGCGCCAACTGAAAAGCAAAGCGGGCCATGTGCGATGGTTCGCCTGCGGCTAAAGCTTTTTCAATGGCCAAATCAGCGCGGGTTGCGGCCAACGTGTATTGCCACAACTCTTCGTCCGCAAGCTGTTTGGCGAATGATTCTCTGTTTAACACAGCCTTGAAATCAGGCAGGGCTGCGTCCAGTTTTTTCAGAATCTTTCGGGCACGCACCGTAGCGTACAACACATAGGGACCGGTTTCCCCTTCGAAACTGAGAGCTTCCTGGAAATCAAAAGCGATCACAGAATTGCGCGTGTACTTCAACATAAAGTAACGCAGAGCGCCAATGGCAATGGCAGTAGCTGCTTTGGTACGTGCGGCGGCGTTTACGTCAGGATGCCGCGAATCCACTTCCCGTTGGGCGTTTTCAATCAGCTTGTCGATCAGGTCGTCAGCCTTCACCCCCAAACCTTTACGACCGGAAACTTCCACGTAAGGTTTCTTCTGGTCTTCTTCCGATAGGGTGATGTTCAGCGCCACGCAAGTACGCGGAGACAGCGCCACCATCTCATATGAAAAGTGGATGGAATTGTCTGCCTGCTTGCCGAAATCCAATGCGCGCAGTCCGGCGACAACCACGTCTTGCAAGTAGGACTGGCGGGAATCAATGACGTTGAACACCTTGGTACCAGCCCCAAAGTTATGAAGTTCTCCAGTAGGTACGTCTGACGACGCGAAGAGTTGTTTGCCATCGGGATAGGTGTACCAAAGCTTGTAAAAAAAGTCTTTGCCCAGCAGGCCAAACTTCCACATTTGATACGCAATGTCTTTTCCAACGTAGGTCACCGTACCGTTAGAGCGGACAATTACCTTGTCCATATCCTCATCATCAGAGGATGCAAAAGCTTCGGCGCGCATCACCCAACAACCTTTATTTTTACCTTCGTTTTCAAATTCGATGGCTTTGCGTTCCTTGAGCAGTTCAAAGGCTTGAGCCCAAAACTTAAGATGCAGAATTTCACTTTCGCGCGGAAGCACATCGTACACAATGCCCAGTCGCAACATGGTCTTCAAGTGACAGGCCACAATTGCATCGGCAACAATAGTCGCCAGTTCCGCTAGCTCTCCCTCGCCGGATTCAATAGAGTGCAGCGTCTTGGCGCGCCATTCCACCAACGCTTCTTTGTGATCGCCGTAATAGGAGGATGTGCGAGCGTAGAGGTCCCAGCAAAGGTAATCGAAACGGGGGGCGGCAGCAAGAGTTCGAACTTCAGCAGTGGACTTTTTTTCCAGATAATGAAAACCAACCACAACGTCGGCTACTTGGACGCCAGTGTTGTCAATGTAGTTTTGCACTTCCACATTGTTACCAGCGGCGCGCAGCATGCGGACGAACGTGTCGCCCAAAATGGCGTTGCGCAAGTGGCCGATGTGAGCGGCTTTGTTGGGGTTGATGTTGGTATGCTCAACGATGATCTTGCCCGGCTGTGCTGCTGCTGTGTGTCCACCAGCCAGCGTCTCCGATCCATAATAGGCCCGATCCAGCCGCATGTTGATATAACCGCTACCTGCTACTTCAAGCGATAACACTCCGGGAAGGGCGGGAAGTTCCGCCACCAGTTCCGTGGCAATTGCCTTGGGTGCACGCTTCAATTCCTTGGCCAATTGAAAGGCAATGGGCAACGCAATTTCGCCGAAGTTCGATTGCTTGGGCTGTTCGACAACAACGGGCAAGGTAATGCCGTAGCGGATGTGGACATGCGCCGCCACTTCGCTGATTATGGTTGATTCTAGGCTTTGAAACACGGAAACTTCAGTATAGCAAGGGCTTCAGAATAGGCCCTATGTTACATTTATAAAGACACCCCTTGACCCCTCTTCCTACAGATCCATTCCAACGATTGGTGGCAATTATGGAACAACTGCGCGCTCCTGATGGCTGCCCATGGGACCTGG
>JANMWO010000676.1:0-6481 GCA_031394025.1 Acidobacteriota bacterium
GACTTCTCACCATACTTCGTGCTGCGTATGGCGATCGCTTTTTCATACAAGGGGCGAAGTGTTGCCGGGTCTG
The DNA here is from genome assembly GCA_031394025.1 of Acidobacteriota bacterium. Classification (GTDB taxonomy): domain Bacteria; phylum Acidobacteriota; class Terriglobia; order Bryobacterales; family Bryobacteraceae; genus JANXSF01. Next base: position 74 of record JANMWO010000676.1, read on the forward strand.
TGGGCGAAAACATTTGGAACGCCAGCAGGAAGTTGAGGATCACAGCCCCTCCTGAATCACACCAGTGAGTGCTTTCAGGAAATCCAACAGCCCCAGCCTTTCCTGTTGAGTTAGATGAAGCGGATGCATGTCGCTATCTATCCCGATCCCTGCATTGCCACCTTTGTCGTAGTAATCGATGACATCTTCCAGTGTGGAAAGACTTCCATCGTGCATGTATGGACCTTGTCGCGCTACTTCGCGCAGCGTTGGCGTCTTGAAACTACCACGGCCAATGCCGGTATTGTGCAGCCGCTCATCGGTAAGGTTAGGGCCCAGATGGCAGGAGACACAACCACCCTTTCCCCGAAAGATTTTCAAGCCAAGCTTGGCGGAATCGGTAAGAGCCTGCTTGTCACCGGCCACATGACGATCATAAGGCGAATTGCCAGAAAGGATGGTTCGCACATAGCTGGCCAAGGCATCCCGCATGACTGCTAACGTGATGCCGGGGTAGTCTGAGGACACGGCAAGCCTGGTGACCGCATCGGCAATGGGAAGGTCCATTTCCAGGGGATTACTGATCGGCTGTATCACCTGCTCTTCGAGTGATTTTGCACGCCCATCCCAAAAGAAGCTTTTTCCGTAAACGCGATTGATAATGCGCGGGCTACGAAATTCACCTCGACGGCTATTTACGCCAATGGACTTGGGCCAAACATCGGTATAGCTTCTGGAGGGTTCGTGGCAAGTGGCGCAGGCGATGGTGGAATCGCGAGACAAGTTTTTTTCAAAGAATAACCGTTTGCCCAGAGCTACTTTTTCAATCGTCAACGGATTGCTATCGGGCACTGGCAAGTAGCGATCCAGTCCCAAAGGCACTTCAATGAGACGAGTCGAAAGCAGCAGTGCGAGGTACAGCTTCATCAGACTTTGCGCCTAGGGCTTGATCGGCTGTTCCTTAGTTTGCGATTCGGGGAGTTCCTCAGGAGTATCAAACTTGATGTTCACATCGGCACCAAATCTGCGATAGAGCCGGAACTCAATTTCGTTTTTCGTCAAATATTTTCCTGCCCGACTTTTCAATTCTGCGCGAAGAGGGAGCAAAAAAGTTTGGTCACTCAAAGTTTGAAAGTCGTAGTCAAGGATCATACTCGTTCCCTGGATAGGAAACGCTGGAGGAACATCAACAGCTTCGAACGCCAGTCGAAGCACCATTTGAGTGTCCTTATCTACATACAAACTACCGCGCAACGCCGGTCTATACTGGTTTGTTTTTTCAGAAATCAACATGTAGCCAGAGTTGGGTTGGGCGATAAAAAACGAGTACACATGCGTTAGTCTGCCGCGTAATTTACCCCAACGTTCCCAATCCAATTTAGCATGGCTTTTATCTTCAAAGATCATTTTCAAAAGTGAACCAAACTCTCCGCTGGATTGGCTTCCGCCCAATTGATCCATAGAAATATCGGTCTTTGGAACCTGCCCGTTCACGCTCATCAACTGATACGATTCTTTCTGTTCAAAAAAGCTCAACTTAGCGTTTAACACGTCGGCCCTTTGCCAAAATTCAAGGCCCGATGGATCGTAAAAACGACGAGTGACTTGAACACAAATGAAGTGGGGAAGTTCTTTGGTGTAGTTCATCGCAAATTCACGCGCCTGTCGCAGTACTTTGCGCTGTTCCTCCATGGGAGGGGGAGGAAGCAGCGGAGCCTCTTTGGCGGCAACTACAACCACTGCCTTTTCCGACGGAAGAGTCTTGCTGGCATCGCGCATTTCCCGAAGCACTTCGACGGTCTTGGGGCCCGCGCCAGAGGCCAGCAATTCGTCAATCGTTCCATCGTCAAGCTTTTCAGCCATCTTGAATTTGCGCAGATAATCAGCGACTTTCTTGTCGTCATGCTTTAGCTGTTTTGACGATGTAATGAAGCTCTTCAATTGAGCAACCGTCATTTTCATCTGAGCAAAGACGCTAACCGATAGAACTGTTAAAAGTAAAATAAATCGAAACACACGAATTCCCTTACAAAGACGGACGTTTCTTAGTCGCTTTTTGTTGCACAGAAATTGCCGAGGTCTGGGCTTGTTTCAATGCCCGATCAATGGCCATTTGTGCAATTGGAGCCATAATTTTGTAGCCGTCCGCGTTAGGGTGCAATCCATCTGCGGCGAGTTCGGCCTGGATCTGCCCAGTGGGATCTACCAAGGCGTCATAGTAATTACAGTAAATGAAACCCTTCTGTTTTGCAAAATCAACCATCCAGGCATTGATCTCACGGATCTTATCCGGAGGCCGCACTTTCGTATTTTCATAGCGGGGATTCTTGTCCTTATGATGATCACTGACGGGCAGGATGCTGGACAAAATCACTTGGATCTTGTGGGCTTCTGCCAGTTCTGCAATCATCTGAATGTTGTTCTTCACCGTGGCTACTTGAACGTTTCGTGCCAGATCATTGGTGCCAGCCAGAATAATCATCGCTTCCGGTTTATTGGCGATCACATCGACTTGCATGCGTCCCAACATTTCACCAGTGATCTGACCGCTAATTCCTCGGTTCACATAATCCTGATCGGGGAAGTATTCGTTTAAGCGCCAGGCGTCAGTTATGGAATCACCGTAAAAAAGTACACGATGTTTTGCCGCTGACGGAGGAGCTAACTTTGAATTTGCGTCAGTATACCGGCGCAAATTGTCACGATCCACAGGACGAATTTGAGCTTCTGTGCGAACCATCAATACTCGAAAATAGCCTTCCAGCAAGTCGACGTTGGTTCGCAATTCTGAGAACTGTCGACGGGCCTCATCGGAAAACGGGGTAGGCTTTTGCAGGGCATCGGCCAGAACCAGGTAGGTGCGAAGCTGTCCCAGGTAGGCATAGACATCGGACGGCAGAGGACGTCCATTCGCCTTCAATTTAATCAGCGCCTGTTTTGCATCGTCGGACAAGGGGGCTGAAGCGCGCACAAGCCCAGGAATGGTGCCTTGGGTAGATTCCAGCAGTTGCGCACTGCGGTCCATTAGCTGAGCGCTTTGTTGTTGAAGCAGGACATCGGCACTTTGAGCGCACGCGATGGAGCACCCGACCGCCATCATCAAAGCCAGGCTGTAAAATTTCATGATTCCTATTGTGCCCCTTTTAGGATTACTTATCGAGCATTAACGTTACGGTACCAATGTGGAATCGCATTCTGATTTGTATCATAACGGGAGTGCGCTTTTCGTCGTCGGTCACCCAAATAAGACAGCGGGCAGTCCGTTCATACAAGACTCCATTAAACAGGAAGGCTTCCAGGCGGATGGTTTTGTGAGTGGCGGTCGCAGTCTTCACATCTTCTTTTTCCTGGACATCCACTCTTACTTCGACAAACTTTTTACCATCAGTGATGGGGATTTGCGTAGATGTGCCAGGGGTCAATTTCATGGCTCGTATTTTCTGTAGCGCACCCAGAACATCTTCTACACAACTTGGAACGGCGACTGCATTTTGCGCAACGGTATTTTTCACCAAGTCTTTTTCGGTGTATTGCGTTTTGCCGTTGGGGCCATTGAACAGGATATTTGTTTCCCGGCGACGGCTGCCTTCTTCGGCGTTGAGGTGTGAGGATTGAGCGCAAAAATCGGGTCGCCAATTTACATCGTAGATATCGTTCACTTTGAATAGCCGGGAAACCAAACCGATAGAAGTCAGTTCCAGCTTGCCAGTTACGTTGGTGGGGGTTTTGTTGATGGTGACTCGTGCGGCACCTGCTTGAATCAAACGCCATTCCACGTGATAGTTCAAAATTTCAGTTTGAGCGAAAACAGCGGTTGGGGATAGGCCAAACAAAAGCAGACAAAACGCCAGTCGTAACCAGGCTGCACATGGACGGGAAAATGTCATTAACCCTTTGAGTTTGGCAAACATGCGGTTCTGACGCAACCCACTCAATTTTCAGTTAATCTGGTTGTCTAGCGGGATAGACTCGCGAGAGCACTTGGTGAGGAGAGGAAATGTTTAGAGAAGAACTGGCGGCGCTGTTCCACAGAGACTTGAAAAAAGTCAGTTTGCAGATAAAAGCTTTTACAGAAGGAGTACAGCTATGTGACGAGGCGCAATTGTGGGAGACTGTGCCGGGCGTTACCAATTCTGCGGGGAATCTGATTTTACATTTGGAAGGCAATCTGCGCGAATATGTCGGCCGCCAATTGGGCGGAATTACTTACGTGCGCGACCGCCCACTGGAATTCAGCAGCCGATCCACGCCAGCAGAAGAATTACTACAGCGAATGGAAAGTGTGACGGAAATGGTTCCGGCTGTGATCAAGTCTTTGGAGCTAGCGCAACTTGCGGCCACATTTCCGGAAAATGTTCTGGGTGCAGCAATGTCAACACAATACTTTCTGATCCACCTGCATGGACATTTGAACTACCATTTAGGTCAAATTGACTATTTGCGACGAATCCTTAGTAAAGGTCGCGCTCTTTAGATTCCCAGACGATTGATCCCATCGAACGCCGCCGTTTTATAGCATTCCGCCAGTGTCGGATAGTTGAACACGGTGTTGATGAAATAGTCGATTTTTCCTTTGAACGCCAAAACGGCCTGCCCGATATGGACCAGTTCACTGGCACCTTCGCCGATAATATGGACTCCCAAAAGTTCTCTGGTCTCCTGGTGAAATATCAATTTCAACAGCCCGGTGGAATCGCCTATGATCTGTCCGCGAGCAATTTCTCTATACCTGGCTTTGCCTACTTCATACGGAACGTTTTCTTTGGTAAGCTCTTCCTCAGTTTTTCCAACCATAGAGATTTCTGGAATGGTATAGATGCCATAAGGGAAAAGAGCGGGCACACTGGTGGCCGACACGCCAAAAGCGTGACAGGCCGATAGCCTGCCCTGCTCCATGGACGTAGAAGCTAGACTGGGGAATCCAATGATGTCGCCGACCGCGAAAATATGAGGATCCGATGTCTGGTAGGCTTCATTCACTCGAATTCTGCCGCGATCATCGGGGACAATGTTCGTACATCCCAAATTTAACGACGAGGTGCTGCCTGTGCGTCCAATGGAGTAAAGAGCTTTGTCGGCGATCACTTGTTTGCCTGATTCGAGATGGATTCTTACCCGATCGCCATGCTCATCGGTAAACTTTTCAATGCCGCGCACTTCTTCGCCCAGGCGCATTTGCACACGATTTTCCCGCATATGGTAGGTCAACGCATCGGCAACTTCATCATCAATAAAGCTCAGTAGGCGGGGACGCTTATCCACCAAAGTAATGCGCACACCCAAGGTGGCGAACATGGTTGCATACTCGCAGCCAATGACGCCAGCGCCAATGACAGCCATTGTTCTGGGCAACTTTTCAAGATTAAGGATGTCGTCACTGATGAAAATAGACTTGCCGTCAAAAGGAATATGTTCGTCCCTGGTGGCGGTGGTTCCAGCGGCGATAATAATTTTTTCACCGGAAACCAATTGATGACTATGCCCATCCGCTGAATCAATGCGGATCGTGTTGGGATCGGCAAAACTAGCTGCGCCAACGATGAGTTCCACCCGGTTTCGAAGCAGTTGGTGCCGCACCACGTCAATTTCATGCCGGATTACTTTTTCAGTGCGGAATAGAAGATCTTCCATAGTGATGTTCTGTTTCACTGTGTAGGAGGACCCGTAAAATTCCCGTGACCGATATCCAGTGAGTTCAATCACCGCTTCCCGTAAGGTTTTGGAAGGAATGGTACCGGTGTTGATGCACATACCCCCAAGAACTGTTTTCTTTTCCACCAAAGCCACTTTTTTATCGAGCTTTGCCGCTTGGATGGCTGCTCTTTGGCCGGCGGGACCGGAACCAATCACAACAAGATCGTAATCGAAACTAGGACTGGACATGGATTTATTTCTGCCTCTTTTATATTTAGCTTAGGGGGTGGTACTACTTAATTGGGCAGCTGTAACAGGGCTGTCGCAATTCTTCCCAAAGGAAGAACGCGTTCCGAAGCTCCTAGTTTAACAGCCTCTCGGGGCATACCATACACAACGCAACTTGCTTCATCTTGAGTCACCGTTCGCGCACCGGCTTGGCGAAGCTTCAACAGACCTTGCGCGCCGTCACTGCCCATTCCCGTTAAAAGAGCAGCCACGCAATTTCCACCAAGGCAATCTGCGATCGACTTGAACAGTACATCCACCGACGGACGTTGGTAACAAACCAAGGGGCCCTCGCGTAAAGCGACCCGTAGCCCATCCTGGGAATTGCGCAAAATCATATGAATATTCCCTGGGGCCACCAGCGCTCGCCCAGGGAGAATGGCATCCCCATCTTCCGCTTCCTTTACATGAATTTTCGACATTTTATCCAAGCGATTGGCGAACGCCGAAGAAAAGACGGGCGGAATGTGTTGCACAATCACGATCGGAGGGCAGTCTGCAGGCATT
>JANMWO010000677.1:0-2664 GCA_031394025.1 Acidobacteriota bacterium
TTTCCTCGATCGAGACCGCCTTGCGCTGGGAATCGAACTCGACGACTCCGTAGCGTTCCGGGTCTTGCACGGGGTAGGCAAACACCGTCGCGCCAGCGATTTTTCTGCCTGCTTGTTTCAGGTCATCAGCCAGTTCATGCCCATAAAATATGTTGTCGCCAAGAGCCAATGCGCAACGCTGACCCTCGATAAACGGCGCGCCCACGATGAATGCCTGGGCGATGCCCTCCGGGCGCTCTTGAACCGCATAACTGAACGATAAACCCCACCGGTTTCCATCACCAAGAAGCTCTTCGAACCTTGGCGTATCCCGTGGCGTCGAAATAATCAAGATATCCCGGATACCGGCTAACATCAGCGCGGACAGCGGATAATAAATCAGCGGCTTATCGTAGACTGGCAGCAATTGCTTGGACATGGCATGTGACGCGGGATACAACCGCGTGCCGGACCCACCGGCGAGAATGATCCCTCTCATGGCAAAAGTACCGATTGTTTCTGTGGGTCATCAGAAGTCCGGATCAGTAGTCCAGCACGATGGTCTAATCGCGGGTTACCTGCGACTCGACGCTCTGGCGCGGGTACAGGGAGTGCGCACTCAGGTTTGGTTTGCGGCGCGTAGCGGAGCGCCGCCCGGCTGGTCCGGTACCTAGCGCCACTCGAAATCGACGTAGTCCCGATTTTACGATGTAGAAGGCGCCCGCTTCGACGTTGAGCCAGTTCGGGATCGTGATGCCCTACCGTCGGAGGTCTGCACGAAGGATCGAGGCCAAGTGGGGCATCACCTGCAGTGGGATATCGACCAGGGATCTTTGGACCATCATCCATCCCTGGAGACCCATCCCCTGCAATTAGGAACCCTCTGCCCTTCCGCACGCTCGGCGACACTTAAGCCTGTCCTCTCGCTCGCGTGCGGAAAACCCTTAAAGCATCTCTCGTTTAGGCTGCAGCGGAGCCCCGCCCTTTACGACGACGCCCCAAAAATCCCAGCATGCCGAGACCCGCTGCCATCATTGCATAGATCTCGGGTTCCGGGATTGGCGCTGTCGGCGAAAAAGCCGACCATTGCATTCCCCCTCCTCCGAGCCCGGAGTCTACCGACACAAAGAGACTGAACGTGTGCGATCCGGCGCCCGTCCACAAACCTTCGAATAGCCCAGTACCGCCGAGAGTACCGAGATTATCGGAACTCGTCCATGCTGTAGGGCTGCCATCCAGTATCAAGATAAATTCACTGCCTGGGTTGCAACAGTTTTGCGCAACGAAGTTCAGCGGGGTACTTGAGCCCAAAGACACAGAAAGTTGTTGATCGCCACCACCAAAATCAATCAGCGGACTTATGGTCATATCCCAACTTCCCGTACCCGTTGACGGTACGCCTACCGACATTGCATTTACGATGGACGCCCCCAGCGAAACCGCGGCCGCCATCACTGCACAGCTAACCAGCTTCTTGAGCTTAATCATCTCAATCTCCCTCAGTCGAAATCACGCTTATATAACTTTGGCCCGTGAAGGCCGCTTTCAGTCGTACTACGCTGCGGCCGTATCTTCCCGACCGTGCGGCTTAGCCAACCATCACGGATTGTTCTTTTCTCTGTTGACGGCGACGCGCTACGAAACCCATGAGGCCTAAACCAGCAGCCATCATCGCGTAGATTTCCGGTTCTGGAACGGGAGCTGCCAGAACGGTTGTGGCGATCGAGTAGAGCCCGCCCGCCGCACCACCTGCAATCCCTGTCACATCAAAGTAATATTGTCCGGCGCCGAGGGCTACTTGGTGGAAAGTTGAACCAGTTGTGCCATTGATGGGCCAAGCTCCCCCGACCATTACGTCGTCGCCCCCTCCAATGACGCCATTCCCCCCCATGTTGAACAAGGCGTAGGAGCCACCCGAAATATTAAATATGGTTGTGAGGTCGAGCGCTACCGCCGAGTTCTGATCCAGTTGAGTCCCAAGCAACCCGAACGAATACGTATCCTCAAACAATCCTTGGGGTGGATTATTGGTTGCTGCACGAAAATCGCCGGCAGAAAGCACCCCCCAGTTGACGTTCGCTGCCTGCGCTGCGCCACATACGAGCAGAAAAGCACCAGCAATTGCGGTTTTGCTTAAAACATTCATTTTGAGCCCCCTTCCAAGTTGCGAAATTAATTCCATTCGTTGACATTCTCTTTACGAGTCGACCGCGTTAAATCTGCTAATTGCGTCACCTTTCAAATTTGAGATCTGCCTTTCCGGCGGCGTGCCACAAATCCCATCAAGCCAAGGCCCGCGACCAGCATTGCGTAGGTCTCCGGTTCGGGAACGGACGCCACAACGAGCCCCTCGGCATCGTGAGAAAACGGGGCGAACTTATTGACGTCGAGATCACCCACACTACAATTCTGCGTCTTCTTGCAGGAGCTTATAAGGGTCTCGTTGTAGAGATCGAAATGGATTCCGTGATTGAGACTGAGACCGCTGATATCGACATCGAATTTCTTGAAGTACATGCCCGATCCGGCCTGAGGCCCCGAGCCCGCGCTGTCCGCGGTGTTGTACAGGCCGGACTGGTTGCCGGAGGAAAAGTTAAATTTTGACTCCGCGAAGTAAGTCGGAAAAATACCATGTGCGGCTAGATCGCCCGGATCGAATGCCGCCCCGCCAAGAACCGTTTCCAG
>JANMWO010000486.1:0-2134 GCA_031394025.1 Acidobacteriota bacterium
TGACGGCTCCCCAACTGATTGCAATGGCCCAGGACTGTGGCTTTGAATTGGCAGGCATAGCCGCTGCAGGGCTGGTTGCAGAATCGAATCACTATATAGACTGGGCCGCCCGTGGGCTGGCCGGAGAGATGCGTTACTTAACGGATCATCGCGCGGAAATGCGGCGTGACGTGCGGTCGCTGCTTCCATCCGCGAAATCAGTTTTGGTGGTTGGCAAACTGTACAACACCGCTGAACCATATTCCACTGCCGCAGAAAATACGGACAACGGATGGATTTCCCGCTACGCCTGGTCTCGTGATTATCACTTGACCATGAAAGAGCGGCTCACCGTTTTAGCCCAACGAATTGACGCGGACACCCCTTGCGAATATAAAATATGCGTGGATACAGCTCCCCTGCAGGAAAGGGCACTAGCCAAACATGCTGGCATAGGATGGCTGGGGAAGAACACTTGTCTGATCAATCAGCAACAAGGGTCCTGGTTTTTTCTGGGTGAAATTCTTTTGTCGTTGGATCTGGAATCTGCGGCAATGCCTGCGGCGGACCGTTGCGGCACTTGCACCCGCTGCATTGAAGCTTGCCCGACCGATGCGATTGTTCCGGTGAACGGAGCTGGGCCATCGCATGAAGTGGATTCGCGCCGCTGCATTTCCTACTTCACCATTGAGCTGCGTGGAACTGTGCCGGAACCGATGCGCCAAGCAATGGGCAATCATATTTTTGGATGTGATATTTGCCAGGATGTGTGCCCTTGGAATCGCAAAGCCCCAGTGACTGCCGACCCTGCGTTTACGGCCCTGAACGCCGAGCCATCCTTAGACCAGATGGCCCACATGACCGCGCAACAGTTCCATCAGCAGTTCCGTCATACGCCGGTGGAGCGTGCCCGTTATCGTGGATTTCTGCGCAACGTGGCCATTGCCATGGGTAATAGTGGAGACCGAAAATTTGAAAGCGCGTTGCAATCGCTGGCGATGCATGAAGACGAAGTGGTTCGTGAACATGCGCAGTGGGGGCTGACGCAACTCCCATGAAAAGTGTCGTCATTTTAGTGCTGTCGCTTTGTGCCGCATTGGCTGCTGAAAATCCATTGACGGTGAAGGGCTTCGACCATTTCTACAACCTGGAATGCGATCAGGCCATTGAAACATTCCAAAAAGTAGTGGATGCCGAACCGGACAATGCTGACCATTGGAACCACTTGGCGCAAGCGATTTTATATCGAGCCATGTTCCGTGGTGGCGCGCTGGAAAGTGAATTGGTGAGTGGGAACAATCCGTTTTATGCTCGCAGCAAGCTGGCGACAACGGAAGAGGATCACAAAGTGTTCGATGAAGCAGTGCGTCGGGCGATGACATTGAATTCGCAAGCCGTGACGAAGAACCCGCGCGATGCGAAGGCGTTGTACTCATTGGGAATCACCTACGCGATTCGGTCGAATTACAATTTTCTGGTGCGCAAGGCCTGGCGCGATGCACTGCGCGATGCCACTACGGCTCGTCAAACCCACAATAAAGTTTCCGAAATTGAACCAACTTTGGTGGATGCCCGCTTGTTACAAGGCCTGCATGATTACATTGTGGGCAGCCTGCCGTTAGGCTATCGGATGCTTGGATTCATGGCCGGAATCCGTGGCGATAAAGAACAGGGAATCCGGACGCTGGAAATGGTTGCCGTCAAAGGAGAGACCAGCCGCTGGGATGCGCAAATTGTTTTGGGCGTAACGTATCGACGGGAACGCCAACCCCAAAAAGCGATTCCGTTGCTGGAGCCCTTAATCCAGCGCTTTCCCCGAAACTATCTATTTCGATTGGAATTGGTGCAGATGCTTGCCGATGCCGGTCGCAAAGATGACGCGTTGCGCGTGCTGGACGAATTGGAAAAGTGGAAAGACCCGCAATTGGATGTCGCACGCGTTCACTATTCGCGGGGAAATCTGCTGTTTTGGTATCGGGACTATGATGGTGCGCTGGACAGTTTGGCGAAAGTAACGCCCCGTGCAAACCAAATAGACGGGAACACCGGCATGAACGCCTGGCTGCGAACCGGGCAGTGTTACGACATGAAAGGTCAACGGGCCAAGGCATTGAGCGCATATCGTCAAGCTGTGAATGGTGCCCCCGATTCCGAT
>JANMWO010000514.1:0-5003 GCA_031394025.1 Acidobacteriota bacterium
GCTTCACCATTGCGACAGCTACCGCTCCCTTGTGGTCACGGCTCGGTATCGAATATTCGTTCGTCTAGAAAGAGGGGATGAATATGCTAGCCCAGCTTGCGGAGCTTCGATTCCAGCCAGATCAGCACAATCAGAATGAACACCATCATGGATCCAACCAAGGGAACGTAAATCATCACGTGAATATCGAAATAGTGGGCTACCAGACCAAGCATTGCCGGAGCCATCATTCCCCCTGTCAAAGCTAGAGCGAAAATTCCATTTAAGTAGGCCGGATGATAGTACGGGAACCGGTGACTCAGTTTTTCCACCACAATTGGAAAAATTGGCGCAAAACTGGCTCCCACCAGTAAAGTGCCCACAAATGCTCCTTGCAGATTATTGGTAGATCCTAGAATGGCGCATCCTAAAATGGAAGCCAGCGCGCTGCTTGCAAGTAGCCATGCGTGATTCATTCTAGGCAATACTGCCTGTGCCACCGTTCGCCCAACCAGCAATGAGAACCAATAAAAGGCCAACATTTTTAGAGCTGTTTCCGGACTGATCCCTAACCTTTGAATCAGGAAAATGGGCAACCATCCAGCAATTGTCCACTCATTCCCAAACTGAAAAAACAAGAGCAGAGCAAAAAGAATTGCTCCCGGCTTGCGGAAGTCCAGCATTGTTTCGGCTAAGGGAAGACTCATCACCGGTTGAACGGGGCTGAAATCAGTGCGAGCGTACATCATTCCCAGCAGCAAAGGAATGATCGCCATCACCAATAAAATAGTGGTGACTGAGTAAGCATAAAATGCTCCGCCTGCGAGCAAGGCGGTCAACATGGAACCCATTGTGAACAGAAGACCAGCAATATTTGTGGTGGAAGCTGCGTCGTGCCGGTAAATGGAAATGATGGCCTGGAAGACTGCAGTATTGGTTAGGCCTGCGGACATTCCAGCACCAAAAAGCCCCACAGCCCGCCAGGAAGGGTCAATCATCGGAGCCGATGCAAAGGCCAGCAAGCCCAATGAAATGGCACCGATCAGTGCCGCTACTTTAAGAATGAAACCAGTTCCGAAGCGGGGTAGCGCCATTTGCGCAGCTTGCACAGCGATCAGAAAACCCAGATTCAAACTGAAAAAATAGAAGGCAACCCATAGGAAACCAGATTGCAGGTGGTGTCCCCAAGCAGGCAGAAGCGATCCTGGCAATGAAACCAAAACACCTGAAAGGAAGAAGCCGACCAAGGCCCTTCGAGCGGTTGCGGCGTCTAGGGTGCCCGTATGCTTCGGAAGCAGATATGGCATCGAAGCTTTATTGTACCCTTCAACTTGAACAATCCGGCTTACAAATCAGCCAGACGGGTATCGGCATCGCCAAAGCGATCCAGCTTCACTCCCATTCGATCCATCAATGAAAGATACAAACTGCAAGCTCTTCTATTTTCGTTGCCCTTTTCCAAGTAGTCTAAAATGCGACCGGTCTTCAAAGCTCCGCCTGCTTTGCCTGCCAGGATAATCGGCAACTGATCGGCTCCATGGGTATCACCATCGAACAGGCTGCTGGTGAGCATCAGCAAGGAGTTGTCCAGAAGGGACGTGCCACCTTCGTCGATCTCCTTCATCCGCTTCAGCAAGTAAGTAAATTGCTGCACATGGAATTGATTGGTCTTCAAGTACATGGCTTCCAGCAAAGGTGCGCGACCGTTGTGGGTCAGGTCCAAATGCAACGCTCCACGAACGCCTTCCAGAAACTTGAAGTTCATTTGCGACAGATCATTGTTCAGCATCAACGTTGCAATGCGGGTCTTGTCCATCTGGAAGGCCAGCACCGTCAAATCCAGCATCAGCTTCATGTGCGCTGGTACGTCTTGTGGAATTTCATCCGCAGGGCGAGGCATATTTGGTTTCGCCAAAGTTGGCCGCCAACCTTCCAGCCGCTCTTCTTTCGATGCCCGATCAATTCGCTTTTCAATATCGCGGACAGATTCCAGATACTCGTCCAACTTCACTTTGTCCGTACGGCTGATTTTCGGCTTCAAGCTGTTGGTTTCAGCAAGCACGGCATCCAGAATACTGCGATCCATTCTGCGCCCTGATCCATCCCCAACCAGTTGATCAAAGGTGCGCGAAGGATAAATTTCTTTCATCGCTGGCTTGGTGGGAGTCGCCCAGGAAACGGACGAGCCATAGAGCATGGACAACCCATCTTCCAGACGCAATTCGTTGGGCTCAATGCCCAGGACAAGGCTGGGGACAGTGGTCTGGCCGCCGATCTGCCGTGAAAGAATCTGATCGAACGAAGTGCCGACGCGGATATCATTGGGATCCAGACTCACGGGCGCGCCGGAAAGTAAATTCATGCGACCCAGGTGAGGACTTGTGGAAACAAAGGCGGTCTGGTGATAGAGCCCGCGGAGGAAAACCAGGTCGTCCCCAAAGGATGTCAGGGGCTTGGCTGCGGGTCCGAATTCCATGGCTGCACCACTGCCCTTGGCCCACCAATGTTCCGGTTCCACACCGTTTGAAAAGAAGACGCAACCAAAGCGTAACGGCGGCTTGTTGGCGGCTTTAGAAGACTTTTCATCAGCAGCAAGCAGAGGCAAAGATTCCAGCCAGGGTAGCGTAAGTGCAACGCCGGTTCCGCGCAAAAAATTGCGGCGTGATTGTTGTTGTGTCATTTTGATCCCTTTGCGAATGCAATTGCTGGCGGGCTTTCGTCCTTGCCCAGCTTGTTGCGGAACTGCTTACTACTGATAATCGCTGCAACCAGTTGCGAAAATGTAGTGTCCCCGCCACCTTCTGCAATGCGGCTGATCAGCAGTTCATCAGAAGGTTGAATTGTGCGGCCCAGGGCGTAACCGGAAAGTTTGTAGGCAACCGTACGAAGTACCTGCTTTTCCTGGGTACGCAAGTAGTTCAGCAGCCCATCAATCCCATTGATTTCTTTCTTATCGAAAAGGGTGCCGGAATCGTGAATGGGCTTGCCATCGGCATACTTTTCACGCCAGCGGCCTACCGAATCGTAGTGTTCTAACGGGAAGCCCAACGGGTCAATGCGGACGTGGCAGTTGGCACAGGTAGCATTGCGTTTATGAGATTCCAGACGTTCAAACACCGTCATATCGCCAAAGTTTTTATCATCGGCAGGCAACACGCCGGCGTTGGCTGGTGGAGGAGGCACGGCAGTTCCCAACACGCGGCGCAACACCCAATCGCCACGCTTCACGGGGCTGGTTCGTAGCGGTGCGGAAGTGGCGGTAAGTAACGCGCCCAACCTTAACAGGCCACCACGCTGAAAGGCATTCGCACCTTCCACCAGTTCCACTTTGTCAGTGGACTTCACTTCCTGCTTCACACCGTAGTGTTTGGCAAGAGGCTTGTTGAGGAACGTGTAATCGGCAAATATAAGCTCGCGCACTGGACGATCTTTGCGGACCACGTGTTCAAAAAACGAAACAGCTTCATCGTACATGGCAGACTGCACTTCGGCAGTATATTCCGGGAAGCGACCAGTATCCACGCCGCGGTGCAGATCGAAACGATAGAAGCCTAGCCATTGACCGAAAAATTCTGTTGATAGACGGCGAGCCTTGGCATCCCCCAGCATGCGCTTCACCTGTTTTTGGAGCAGTTGTGGATTGTTCAACTCCCCTGCCCCAGCGGCGCGACTCAGTTCGCTGTCAGGAATGGACGACCACAGAAAATAGCTCATGCGGCTGGCCAGTTCATAACTGGAAAGTGGCCTCGATGGGGAACTGTCCAGGGCAGTTTGCTCTACCCGATACAGGAATTCCGGTGCCACTAAGATGCGCGTCAACAATGCCCGGATGGCCTTACGATGATCTTTTTCTGAAGCCAACGCTTTTTCATAGAACGCACGCAGGTTCTGCTTTTCAACAGCGGTTAACGGACGTCGCCAGGCCCGGCTGGCAAAGTGCAGACTATCTTCCACATGACCAGCACGGGCTGCCAATTGGGCCGATTGGGCCTCCTGATATTTGGCAACCAGCGGCGTAACATACTGCCGCGACTCAATTGGCAAACCTTCCATTTGAGCCTTGCCCATGTCTTGAATGTGCTTGCCCTTCAGGTCAATCTTGAAATGCTCTGCAATGAGTCGCAGATAATTGTCGTGATAATCGAACGACGTGTAAAGGTCATTCCAGGCATTGTTCAAACGCTGGCGAGTGGCATCGTCCATCAGATTGTCATATACAAACGGGTCGTCGCGGACGTACTTCACTTTCAGTACAAAGTCGTCATGCTCGGGAACGTTGAAGGTGCTATCGAACGGCTGCGGTACCGGATCTTTATCGGCAGGCGTTGGTTCCCCGTGGGAATTAGGCGGCAGAATACTGGCCATTTCCATCACCCCGGCTTTGAACTTTTTGTAGCCATCACTTTGCGGATCACCTAACAAGGCACGCGTGGGAATCCCTCTGGCACCGCCGTCTTCACGGTCGGAAAACGTCACGCGATAAACCGGATCGCGATCCGGTCCTACCTGGGCGTCCACTTGAAATTCCACGCCGAAGGAACCTTCAGGCACAACCACTTCAAACCAGACGGAAGAGGCTGAAGCGAAGTCGTCGGGTCCAATGGGTGTGCCGTCGGGGCTGGTCCCGAAGTTCAACCTCTTCGCAGTTTCTTCACTGACCGATGCGCGTAACGATTGTTTGGGTCCGGCTGGTGGAAAGTTACGCAGCGCGTTCGGTTGCACCACAGCAGTTGCGTCCGTTGCCTTACGAGGCGCCGCCGCTGGGCGAATGGAAATTGTGGCGTTGCGCCAGATGATGAGTGGCTTGGCATTGGGACCTGGATTCACCGTGGCAATATTCAAGTAAAGCTTAGTCGGCCCGGGAGTGCGCTCCCGTGCCCCACGACCTCCCGTATTGAAGCGGAAGTGATGCAGTGCTTCCACCGCCAGCGATTTATCATTGAAGTACAGAGGGCTTTCGTCCCCTGCCCCACCTGCCGCCACGTCCCCGCGCGCAAAAAGCCAACTGGGCCAAGTGACCAGAT
>JANMWO010000517.1:0-11629 GCA_031394025.1 Acidobacteriota bacterium
TTCGTGATTGAGCGAAATTACCCCACCACCCCGGAACGTGTGTTCGGCGCATTCGCCGACCCGGCCAAGAAGCGCCATTGGTTTGCCGAAGGTAAGAGCCACGAAATCGAAGAATTTGAAATGGATTTTCGCATTGGAGGCAAGGAACACCTCAGGTATCGCTTAAATGAAAGCACCCCATTTCCAGGCGCAAAGTTAACGAATCAAGCCACTTATCAGGACATTGTGCCCAACCGTCGCGTTGTTTTCGCCTCCACCATGAGTTTTGGGGACAAGTGTATTTCGGCGTCTCTGACCACCGTGGAATTGATTGCGACGGAACAAGGCACTAAGCTTGTTTTCACCCATCAGGGAGCGTTTTTTGAAGGTGCCGATGGCCCGCAAATGCGAGAACATGGTTGGCGCACACTGCTGGAACAGCTAGCCGAATATGCTTAACCAACAAGAAAACATCCACACTGTCTTTCACGCTCTGGGGGATCCCACGCGGCGGGCAATTGTGGAGCAACTCAGTAAAGGCCCCATTTCTGTGTCACGATTGGCCTTGCCTCTGGAGATCACGGTGGCGGCGGTGGTTCAACACTTGCAGATATTGGAAAAAAGCGGGCTGGTTCGTACGGAAAAAGTAGGACGCGTGCGTACTTGCCGCATGGAACCCGAGGGACTTCTAGTGGCTGAACAATGGATGAATGATCTTCGCTCTGCGTGGGAACTGCGGTTAGATCTGCTCGGCGATTTGCTTGCAGAACCCGACGAAAAGTGACGTTTATTTTGCCAACCAGGGGTACAAAATGTATACAACTGGCATGGTGAACAGACTGGAATCCACCCGATCGAGCCATCCGCCGTGTCCCGGTAGCATGGTCCCGCTATCCTTCACACCGGCTCCGCGTTTCAATGCCGATTCGGCCAGGTCCCCTGTTTGCCCGAAGACATTGGCGATGGCCGCCAGCAATAAGGCTTTGGGAAGATTTAAGCCTGGAATGAAATAGTAGAGTATTGCAACCGCCACAATACTACCGAACAAAAGGGATGCCATGGCACCTTCCCAGGTTTTGCCGGGGCTGATGGTGGGTGCCAATTTATGTTTTCCGAACGCCCTTCCGGCATAAAAGGCCGCTGAATCGCCTATCCAGTTCATAACAATGGAGAAAAACAACCAAGCCGGACTAATTTCCCGCAGTAGAATAGCCGTCCGCCAGGCACCAAAAATATACACGATCCCCAATAGAAAAATACCAGCACTGGGAAGAGCCAGCGATAGATCGCTGCCGCGCATGGCCAATACCAGGGCCAGCAGTGCCGTCAGAATGATCAACAGTTCGGCACGTTGAGGCACCAACAGCAGTGCGATTCCAGGCAAATAACCTGCCCAACCGGGAATTTGTGGATGCGTCTGTTTGGCGATTTGACTGAATTCGTACCAGCACAAGCTGGCCAGAACTGTCACCGTCACCGCAAAAATCTCGTAGCGGCTCCAGAAAACGACCCAGGTCATGAAGGGGCCCAGGATTAACGCGGTTAAGATCCGTTTCATCCTAAGGGGACGGCCTCAACTAAGCGTTCTTCTTGGGTGCTGAGACCGCCGAAACGACGTTCTCTTTTTTGGAAGTCAATAATGGCGGATAGCAAGTTGCGCAGCCGGAAATCTGGCCACAAAGTCTCAGTGACGTGGATTTCAGCATAGGCAATTTGCCACAGCAGGAAATTGGAGATCCTCATTTCCCCTGAAGTACGAATGAGCAGATCGGGATCAGGCAAGCCCTTCGTATACAGGTGCGAAGCAATGGCGTGCTCGTCGATTTTCAGATGGTCCAGTGTCCCCTGTTGCTTTGCTTCTTGAATCAGAGAATTCACGGCATCGACCACTTCGGTGCGGCCGCCATAGTTAATGGCCAGACTCAGCACCATACCCGTATTCCCATTTAAGCGATTCACTGCTTCCTGCAACTCTTCCCGGGCATGGGATGGCAGCGCATCCAGCCTGCCGATGGCCTTCAGCCGTACGTTATTGCGCATTAGTGTGGGAACTTCACGACGAATGTAGATTCGTAACAAGCGCCACAGAGTATCTACTTCCTGGCGTGGCCGTTTCCAATTTTCCATAGAAAAAGCGTACAACGTCAGCGCGCGGATTCCCATTTGGGCACAAGCTTCCACCACCGTGCGCACGGGTTCAACGCCTGCTTTATGACCAGCGATTCGGGGTAAGCCTCGGCGCTTGGCCCACCTTCCGTTACCATCCATGATAATGGCAATATGGCTAGGCAGACGTTCCCCATCGACAGCTAGCGCAAGCGAGCGGTCCGGATCTTTTTCACTGAGTAAGGCCAGAAGGTCCTGCATGCGGACAACTTTCTAGTTTACACCAGGTGGCTTTAGAAACGCGGCCCAAAGAAAGCAATGCCCAGGGCGGCAATGCCCAGAAAAGATCCAAAGGGCACTTCGTAAGTGGCAGCATCTTTTTTGGCAAAGAGGATAAGCAGCAATCCTAAAACGGAGCCAAGCATGGCCCCAGCCATTAAGCTGAACAGGGCGGGCATGAGCCCAAAGAATGCACCCAGCATGCCAACCATTTTAACGTCACCAAGTCCCATTCCTTCTTTGTGCCGAATCTGGAAGTAAATGAATCGGGCTAACCAAAGCACCCCAGCGCAAAAAAGACCACTGAGCAGCGCTTCCAGTGGCGATCTTACCCAAGTTCTGGCTTCTGACGGTAGGAGGAAGAAGACGAAATAGGGAGGTAGGGTAACTTTGAACGCTAGTAGAAACCCAACCACTGCCCCGCCGATGGTGAATTCATCGGGCAGGATTCGTTCCTCAAAATCGGTAAAAATAAGGTCAATACAAATGATGGATAGCAGAATGAGTTTCAGCGCATCCCAGGAAGTACTGAAACGATAAACTGCCAAAAAGAAGCAGGCCGCAGTGAGCAGCTCTACCAGCGGATATCGGTAGGAAATCGGTTCGCTGCAGGATCGGCATTTTCCCTTCAGCAATAAAAAACTGAGAAGAGGGATGTTGTCATACCAGGCGATGGTGGTTTCGCATTTCGGACAAAAGCTGCGCGGAGGATTGGCTGGCGTAAGGTCGTAAGGCAGGCGGAAGATGCATACGTTCAGAAAACTGCCGATCAGCAGACCAAACAAGGCGGCTATGAGTGCTTCTGGTATCAAAGGAGCTCCTGGTATACCTTGAGGGTCTGCGAGGCCATGTGTTGCGCTGTGAAGGCCTGCCTGACCCTTTCCTTGGCGTTGCTCGCCAACTTCAACGCTAGTGGCTTGTCTATTTGTAAGCGTTCCCAAGCCGCCCGGATCTCTATCGGATCATTTTCCACCAGCAGTCCGGTAACTTCGTGTTCCACCAGTTCTGGAATTCCACCGACGCGACTGGCAATTACCGGAACCCCAGTGGCCATGGCCAACAGAATTGCCGATCCTAATCCTTCCTGCCTGCTGATGTATACAAAGCAATTGGCTGTTTGTAAGTCTTGTTCCAAATTGGTGGAAAAATTCACCTTGATTCCCGATGCCGCCAGCAGGTCTTGCCCCTTTAGCGGATCATCCGATGCAGGCGCAATGGCTCCCCCCGTATGATCGGAGTGCCAGGAGAAATCCTTTACCCCATCGTAAATTACACGAATCCGTGCTGCCGAAATACCAGCGTCTTCCAGTGTGCGCGATACGCTGTTGGAGATAGCAATAAACATTTGGGGCTTGTTGTATTTCCAGGTAGAAAGAAAACTCTTTTTGATGGGAAACGCCACACGCCGGGACACTACCAGGGGTTGCACCCCAAGCAAGGCACACCAAGTGTGGGAGCGGGCATCGTGGGCATGAATCAAATGGAACTCGGGCCAGGTTTTACGCAGTATATCTACACGGAAGGGCTGGCTGGCCGGGTAATGCTCTGCCAGTTGAGAATCTGCAGGCGACAGCAATGTATTTTCAATCCCCATTTGATTGAGTTGTTCAATAAGGCGCAGCACCTGCCATTGACCACCACGCATTTGCTTCCCGCAATCCAGGTGAAGAACTCGCAAGAACTAGAACTCCCTGCCGGGCCGCATATTGCGCGCTTTGGCGAACTTCAGGAACTGGTAGAGTGCACCCATCCAGGCAATGGCTAAACCTTCCACACCATCTAGAAAACCACGTTGAAGAATGAAAGTACGAAAGAATGTCCACAGAGGATCTAACAACAAATGTCGCCACCCAATTTTACGATTGCTGGCCACAATTTCCTCCGCGGCGAGGGTGGTGTAACGGTCCATGGTCCTTAGGTGCTCTGAAAGCGATTGACAAGTGAAGTGCAAAATATTGGCGTCCAGTCCGCCCACCGAGCCGTTCACCTGCACACTTTCATGGACGTATTGGCCCACCCATTTGGCCTTCTGGCGATTGTAAAGACGCACCTTGCGATCAGGATGCCAGCCGGAATGCAGGATCCATTTTCCCAAATACTGCGCCAGACGAGGCATGGAGTAGGCATCGAATTGCGGACCATGCTTTTTCAAATGCCAGATTTCGGCTTCCAGAATTTCGCTCAGTGCCTCGTCGGCATCCAGCGCCAGAATCCAATCGTTAGAGGCTTGCTCGGCGGCGTAATTCTTTTGGCCAGCGTAGCCCAGCCAGGGCTGTTCAATGACCCGCGCACCCAGCTTGGTAGCAATTTCCACAGTTCTATCGGAACTGCCGGAATCCACCACAACAATTTCATCCGCTGACCGTAAGCTTTCCATTGCCCGGGCAATATTGCGTTCTTCGTTATAGGTGATGATGGTGGCGGAAATCTTCATCTGGCAGCGAGGCCCTCGCGGATGGGTTGAATGCTGAAACAGACCAGAAAAATAATGGCGGCAAGCAATCCTAAGATGAGTCGGGGGCGATCCATTGTCTGGGAATCATAAATGGCCGGACGCTTCCATCCAGTAAACAGAAAGAAGATGGCCCAGATAATCCAACCTTTCCAGAAATAGCCCATGGGAAGCAGCAGGAAGGCAAAGGTTCGCGATAGATACTTGAACCATCGGCTAAAGAACGAATAAAGAATGTGCCCCCCGTCCAGTTGCCCAATGGGCAGTAGATTGAGTGCTGTGGCAAACATTCCGACCCAGGCGGCGCGGGCAATGGGGTGCAAGGAGATATCGGAAGACGGCACTCCAGGGAAAAGAAAGTGTTCAAACAGGCTGAGCAAAGGTGGTGTGCCAAAAACAATGTCGCCCTGTTCGGCAAGGCCGGGGATGACTCTGGAATAAGCCACACCAATGGCCAGTGCTGGAATTATGAAAACGAAACCGGCAAGGGGACCTGCCACGCCGACATCGAAAAGTTGACGCATGGAATAAATAGGCGAACGCAGGCGGATGAACGCTCCAAACGTTCCAGTGAGACTGGGTGCAGGAAGAAAATAGGGAGGGCTGGCGTCGATGCGATAGTAGACGCAGGTTAAATAGTGACCCAGTTCATGAGCCATCAAGATTGTGAGGAGAGTTAAGGAGAAGGGAAGTCCTAACAACAGAAGTTTGGGGTTGTGAAACACTTCTGCGAAAAAATTCAAATCTGCTTCCAGATCAAAAGCCGCCTGGTTAGACTCAAACTTCAAAGCCATGTTTGCGCCTACCGTGGAAGTGGTTAGGAATGTTAGAAGAAACAAAACCACCGCCCGGACTAACTGGCTGGCGGTATGCCTCGGCCTGAATTCGGGATACACGTGGTGTTTCTATGGTTGCCTATTGCAGACTTTGTAATTCTTTGCCGGGTTTGAAGCGGACGGCCTTGCCTGGCGGGATGGCCACTTCAGCGCCAGTGCGTGGGTTGCGACCGATGCCTGTTTTGCGTGGGCGCACGTTGAAGATGCCGAACCCTCGTAATTCAATGCGTTCTCCTTGGGCCAGGGCACGCTTCATGCTTTCAAAGACAGTCTCTACTGCCATTTCCGCTTTTGTTTTGGTGATGCCTGTGCGGTTCACAACTTCGTTAATAATGTCGAGTTTAATCAAAGGAAACCTCCTGATTCAGTCAATTCATAGTACCTCAACAGAACCAGTAAACCTCATGATAGGATTAGGTTTATACGATTGTCAAGATGCCCGACTCACTCCACGCCCAGAATTCTTTCCGGCAAGCCTGTGCCAGATTCGCCACCGGCATCACCATTTCAACCGTACTTGCGAGCGACGGAACTCCGCATGGGTTGACGGCCAATTCGTTCACCAGTGTTTCCATGGAGCCACCGATGCTGCTGTTGTGCATTGATCATAAAGCCAACATTATTGATCATTTCAAGAACGCTAAGCACTTCGGTATCAATATATTAGAGAAAGGTCAGGTGAACTTGTCGAATCGTTTTGCAGAGCGCGGGCAGGACCGGTTTGGCGGCGTTTCCTGGCATGTCGGCCAATTTGGAGTACCCCTGCTGGACGGTGCTATTGCTCACTTTGAGTGTGCTATCACAAACGTAATTGAAGCTGGGGATCATTCTATTTTTCTGGGAAAAGTGGTTACTGCGGAATCTTTTGACGGGGAACCGCTCCTGTACTTTCGAAGCAGATACGCCGGGCTTATTTCTTAAATTCCACTTCATCCTTAAAAGCTTCCAGAGTGTTGTAGGCAATGGGACAATAAGCAGCCCGATCGGGCATTTCCCACATCCGCGAAACCAGGCTTCCTTCGCCACGGACGAAATGAGGGAAATTTTGGCAGGTATGCGGCCGGGCATCGTACACCGTACATTCATTGCCTTCCAGGAACACGCAACCTTTTTCGGTGCGTTTCAGGACCAGACCTTCTTCAGGAGACTCTTCTGTGCAATCGCGTCGAAAGTCGTTCAAACGCATACTGAGGAAGCGCTGCAGCTTATCCACGTCGCGCGGCTTTAACTTTACCGTGGCCACACGGCAACAGTTAGCGCAGGTTTGACAATCAATTTCATCTTCAATTTGAGCAGCCACCAGCTTCAACCGTCGTTCCACAAAATTGTGGCTTTTCATGTGACGACGCAGCCGTTGATTTTCCTCACGCTTTTGCTCGCCAAGCCGTTTGATCTGCACCAGATCTGTAATTAACTCACGCTTACTCATACAATCCTTAACGCCAGGGCCTTCACCGCATCCGCGCAAAGCACGGCAGCGTGTTTCGATTCATTGGGCAGGCCATCCAAAAGGTCTTCCACAATGCTGGGCTGAAATGCAATTAGCTCTATTTTGGTTTTGCCATTCAGCCATTCCGTAAGAGCGGAGCCTGCGGCAATGGACGCGGCGCATCCCCGAGTTTTGTAGCGAACTTCTGTCAAAGTACCGTTCAAAACCTTCACTCCCAACCGCAGAATATCACCGCAAATCGGATTTTCCACTTCGACTACTGCGGAAGGGTCCTGTAAATCCCCAACATTCCTGGGAGTTTGAAAGTGATCTAAAAGCCGGGCGGAATACATGCTGTACTCTAGTGTAGTGCTTTCAGGCTTATTTCCGTTAGGATCGACGAGTAAAAACCATGGCTCGTAACGAACTTAGAGTTGTCGCAGCGGTTATGCAAACGGGCGGCAAGATCCTGATTTGCCAGCGGAAGAAAACGGACAAGCACCCGCTGAAGTGGGAGTTTCCCGGTGGCAAAGTGGAAGCTGAGGAAGAACCAAGGTCGGCCTTGGCCCGGGAGCTTTCCGAGGAACTGGCGATTGCCGCCACCATCGGTTCTGAAATTGTGCGTTACGAGCATCAGTATGCCGGACGCCCTCCCATTGTTCTGATATTTTTCCGAGTGCAGCAGTGGACGGGTGAACCGACGAACGTTATTTTTGAACAGATTCGCTGGTCCACACCACAGAAGTTACCTTCTTTTGACTTTCTGGAAGGGGACATTGACTTCGTCCGCAGGTTGGCTCGCGGGGAATATTAGTTGCTTCATATTCCTCTGGGGCATTCTGGAACTTTGAACAACGGGCCCAGTATCGGGAACAAAATTCAGCGTCAGAGAATATTCACCCAATCGTCCGGGCGGCGCAAACATTGCTACAAGATAACGACCGGCAGGAAGTGGTCCGTTCATCAGCAGGGGTGTGTTTCCAGCATTAGTGCCCATGCTGATTCCTTGGAACCGATCCGTGAACAACACACTCAGCAAAGGCAAGGCATTGCTGGTTGCAGCAAGGCTGAGCATCCCCTTGGTTGGGACGTTGATCGAATATAAATGCGCTTTGTAATCCACATCAAAATAGGGAATGGCTTCCCGAGCCACGCAATCAGACACCACAAATGCAGTGGATTTTATGCCAATCAAGGACAAAGCACCGGAATCGCAATTCTTCGCGTCGCTGATGCTAGAGGTTAATTTATAGCTGCCCGGACCACCGTCGAAGCTGGTTACCAGCAGCATGTGTTCGCCTTCAGGAAGCAGTGTGTTGATGAACGCATCGTACCCATCGGGCCCACCGCCGCTATCGTCATCTTCAAAGACCACCAGGCCGGTGCTATCGATCAGGTAAAGGTAAGGATCGAAGCTGCTGGATTGCAGTAATGAATTCAACATGCGCGATTTATTCCCTGGGATACGAAAAGCTTCGGCAACGCCAGCATCGCGACTGGGCACAATGTAGTCCAAAATTCTGCAATTGGTGCGAACCAGTGCCCGCGATGCAAACGCCACAGGCAGATCCAGAACTTCGCATACGGGCAGTTTGTTGAACTGCAAATTCAGGGAATAGTCATTGTTCAGATTGCCGATTGTGCTGGCAAATAAAGTATAGACACCGGGCTTCATGCTGTAAATAATTTGAGCTTTTTGTCCTACTAAAACAGCCGTCTGACGGGTCTGTAAAGTGGCGTTGGCGTCATAGATTAATAAACTGGATTGAACAGTGGTGCCTGCCATGCTGAGGTCAATCCACCCTTTTTCGTTGTTGGTGAATTCGTATCGAACCATGGGAGAAGTTCTGGCGCTGGGAACAAAAACGTCCAGGTAGCGACAACCTTGATCATCGAAAGTGGAATTGATAGGGGTTCCTGAAAGCAGTGGTTTGGCAGGGCAGGGGCGGGGATCTTCCAACTTCACATTGAAGTTGAAATTGCCCGGATTTTTATCTTGACTGTTCAAGTGCAGGACGTAATCGCCGGGGGCGATGCTGGTCAGCAATCGGGCATCCTTCTCTCCGCCACCGTTATCATCCATCCCAATGAATACGTTCTTTGCAGAAAGTAAGGTGACCGCAGAATCCAGTTCCATGGAACTCATCTCTGCCGTTAGAACGGACAGTTTCACAACCTTCAAGTTGTAAAGTTGAACAGGAATATCGCGTGTGGAATAAAGCGTCAAATCCAGTTCGCGACAAGACTTGTTGTTGAAAGTTGAAGACGAACTTTGACCTAAAATCAAATCTTTGGGCGCGCAATCCCGCATGGTTTCAAAGGACGCGGCAATTTGGAAATCGCCCAATGCCACTGTGGTTGCCGAAGCGATTAGGCTAAACGTGCCTTTTGGAACATGCACCACCAATTTTCCTTCCTTGTTCTTACCAGCGGCCAGAGCGCGAACACGGGAATCGGAATCAGCCAGGTAAATGGCTGGATCAAATAATTGGGACTGAAGGGAAATGGTGAGTACCCCTTCGCTGTCAGCGGAAATGGAGAACACTTTAGCCTTAGCATCGGGCACCATGTTGGTGCCCACTGCATCGCGCAGACGACAATCAGTTGCCAGCAGAGTGGAAGCGGTTGCCGCGTCCAGAACAAGATCCTGCGGCTTGCAGGTGGATTGTGCAAATCCGGGAAGGGTGGCGAACAGGATTAGAAGTGGAAGGCGAACTATCATTGCTCGAACAGAATACATGGAACATTGCGGTGCGCACAGTCCTACTGTTGTCCTATTCGTACCGTCTGCAACTCGGCACTAGTACCAATCTATAATGGAACGATTATGCGACTCGGAGCGGTTACCTACAACATTCTTAAGGATTGGGATGTGGAAACTATCCTTAAAAACCTGGAAAGCAGTGGATTTGAAGCAGTGGAACTGCGTACTGGGCACAAACATGGCGTGGAGCCCACGCTGGATGCACGTGCCCGTGCTGACGTCAGAGCCCGCTTTGAACGCAGCAAGGTAAAGCTGCTGAGCTTTGGGAGCACCTGCGAATTCCATTCCCCTGACGAAGCGGTGCGTCGCAAAAATGTGGCTGAGGCCAAAAAGTTTGTGGAACTGGCCCACGACACTGGTGCCTGGGCGGTGAAAGTGCGTCCCAACGGGCTTCCCGACGGCGTGACCAGGGAAAATACCATCAGCAACATTGGCACCGCGTTGCGGGAATTAGGAGAATACGGTTCCGGGTATGGTGTGGAAATCTGGGTGGAAGTGCATGGATCAAAATCTCAGGTTCCGGAGGTGTGCGCGGATATCATGAAGGAAACCAAGCATCCAAATGTTGGATTGTGTTGGAATTCGAATCCTACCGATGTGGTGAACGGCAGTGTAAAGCAGAGCTTTGCATTATTGAAACCTTGGATTAAGAACTGCCACATTAATGAACTGGTGAGTGACTATCCGTACAGAGAATTGTTCGCATTGTTACGCCAGGCTAAGTACGAACGCTACACCTTGTGCGAGGCGGCTGAAAGCAAGGAGCCGGAACGATTTTTGAAATGGTACGCCGCATTGTGGAAGGAGTTGAACCGGGCATGAAGTTCCTTTTTTCATTATTCAGCGTTGGCCTGGCCGTCGCACAGATCCCCACGCCAGCCAGCCATTTTGGCCATGCCATGGGGGAAGACCGTAAGCTTCTGGATTGGAGCAAAGTGGTCAGTTATTTTCACGCGCTGGAAAAATCTAGTGATCGGGTGAAGGTCAGTGAATACGGTAAGACAGTGGATGGCAAACCGATGCTGGCGGCCTTTATTTCCTCAGCAGAAACGTTGCGTGACCTGCCCAAGTATTTAGAGATTCAGCGCAAATTAGCCGACCCCAGAAAGATTACTGACGCAGAATCGGAACAGTTGATTGCCCAGGGGAAAGCGGTGGTTTTGGTGACCTGTTCCATTCACGCAACGGAGGTGGCATCCACATCCACCGCAGTGGAATTCGCTTACCGCTTGATCACCGAAGACAAGCCCAAATTCCGGGCAATTTTGAACGATACGATTTTCATTCTGGTTCCGTCGCTGAACCCTGATGGCGTGGATATTGTCACCAACTGGTATCGCAAAACTTTGGGAACTCCCTATGAAGGGACGTCGCCGCCAGAGCTGTATCACCGTTATGTGGGGCACGATAACAATCGCGATTGGTATATCTTTTCCCAGCCAGAGACCCGGTCCACTATTGAAAAGTTACATAACGTTTGGCATCCGCAGATTGTTTACGACGTGCATCAGCAAGGTGCGTTTGCGTCCAGAATGTTTGTTCCGCCGTGGCTGGATCCAGTGGAACCGAACATTGACCCAATGATTGTGCAGTGGTGCAACATGATGGGAGCGGGCATGGCGGCAGACCTCACCAGCGCGGGCAAGCCGGGCGTGGCGATCAACGCGCTTTACGATTATTGGTCACCAGCGCGGCATTATCAGTCGTACCACGGGGCGTTGCGATTGCTGAGTGAATCGGCAAGTGCGCGGATGGCCAGCCCGATCGCGGTGAAGCCAGAGGAC
>JANMWO010000545.1:0-20724 GCA_031394025.1 Acidobacteriota bacterium
GCGGACGGAACTGGCCCTGGCGATGGGGTTATGCGGGAAGCCGAACTTGGCAAGTATTAATCGGACACTGGTGAAATTCTGATATATCTTGCATATTGCTAGGTTTGTTATAATCTTACTGGAGTCTTACCAATGGAAATCCCTGTTTTGCCTAAGAAAATTCGAGCAACTAAATATTTTGTAGAAACAACCATCGATCAGGTTGCTGGATGTTTAAGTTATTCTGGCAAACCAAAGACATTGGCACAGATGGAACTTGCCATCAAACGAGAAGTTATTCGACGTCATCTTAGCGGTCGATACTAACGTCGTTTCGGTTATCTTGTAGACCTGAAAAACGACTCACCCAATACCCGCAGCTTCTCCCCAGTGGTCAACCGTATTCTCCGCTCAAACACATCAAAACCGCTGGACTCAATCTTCTGAAATAGCCGCCAGTAAATCTCCACCAAAGCCCACATAGATCGGCGACTTTTAGGATGCACCATGGCCATCAATGGTCGGGAGTCTTGGTAATATTCACGAGCACGTTTGCCTTCATGGCACAGCACTTCAACCCAGGCGGCGCTTCGTTCCAGCTTTGAGGCATCGGCACCGAACTGCCGCAAATCTTCTGCAGGAATGTACCTGCGACCCAATTCAAAATCTTCGCGCACATCGCGAATAATGTTGGTCAACTGAAACGCCACTCCGCACTTTTCAGCCAACTCTAAAGCCCTTGGATCTTCAAATCCAAACACATGGATGGTACACAGCCCCACTACTGAGGCCACTTGATAGCAATAGTGATAGAGTTCATCAAACGTCTCCATTTTGCGAGCCATCAAGTCACTGGAAACCCCGTCCAGCATGTCGTGAAAGTATTGATGAGGAATTCGATATCGGACAACTGTATCGTGGAATGCGGGCCAAACCGGATGATCGTTGAATTTTCCCTGCAGCGCCGCCGTCATATCTTCACGCCATCGCTGCATGGTCTGGGGCGTGGTTCCGCCCGCGGCATCGTCACTTAAATCGTCGCAATAGCGCATGAAAGCATAAAGCGCGCACATCGCGTTACGCTGCGGTTTTTGAAGCAACAGGAATGCGTAGTAGAAATTCTTCGCTCGACTGCGAGCGATTTGCCTGGAATAAGCATAGGACGCTTCAAGGCTGGTTTTCATGCCGCCCGCTGAAACAGAACTTCGGCCAGAGCCTTTAGAAGAATGCCGACGCGCTGAGGTTTTGAGATCTTGGGACGGGCTGCCAACACGTTGTAATTCTGAGCTTCGATTTTGTCCAAAATGAAAAGTCCGCCACGGCTGAACAGGGTGAGGTCAACCGAAAGTCGGCGGTCCACCATGCGCGTCAACGGTAGGCCATCTTCAAATAATTTCCTGGCCACTTCCACACATTCGCGCATCAGGTTTTGGAAACGTTCATCGTAAGTGTGAGCTAAAAGATCCCGTTCGCTGTATCCGTATTTCGTCATAACGCTGGCCGGGATATAGATACGATCTTTTTTCAAATCCACTGTGACATCCTGCCAGAAATTGGCCAGTTGCAGTGCCGTACAAGTGGAATCAGAAAGCAGATTTCGTTCCACTCCCTGATAACCGCACAGCCCCAACACAAGACGACCTACCGGATTTGCCGAGTACTTACAGTAGCGGTATAAATCGTCCCAATCCTTGTATCGTGTCTGCACCTGATCCTGCTCAAACGCAGTGATCAAATCGTGAAACAGTGCTGGCTCTAATTGATGTTGCCGCACCGTTGGACCCAAGGCAACAAACACCGGATGCCGTGCCTCACCCACCAGCATGGAATCCAATTCGCCACGCCACCATTTCAAAAGACGCAAACTCTCCGCCATATCGGGGATTTCATCGCTCAAGTCATCGGCCCAACGGCAGAAGGAATAAACGTTATAAAAATCCTGGTGAAGCCGCTTGGGAAGCAGCACGCTGACCACATGAAAATTTTCGTAATGATGGGTAGCTAGCCATTGCGTGTAGCCGCAAGACTCCTCCAGAGTCCAGGCGCGACTCATAGCTTGTTGGTCGCGGATAAAATCCTTCGGCTGAAGCACAATCTTAAGGAATAATCGCCGTTTTCATGTGGCCGTTATGGCTCATCAGATACTTCATCACTTCCAGCAAATTGGTTAGTGGCTCTTCCCTGTTCACAAAATCACGGGCTGTAATGTGTCCACGGCTAACCGCATCCAACGCTTTGCGAATATGATACGGAGTGTGGTGGAAACTGGCCTTACAGGTAATTTCGCTGTAGTGCAGCAAGCTGGTTTCTAAATCGACACGGCTATCGTTAGGGCAGCCGCCAAAGAAATTCACGGTGCCTCCGCGACGCAGCATGTGCACGGCTTGATCCCAGGTATCGGGCTTGCCCACGGCTTCAATCGCCACGTCCACACCACGACCGTCGGTCAGCGCCCGAACAGCACCTACAATATCGGTGGTATCGGCTGTGGATACTGCTTCAGCCGCGCCCATGCGCATGGCCCGGTCAAGTTGACCTTGCCGACGTCCAATGGCGATCACCCGTGCCCCATACACAGCCTTGGCCAAGCGGACAAACATCAATCCAATAGGACCAAGTCCGATGACGGCAATATTATCGCCGGGCTTCACATTCGTTTCATCCAGCCCGCGGATGACGCAAGCCAGCGGCTCAATCAACGCTGCATCCTGGTAGGTTAAGTGCGCCGGAATCTCGTAAAGGTTGTACTTGACGATTCTAGCCGGGATTCGAATAAATTCTGCGTAGGCCCCGTTGTTGAACAACAGGTCTTCGCAAAGATTTTCCAAATTGCGGCGGCAGTAAAAACATTCTTTGCAAGGTGCTGAATTTGCGGCCACCACACGCTGACCAATCTTGAATTTGGTCACGGCGTGGCCAACGGCAACAATATCGCCGGCGAGTTCATGGCCAAACAACGCTGGAGGTACAATCATCCGGGCATGGTAGCCCCGGCGAAAAACCTTAACGTCAGTACCACAAGTTAAAGCGGCCTTAACCTTTACCAGAATGTCTTCTGGCCCCATGGATGGCAGGGGAACAGTTTCAACACGGATCTGCTCCTTCCCGTATAGGACGGCAGCCTTCATTTCCTTCACCACTGTGGATCACCTGCTCGTAAGCTCATGCTTCCTTTTTTGTGCAACTTCCCTAAACACACGTACTACTCAGTTCTAGAACTTCAGTACCTGGCAGTTGAGGACAAACTACAATTTTCAAGGATTTGGAGCCAGGATGCAACGCCATGTTAAATCCTTTCATGATGGAACCAAGCGGTACACGGTGGCTAATTAGCTCAGCAACCGGCAAAGCACCACTAAAAACAAGGTTTGCTGACTCTTTTTGCAAATCCACCGACGCGCTATAGGCTCCAAATAAAAGTCGTTCCCCAACACAAATATCCGCACCTGATACCTCAATTCGCTCTTTATGCGAGGTCTGGGCGAATAAACAGATCTTAGCACCGGGTCGGGAACAGGCTACGGCTTGCTCAACCACACCGGGTGCAGAGGTGGCCACAAACACCAGGTCAGCACCACGACCGTGTGTAATTTCTTTAATTAATGTTTCTACATTCACCGATTTTGGGTCCCAACATTGCTCGGCACCGAACCGTTTGGAAAATTGTCGACGGCTTTCCATTGTGTCTGTGGTTACCGTGCGGATGCCTTTGTGTTTCAAAATCATGGTGAATAGCATGCCAATGGGACCTTGCCCAATGACAACGGCCAAATCGTCCGGTCTGGGATCGGCAATGACAATTGCCTTCAAACACGTGTTTACCGGTTCAACAAAACTGGCCGTATCGAAACTAACACCTTCTGGAATTTTTTCCACTCCGCTGTCCACAATCCAGTCCATCACGCGGATGTACTGAGAGAATCCGCCACCTGCGGGTTCAAATCCTGCTGTGATTCCTACTTGTTTATAGACGGGGCATTGGGCATAAAGATTTCGTTGACAATAAAAACATTTCCGGCAAGGAATGTGGTGGAACGCAATTACCCCATCGCCCAGCTTGAATTTCGTAACGCCTTGCCCTACCGCAGCCACCACACCAGCCGTTTCATGACCGTAAATGCGCGGCGGGGCCAGCAGACCGTATTCGATCTTCTTTAAGTCTGTATGGCAGATGCCGCACGATTCTACTTTCACCAGAATTTCACCGTGGCCAAGCTGAGGAACAGAAACCTCTTCCACAAATACCTGTTGATCTCCACGATATACGGCGGCTTGCATGGTTGATGGAAGCTGGTTAGAATTCACAATCTGCAAGAAAATCCCCTAAAATCTTCGATGTTGTCTTCGCTCTTCTTGCCATGGTAATTAGATTAGGCAAACCCTTAAAAGGTGACAACAATCCTTGTACCGCAATCATTTTTCTATTGAACCGCCCTTCAGTATCTCTCAATTGATTAAAATCGATTGAAAAATTCTCAAGAGCAGTGTCACTCACCACGCGGATGCAAGAAAAAGGAACTCCCAGTTGCTCTGCTTTCAGTGCAACCGCCGCAGCTTCCATTTCCACAACTTGCGCGCCCAACACATGCAACTCATTCTTTTCAGCCGCTGTGCCCACAAAGCGATCCTGAGAAATCAACCGACCTTTCAAAAACGGCTTACCGCTTTGAGGAAGCTTGGCGACAAACTCCCGTTGCCCTGCAAACACAACGGTGGCAGCAAAAACGTCGCCCACGGCAAAGTGCGGATGTAGCGCGCCGCACATACCCATGCTTAAGAACAATCCAATCGTCTGGCCAGATGCTAAGCCCGCTTCAACGGCATCCAGTGCCAGCTTCGGCCCCGGACCATGCGCCACCATCAACCACCGGTTTGGACCCACCATCGCTGAACAGGCGAATTGCACTGGCCAGGGCTCCTTACGGACGTCGCGAGCATGGCGCAATACCCCTTCAAACTCTATCTTTTCCGCAGCAACTGCCAGTATTGTCTTCAACAATACCCATTCCCTTGAAACCAATCTACGGCGCGCTTCAATGCTGCGTCTACGCTGGTTGGCAAGTAGCCTAGTTCCCGCTTAGCCTTATCGCAGGACACCCACATTTTCTTCTTCGCCATTCTCACTGCTTCCAGTGGAACCCTTGGCGGATTACCGCTCACTTCGGCCCAACCGGTACTTGCCAATGCCGCCAAATATGCCACAGCGTAAGGAATTTTCACCTTCGGAGCACGCCGATTCGATTGCATCCCCAAGCGTTCCAAAATCTGTTGCAACGTCAAATTCTCGCAACCCAAAATATACCGCTCGCCAATTTTACCCTTTTCAAAGGCCAGCAAATGACCTTCCGCCACATTACGAACATCCACCAGATTCAATCCAGTATCCAGATAGGCGGGCATATCACCACGCAGAAAATCGATGATCGTTTTTCCTGTTGGTGTTGGCTTACTATCGTGATCACCAATGGGCGCCGTTGGATTCACAATCACAACAGGAAAGTTTTCCTGAGCAAATTTCAGTGCCTCCATCTCAGCCAGAAATTTGGATCGTTTATAGTGGCCCGTCATCGCAGCTACGCTCACCGGTGAATTCTCGTCAGCTAATTCCCCATCTTTGAATCCCATACATCCAACGGTAGAGGTATAAACTACCCGTTCAACACCACTACGACGCGCAGCCTCTAACAGATTCCTGGTTCCGTCCACATTTGAAAGATACATGTCTTTGGGATGCTTCGACCATAGCCGATAATCCGCCGCCACGTGAAACATCCCGGCGCATCCCACTACAGCCTTTTCCAGTGATGCCGAATCTCTCAAATCACCGGGCACCCGTTCCACGTCCAACTCTTTCAACTGGCTCGTGGGTCGCACCATAGCCCGGACCCGATAGCCTTTTTCCACTAATAAGCTGGCCACGTGCCAGCCCACAAATCCCGAAGCACCGGTCACCAAAATGAGTGGCTTCACTCTATCCTTAGCTTCCCAACTGCGGCTTCAAAAACTCCGCCAACGCCAGAAGCGGAAACGAATCGCGATACATGTGGTAGCTCAAATAGAACACCTTGGGGAATCCAGTCCCAGTGGTGTTTTGTTCATCCCAGCCGCCATCCGGCCGCTGTGTCTCTATCAAATACTCAACCCCACGCATGAGACTTTCAGAAGTAGTATCGCCACCAGCCAGCAATCCTAAAACGCCCCACGCTGTTTGCGATGGGGTGCTGTCACCGCCAACAAAAGTATTGTTCTGGTAACTGGCGCAAGTTTCACCCCAGCCACCGTCGGCGTTTTGAATGGCACGCAGCCATTCCCCACCGCGCAACACATGCACTTCGCGATCACTTTCACCAGCAGCACGTAATCCACGCAAAGCCAGAAAAGTGCCGTAAATGTAAGCCACTCCCCAGCGACCGTACCAACTGCCTTCTGCCTCTTGGGTTTTAATTAAATAATCGCGGGCGTTGGTAATGGACGGGCTTGACTGGCTCACACCGTGCGCAACCAAAGCTTCCATCACACGACCGGTAATATCAGGGCACGAAGGGTCCAGCATCGCGTTGTGATCGGCAAACGGGACTTCACTCAGAAACTCCCAGTTGTTATCCACGTCGAATGCAGCAAAGCCACCATCGGAACTTTGCATGGCCAGAATCCAATCTACTGCCCGGCGGATAGACGCTTGTTGCGCTGGAATTTGCGTTCCTTGTGCCTTCTTCAACGCCAGCAGCACCATGGCCGTATCGTCAATATCGGGATAGAATTCGTTGGCGAATTCAAAGTACCAGCCACTCGGTTCCAAATTCGGACGCTTCACACTCCAATCGCCCTTGCGCCGCACTTCTTTGGTTAGCAGCCAATCAGCGGACCGTGCCAACGCGCCTGCGGGAGCCATTCCCGATTCCCCTAGCGCATACGACGCAATCGCAGTATCCCACACTACGGAAAAACAGGGTTGAAGGAAGAACTCGCCATTTTCATTCACTATCAGAT
Organism: Acidobacteriota bacterium; assembly: GCA_031394025.1. Lineage (GTDB taxonomy): Bacteria > Acidobacteriota > Terriglobia > Bryobacterales > Bryobacteraceae > JANXSF01. Next base: position 6,970 of record JANMWO010000545.1, read on the forward strand.
CATTAAACTGTTTTTCCGCTTCCACGCGATCAGGATGTCTAGGTGCATAACCCAGCACGTCCATCATCATCATGGCGTATTGCATGGCGGGATAAATGGCCCCTAATCCGCCTGAAAAATGAGTCCGTTCCATCACCCACTTTTCACATTTGCGAATGGCTATTTGTCGTAGCTTGGAGCTTCCATACTTTTCCCAAACCTTCAACACTTTATCCGCAGCCAGAAAGAAAGACCTGGTGTAGGATGGCTTGCCCGAACCGGAAAGCCTTAAATCACCGTCCGTATACAATTCCTGAAGATTGAACCCGGCAGGCACAGGCCGTGATGGATTCATGGCGTGCACCACTGCTAAAGGCAGGACAATGGCACGGGTCCAGGAAGACATCTGATAAATGAAATTGCCCAACAAAATCATTTCCGGCGGAATGGAAGGGGTATGTTCACGTGGGAAAAGGTTGAACAGACTCAGGTTGATCCTGACGTAACTATTGGCGGCCTGCATGCCACCCAGGTCGATAATCTTCTTCTGCAGCGAGGCCATGCGTGGGTCTTCCACGGCAATGCCAGCCAGCTTCAACGCGAAATATGCCTTGATGGAAGCGCTAATTTCCGATGGACCAGGGTTATAAATATTGAACCCGCCATCTGGTAGCTGACGCTTCAAAATAGAGGCCGCCGCCGCCGCTACCAAGTGCTTAGTCGGAGGATTCCATACTCCATTTACTGGAGCGTACGTCCACAATTGCTGTAGGATGTAATCGCTTTCAAGGGTGGAATCAGCCGTTAAATGGCTAAGCCAATACCCACCGGCTTGCTGCCTTGCAACCAGATAATCAGTTGCACGCTTCGCCGATGCCCTGGCCCCACCTACAATGACATCGGCAATGTGCAGACTGGGGCTCATAGGCTAGTTGCGGACATCTGAATTTGGGTGAGTTCAGGAGGAAGTGAAAAGCGCACGTCCTCTTCCTTGATCTCAATTTCTTCCAAAGCACCAAAGCCGTTGTTACGCAAAAAGTCGATCAACTGTTCCACCAAATGTTCCGGTGCGGAAGCGCCAGCGGTAATGGCCACACTCTTCACGTTTTCCAGCCATTCCAACTTCACGTCACTTTCATCGTCCACCAGGTAGGAAGCTACTCCCGAACGTTGGCAAACCTCAACCAGGCGCAACGAGTTAGAACTGTTTTTTGATCCCACTACCAGCAGTAAATCAGTCATCGGGGCAACGGCTTTCACTGCAACCTGACGATTTTCCGTAGCGTAGCAAATGTCTTGTGACTTGGGTCCCTTGATCAATGGGAAGCGTTGCCGCAGGCGATCCACAATGCTTGTAGTCTCATCCAGGCTCAGTGTGGTCTGCGTAAGAAAAGCCACCTTTTCAGGATTGGGGAGAATCAGCTTATCCACGTCTTCCACCGTAGAAACCAGAATCATATGGTCTGGCGCTTCACCCAATGTGCCAATCACTTCATCGTGATTTTCATGGCCAATCAGAATAATGGTGTGGTTCTGCTTGGCAAATTTCACGGCTTCCAAATGGACCTTGGTGACCAGCGGACAGGTGGCATCAATAACTTTGAGCCCCCGTTGTTGAGCTTCCACCCTGACTGCCGGGGAAACGCCATGGGCGCTGAAAATAACACGAGCACCGGAGGGAGCCTCAGATAGCTCTTCTACAAAAATGGCCCCGGCGGCTCGTAATTCTTCCACCACGTGGCGGTTGTGAACAATTTCCTTGCGGACATAAATCGGGGCGCCATAAAGATCCAATGCGATTTTCACCACATCAATGGCCCGCACAACTCCCGCGCAAAAACCGCGTGGCGTCAGCAAAATGATCTTTTTCTCAGCAGTCGGAGTTTTTTGCTGATCCACCCGCGCCGAAAATCCGTTCTGCGCGTTTTCCAGCAAAGACTCTGGACGCGCGGGACTGAGTTGTGTCATAAGGAATTAACATTATACCAACCCCAGATCATTTCTGGAAAGGCACACAGCACCGTGAACACTCCTGGAAATTGGGCCATCTTACAGCCACACAAAGACTTAGAGATACTCATTGCAGTCGCCTTAGAAAGCGTCCAACGCATTTGTTACGTCAGCAACAAACACCAGCAGCTTTCCCAATTGGAAAGCGATCATCTCACTTTCCATTGGCAGGAAAATCCCAAGAACAAAACCATTCGCCTGGCAGCGCAACAGATCAAACAATTCTTTTTGGGCAAGCGGAAATCCTTCGACCTTCCCCTTACTTTCCATGGCACCGATTTTCAAAAACTGGTTTGGACCGGCTTGATGAAAGTTCCGTTCGGCGACCTACTCAGCTATGGCGATTTGGCAAATTACATTGATAAACCCAAAGCCGCTCGTGCCGTGGGCGGTGCCGTCAGCAACTGCAATCATCTGATTGTGGTTCCCTGTCACCGGGTGATTGCTGGCAATGGAACCATTGGGGGCTTTGGTTGCAACTTACATGTGAAGCGAATTTTGCTTGAGTTGGAAGGCCACAACCTCTAATAATTGATCGGCATTGTCCACCTCCAAAGCAACATCCAACCAATAGACTGGCAGATTTTCCATCACCTCCAACCAACTGGGCGGCAGGTTCAGAAAGTCTTTCTGTGTGGTCAAAAGTATCTCAGCCTTTTCGTGCAGAGCTTGCTGTTCCAGCCGTCGCAACTCTTGTGGTTTGTAATGGTGATGATCACCGAAATCCCAGCGATACACCGTGTTGTATTTCAGTTGTTCCAGCGTTTTCCAAAAAGAAGAAGGGTTCCCCAGTCCGCAAAACGCCGCCACTCTCAGGCCCACCAGTGAATCCAACGGAACGCGTTGCGATGCTGAAGCAACAATCGCATTCACAGGGGACACTCGTGATAAAAACATCGGCGCCACTTTGTTCCACTTTCGCAGGTATGCAATCAAACCGGCATAGTTTCTGCCCCTGGCACAGCGGGTCAACACGATAATGGACGCGCGCGCTAACGCTTCTGGCCCTTCTCGTAAACGACCCCAAGGGATCGGATTCAGTGTGTCGATCAGCACAATATCCACATTGCGTGCTAATTGCGTATGTTGAAATCCATCGTCCAACAAAAACACAGAAGGGTGAAATCGTTCCTCAACGGCGTGGGCAGCCTCCAGACGATTCGCCGAAATCCCAACCGGACCCAGCCCACTGCGCACCAGCATCTGCGCCTCTTCCCCAGTAAGCGCGACAGAGCAGGAATCATTCGGAGCCAATACGGAAATCCTGTCTGCACTTTTTCTGCGATAACCACGGGTAAGAAACGCCGGACTCGCCCCACTCTCTTTTAGCTTCGCCGCCAGCCACAACACAAAGGGAGTCTTCCCTGCCCCGCCCATCCCCAAACCGCCCACACTCACCACCGCAGTTGCCGCGTGCCCCGCCCGCTTAGCTTTCCTTCGAACATTCCATCCGGAAATGGATCGCCACAAGTAGGCAACAGGCGTCAAAAGTAACCGCTGCCAAAGCTTCCGAAAGCACACAGGCACCGCAATATCAAACTGACTGCCCAGCACATTCAAGATCCGATCTGTGGCGCCTCGCTGCGCATTGGCTAGTTCCTGGGCGCGCTTGCCTATTCGATCTCGGCGTGGTTTATCTCCCAGCAATTCCGCCACACACGAAGCAAACTCTTGCGGCGATTGAAAGCGCACCAAGCCACCGCCTTGCGTAAAATCGCGCGCGATCTCCGCAAAATTTTCCATATGCGGACCAGCAATAATCGGCTTGCCGAAGTACGCGGGTTCCAAAATATTGTGGCCGCCGCGTTGAGCAATGCTGCCTCCCATAAAAACCAGATCGGCCAAGGGAAACAAGCTGCCCAACTCACCCATTGTGTCCAGAAGCAGCACTGCGGGCAGTTCCAAAATTTCATGACCTTCCAACTTAGACCGCCGCACGAATCGAATTTTTGCGTTACTAAGTTGTTGGGCAGCACGGTCAAAGCGTTCCGGACGTCGTGGGACTAACACCAACAATAGCTTGGGAAACTTTGCCGACCAGTCAGCAAATGCATTCACCACAGCATCGTCCTCATCCGTATCGGCACTGTCCATTCCCGGCATTGTGCTGGCTGCAATCAGCAACAAGTCAGGCGCAGTCCGCTCAATCAAGCCAACTACAACTTCTGGAATTGCAATTGCGGAAGGGTCCACGTCGTACTTCAGATTGCCCACTTGCGATACCTTTGCGCTGGGGGCACCCAGTTTCAAGTAACGATCTGTATCCTGCCCGCTCTGCGTCAAAATTTTATCTGGAAGGTTAAGGACTGAATGAAAGAACCAGCGAAAGCTTCGATACTTTGGCCAGGCTCTATCCGAAATACGACCATTCACAATGACCAATTGGGCACCAAACCGCTTCGCTTCGCGGAACAGATTCGGCCAGATTTCTGTTTCCATCACCACAACAAGCGATGGTTCCAATGCTCGTAACACGCGCCGCACCGCAAAGGTAAAATCGAGTGGAGCAAAGAATAAACCGTCCACCAAATGCGGCAATCGTTCCCCCGCCAATTTACGACCCGCAATCGTAGAAATAGAAACGTAAATATTCGAATCAGGAAATTCAGAGCGCAATCGTGCGATCAATCCTACAGCCGACAGCACTTCGCCAACAGAGACAGCGTGCAACCAGATTGAGCCCGGAGCCGTCGCTTTAAAAGGGAGAAATCCCAATCGTTCTGGCAACGATTTCCAGTAGGCGCGGTTCCTGATTCCGCGTCCCAGCAGATAGGCTACGATGAAGGGCGACCCCACAACCAGCAATGTGCGGTAGAGGAAAAAAATGAGAGTTTGCAATCCGCTATTTCTTACATTGAGTATAGCTATGGCATTGGCAGCCAACAAGAAAGTGGATTTCCGCGTCACCCCGGAAGAGTTAGCCAGGCATCCTCAACGCGTTGTTTCAGAAGATGTGGCCATTGCCGTCACACCATTCATCGATTCGGATCGCGCCAAGCCATTGTTCGGCGGCAAAGCCAACCCTTATGATCGGGGGGTTCTGCCCGTTCTGCTGATGATCCGAAATGAAGGGAAGCAGACCATTTCTCTGAAGAACATGACAGTGGAGTTCTTCGGATCTACACGGCAAAAACTTGAGCCAGTGCCTCCTAACGATGTCCCTTATTTGCATGGTCCCAGTCCGGGAAAAATTGAATCCAGCCCCATTCCCGGAATGCCAGGTCGCATGAAGATTAAAAAGAACGTCTTTCAATCGCAGGATTTTATCGAGCGTGGCTTTGCTGCAAAAATGCTGCCACCCGGCGAATTTGCCTGGGGGTTCTTCTACTTTCAGACTGGCCTGGGACGCGGCTCAAAAATCCTGGTCCACGGAATAAGCCAAGCGTCAACAGGGAAGGAACTTTTCTTCTTTGAAGCACCCTTGGATTAAGTCGCACGAATCGGACAAGCGAAATATGTTACTTTGCCACTTGTGACTAGCAACTGGATTGACATCTCCGTCCCACTATCTACCGGCATGGTTCATTGGCCCGGTGACCCCGAGGTTCAAGTTAACCAACAGCAGATCGACGTGGAAGGCACCCCTGTGCATCTCACTTCCATCAGCATGAGTGCACACACCGGTACTCATATGGATGCTCCGTTGCATTTCGTCAATGGTGGCGATTCAATGGATGCCTGGACTCCCGATGCAACCATCGGCGCTGTGCGCGTAATTGCGATTGAAGACCGCACTGCAATTCATGCAGCGGAGCTCCAACACCACGAAATAAAGCGCGGTGAGCGGATCTTGTTCCGCACCGCGAATAGTGAAACCAACTGGGTGGGCGAACCGTTCAAGAAGCGATTCGTCTACATTGCAAAAGATGCCGCCGAATACTTGGTCTCGCTTGGGGTGCAAACCGTAGGAGTAGATTATCTTTCAATAGGCGGCTATGTTCACGATATGGTGGCCACCCATGTGGCAATGCTCACCGCCGGCATCTGGGTAATTGAAGGATTGGACCTCCGCAATGTTGATGCCGGATCGTATGAAATGGTCTGTCTGCCCTTGCGATTGAAAGGAGCCGACGGAGCCCCTGCCCGAGTGCTACTAAGACGGCTTGCGTAACTTAGCTTCCAGGTCTTCAAGCGATCGCGGAAAGTCTTTGCCTAAAAGCCTTGAAAGCGATCGGTCAGCCAGCAGCTTCCCCTCAGTCTGGCATGTAACGCAATAGTTGGTTTCATTGTTGGCATAGCGGATCCGCTGGATCTTATCGCCGCACACAGGGCATGGTTGGCCATACTTTCCATGCGCTGCCATTTCCGGTCGAAACGCTGTTACGGATTCAGGAAATTCCGCACTGCGCAAACGCGCTACCCATTCGTTCATCACACTATGAATGCTTTTGTAGAGCTCAGTAATCTGGGCAACAGTCATCTTTTGGGTTAGCTGAATTGGCGAAAGTTTCGCGCGATGCAGGATCTCATCGGAGTAAGCATTGCCGATTCCACTGAACGTCCGCGGGTCCGTAAGGGATCGCTTCAAGGTATGATTTTCCGCCGTCAACGCGTGTGCAAATTCGGCTTGCGAGATGGACATCACCTCAAGGCCTCCCGGATTTAGAAGCTCCAATCCTTGCTCGCCTTGGGCCATATGCAGCGATGCGCGTTTCTTGGTTCCGGCTTCTGTAAGAATCAGTGAGCCATTCGGGAAATCGAACGCGGCCAGCATTTGACGCCCTCCTAACTTGGCACCAACCTTCTTCCAATGCAGCCGCCCGGCGATCATTAAATGAATGACCAGCCAAACTCCACCTTCCACCCCAATCGCAATCCGCTTGCCGATGCGGCGCAGTGAAATTACCTTCTTCCCTTCCCCAGCAGAGACGGGCGGTTCCAAACTTCTCAAAAGGAAAGGACTGTTGATGCGCACTCGTTCCAGCACTTGACCTTGAATGCGTTGTTCCAAGGCTTCTATATAAACGGTGATGTCTGGATACTCAGGCACGAATGATTTGCGGAATGGGCTCGCCGTAAACATCGGTGAGGCGCATGTTCCGGCCCTGATAGTGATACGTCAGCTTGGTGTGATCCATGCCCAACAAATGCAGAATCGTAGCGTGTAAATCGTGCACATTCACTGGTTGAACCGCCGCCTTGTAGCCGAACTCATCGCTTTCCCCAATGGCTTGACCGCCTTTGATTTTAGCCCCAGCCATCCAGATAGACATGGTGCCGGGGTTATGATCGCGCCCCAAGCCGCGTTGCGAAATGGGCATGCGGCCAAACTCACTTTGCCAGATAACTAACGTGTCATCCAACAATCCACGACCCTTCAAATCAGCCAATAAGCCAGCAATGGGACGATCTACTTCTGCGGCGTGTTGCGTATGATTTTCTTTGACGTTGCCATGGGCGTCCCACGTATCGGTGTTCTGATTTCCCAACCCGCCGTGATACACCTGCACAAAACGAACACCGCGCTCAACCAATCGACGGGCCATTAGACATTGCCGGGCAAAAGGTTCCGTAATGGCTTCATCCAAACCGTAAAGCTTCTTCGTTGCCGGAGTTTCATTTTCTAAATCCACCGCATCCGGTGCTGAAGATTGCATCTTATAAGCCAGCTCATAGGACGCAATGCGGGCTGCCAGTTCCGAGTTTGCAGGATTCTTTTGTAGATCAATTTCATTCAGCTTGGCCAGCAAATCCAGCCGCGCCCGCTGCCCCTCGGACGTAATATCCTGGGGCGGCTTGAGATCGAAAATTGCATCCCCTTTAGATCGGAACACTGTGCCTTGATAGGCCGCAGGCATGTACCCGGCAGTCCAGTTCGCAGGTCCGCCAAAGGGCCCACCGCGGGCATCGTAAATTACAACGTAAGCGGGAAGATTTTGATTTTCCGAACCGAGGCCATAGGTCACCCAGGCACCAACACTGGGCGCACCCATGCGAATCGCCCCGCTGGATAATTCGTAATGCGCCATCACATGATCGTTGGATCGCCCAATCACAGAGCGCACCACGGCCAGGTCGTCAGCATGTTCCGCCACATTGGGAAACAGTTCCGAGATGTCTAAGCCGCCGCGCCCATATTTTTTAAACTGAAATGGAGACGGCATCAAAGGCCCTGGATGTCCTTGCCGAACGATCACGTCGCCTTTGCCTTCCAACGGCTGCCCGGCGTACTTGGTAAGCATCGGCTTAGGATCAAACGTATCCATCTGGCTGACCCCACCGGACATGAACAGTGAAATCACCCGCTTAGCGCGAGGCTGAAAGTGGGATGGTTTGGCAGCATAGGGCGAAGTCCCAGCAAGCAAGCCTTGCTCAGCCAGGATAGAGGCCAGACCCAATCCGCTGATGCCCCCAACGGCTTCAAACAGAAATTCACGACGAGACCAGAATCGGCGAGGATTGCTTCCGTGCATGCAACAAGTCTACATCGGCTGTAAGTGGTTTGCTGTGGGTCTGGGCTTGGGATCAACGATGGCTTCGCTCAAGGGCTACTGCCTCGCGGGCCTCGGCTTCCATATCTGAGTCCAACTCCGCTTGGTTAGCGTGATAGTGAGCCAAAGCCGCATGGACCTGGGCCAAGGAAAGGTGGCCAAATTTTTGGGCGATTTCTTCTGGGACAAGACCCATGTTGTGCCATTGGGCAATGCGACGCACAGAAACGCTGGTGCCAGCAACGCAAGGCCGACTACCATGAACTCCTGCTCGGCTTTCGATAAGACTACCAATATGGGTTACGAATGCCATCGCTTTGATTATACCTGCCCAATATCCCGCACGCGAAGCCACCCATACTGCAACCCACTGCCCACTGCGAACGCGGCGGTGATGTACCAAAAATAAGGATGCGTGTATCCGGCCATTGCCGCAAGCAGCGTCATCCCCTGACAAAAGGTGCTGAGCTTCCCAGGCCAGGTGGGTGGGAAGTCGCGCAGTGTGGTGAACTGCATCAGAACCAAGCCACCCAACGCAATAGCGACATCACGTCCCAACACAATGAAGGTAAGCCAAGGTGGCAAGACTCCCCGCATAGTCAATGCAATGTACAGCGAGGTCATCATCAGCTTGTCCGCAATCGGATCCAGGTATCCACCTAATTTCGATTGCCATTGAAAGCGGCGAGCCAGGTAGCCGTCGATAATGTCGCTCCAACCGGCGACAAAGAAAATACGGAAGGCCCAGGGCGTGTCGAGAAGCAGCACAATGCACGGCACCGACAGGATCCGCAGAACGGTCAGAATGTTAGGGATGTGACGCAACAAATCAGCCCGCTAAAGCATGCTGCGTGCTCAGTTCCAATTGTTCGTAGGTGACAATTTCGTACAGCGAGGGGTCCTGCATAATGCGGGCAACCAGTGCCGCATGCATCGCGTGCCCAGCCCGTTCCGCCACCACGTGGCCAATCAAAGACTTGCCGATCAGCGCCAAATCCCCAATCAGATCCAACACTTTGTGTCGACAGCATTCATCAGGAAAGCGGAGCCCGCCAGGGTTCATAACAGTGGTTGGGTCAAAACAGACAGCGTTTTCTAACGATGCTCCACGAATCAAGCCCATGTTGCGCATGGCGTCCAGTTCGTGATTAAAACCAAAAGTGCGCGCCGGGGCAATTTCCGATGCGTAGAATTCCGGTGTCAATTCGCACTGCATCCGTTGATGGCCAACCAGCGGATGATCAAAGAAAATATTGCAGGTGAGCTCGAACTTTTCAGAAGGGAAGATGGAAATAGCTTTATCGCTTGCCTTTACCGTCACCGGACGTCGAATGCGCATGAATCGGCGACGTCGGCGATACGTTTTGAGTCCCGCTTGCTGAATTAATTTGACGAAGGGTTCACCCGATCCGTCCAGAATCGGCACTTCCAAATTGTCGATTTCAATGTAAGCGTTATCCACGCCCATGGAATAAAGAACGCTCAGCAAATGTTCCGTAGTGGAAATCAAAACACCTTGGCGCATCAGGCTGGTGGCATAACTGACTCGAGCCACATGACGCCAACTTGCCGGGATCTCAAAGTTAGAAAGATCGGTGCGGACAAAAACAATGCCCACACCCGGAGGGGCTGGCAGGATACGAATTGAAACCTTTACACCATGATGCAAACCCACGCCAGACGCTTCCACGGGGCGCTGAATCGTTGTTTCAAATCGCAAATATGTTCCTCCGCTTGGATCGAAAACGTCAGTGTAGCAGAGAAATATGAAATTTGGTAAGCAACTCTTTATAATATACTTAGATCTGCTTCACTGTGACTTTTTCGCCACACTTGGGCGGAAAGAGTGTGGTTCGTTAACCTCTGTGGAAAATTTGATTTGCCATTGCTTCTCACCTACCCACCCCGCCCCCGCAACACCACGGTGCGCACGGCAAAGTAACTTAACAATCCAATCGGTCCAAACAAAAACGTTAACAAAAGACACGGAATCACCAACAAATGGGAAACTGCGTTCTTGGCGGCGTCCTGCACCTCCCATGCTCCTACAAATAAATCAAACGCTAAATAGTGGACCCATCCCGCTAGCAGCATCCACTGGTTGGCGAACAAGGACGCCACTTCCTTTAAAGAGCCGAATCCCCTAGCACTCTCACCCCAATGGGCCACCAGCAGGCAAAGGTAGACAGTGGCTAGGAGCAATGGAATCACACGACCCGCCAATACAGTGGACACCCAATGTTTCCTCGGCGTAAATATCAGTAGCGTCCAGCCACCCATGGCTACCAGATTGCAAATTGCAAATATCTTCTGAGGGCTCATCACGCACCTCCTAACAAAGGAATTCCCGCCATCGCTTGCGCCAGCAAAGCCAGATACACAACAGCATAAACTGCCGCCAATCCAACCATCAAGCTTGGACGATTTGGTTTCAGCAACCAGGCGAGCAATGGCAGGATCTGCATGGCATGTAGACCAAAGAAGTGCGGTACACGCAAATCGCCATGCTCCCTGTTCCATCCGGTGAAGGGAATGCCCGGACCACCATCGGGACCGCCGACAGAGTGCGCGCCCGCTACCGGCAAGCTATGCGTTACCCGCGCTGCCGCAAGTTGTGCGCTGGTGGGCGTCACCATTAAACCACCGGTTGCCGAACCCACCACAGTGATCAACATTCCCAACCGCAGCGCCCAGCCCATTACCCGATCACGAAACTGCTGCCGAAACAGTGCCACGGCGATGGCCAGGGAGGCACACCAGGCAATCAAAATGGCCACCCCCATAATCGAAAATAAGGCTGTGTCCATTGGAGTTCCTGTATTGAAGTGGCTGGTTGTACCGCGCACAGCCTGGCCCACGATGATCACAATCTCCACCACCATGGTCAGCGCCGTCAGCCATCCTGTGATCGATCTCAGTCGCCGCCATTCCGGCAAGTATCGAAATATCCAGGCCAGCGTCAACGAGTAGGCAATAATTGAAATTGCAAATTTCGTGGGCTTCAACCAAACTGGCGCACCCAATAACAGGCGTTGGTCAAACACGATTCCCAGTAAGGACAGAATAAAGACCGGCAGCATTAAAATGCCGACCGCTGTTAAAGGCTTGTTTGTTTCCCAAAGTGTTTTCATGTTGTCACCGTCAACATCATCTTACCGAAAAAATGTTGACAGTGTCAACACTTTCTTCTAAACTGGATTTGTGGCAGTTAAATTAAAGCGTAAACCCAAAGGGACCTACCATCACCCGGACCTGCAAGGCGCGCTCGTCGAAGCAGCACTCCAAATAATTCGTAAAAATGGGGTTGACTCATTGACCCTTCGCGACGTAGGCCTGCGCCTCGGTGTTTCCCGAACTGCTTTGTATCGACATTTCAAGGACAAATCTGCCCTGCTTGCCCGCTTGGCGCTGGAAGGATTTCGCATCTTTCATCAGACGCTTCAATCCGCTGTAGATCAGGCCAGCATAAACAAAAAGGACCCCCTGGAGGAGATGGGCGTGGCCTACGTTAATTTCGCCATGGCCAATCAATCGCACTACAAAACCATGTTTTCCGATGCGATTTGCACCTGGGGAGACTGTCCTGATTTAGCTCTTGAGGCGGACGGAGCCTTCGCTGTCCTGGTCAACACCATTGCCGCAGAGCAGCGCGCAGGCCGCATTATCGCCGAAGATCCAGCACGTCTGGCACAGGTGATCTGGGCAGGCGTCCATGGCTTGGCGACACTCGGGATGGCTGGTCATTTAGGCAATCACAGCGACATCATCCATCTGGCCCGTCACCATTGCCACACGCTCTTTACCGGTCTGCGCCTAGCCCCATCGAAAGCCACTCGGCGAACTAAATCTGCTTCTTAAGGCACCATAAAAACAATTGCCGCTGGCATATTTGCAGTCCGCACAGTCCACTACGCTATCCTGATTCAGAATGCCCCGGCTATTTTTGATTGATTCGTTTGGCTACATCTTCCGTGCCTACCATGCAAGAGCCCGCACAGGTGCGCCGTCCATGAGGACCTCAAAAGGAATTCCCACCGAAGCTGTCTTCATCTTCCACAACATGGTGCGCAAGCTGATGACCGCTCATAAGCCGGATTACCTGGCAGCAGTTTTCGAGAGCACCGGACCCACCTTTCGGGAACAGGAATTCGCCGCGTATAAGGCCAACCGCACCGAAACTCCACCCGACCTTCTTCAGCAAATCCCCCTGGTCCGCCGCTTGCTCGAAGCCATGAAAATTCCTGTCCTCGAGTTCCCCGGTTTCGAGGCTGACGATGTGATTGGCGGCCTGGCCCAACGCTACGCCGCGAAAGGTTTTGAAGTGGTCATTGTCACTTCCGATAAAGATTTAATGCAGTTGGTGACGGACCAAATCACCATGCTCAACCCGGCCAAGGACGACGCCCTGTATGGGCCGGAACAGGTGAAGGAGTTTCTTGGAGTTGCGCCCTCCCAAGTGGCCGATCTGTTGGCTTTGAAGGGTGATGCCGTGGATAATATTCCCGGAGCTCCAGGCATTGGCGAAAAAGGTGCCAAAGATTTGATCCTTCGCTTCGGTTCAGTTGAAGCAGCGCTGGAACACGCCGCCGAAGTGGAGAAACGTACCTATCGGGAGAGCCTGCAAAACAATCGCGAACAGATTCTTTTGAGTAAACGGCTGGCCACCGTGGACACTTCCGCTCCAGTGGATTGTCCGCTGGACGAATTGGCCCTTACCCCGCCAGACGCCGATGCCCTGCGCGAAATTTATAGAGAAATGGAATTTTTCACTTTTCTGAAAGAGTTTGAAAAATCGACCCCAGCCGTGGTGCGAGTGGCTGAATTTGGTTCCATTGAAACTGCTCAACAACTGGCTGATTTTGTGGGCCTTGGACCGGTGGCATTGGCCATGAGCGAAGCTGAATCGTCAATGGGTGTTGCCGTGGAAGGCAGGGCGGTCAGTGGTCCGCGCGAATTGGCCGCCGGCTTACTGATGGACGCGAAGATCTCCAAAATCGTTCATAACGCCAAAGACATTTATCGCGAATACCCGAACGCCAAAGGGATTCTGCGCGATGTGGAATTGGAAGCATTTTTGCTGAATGCAGATCCAGGTGGTTGCCGTTTGGAGAGCTTATCAGAGACCCATTTTGGAGAAAAACCGCTTCCTGGTGCCGCCGCCAAAGCTGATTTAATTTGGAAATTAGCAGCCAAGCTTGAGCCGAGAGTAACAGCCGAAGGTGGACAGACTGCTTACCAGGAAATAGATCTGCCCGTGTCCCCGGTGCTAGCTCGTATGGAACGCACCGGCATTCGCGTGGATACAGCAGTGCTCTCTGGACTATCCAGCCAGATG
>JANMWO010000627.1:0-7246 GCA_031394025.1 Acidobacteriota bacterium
TGTCGACCCGCTTCGGTGCGAATTGGGGGAAGGTCACCCTGGGCACCGTCGGCGCCCGCGCTCACTACGAGTATCGGGCGGTGGGCGATACCGTGAACACCTCCAACCGCATCCAGGACCTGAACAAGAAGCTCGGTACCCGGATCCTCGTATCCCAGTCGCTGGTTGCCGGCGTCGACGGATTCCTGACTCGGGACCTCGGGGTGTTTCAATTGCGTGGCCGAAAAACGACCGAACGTATCGTCGAACTGATCCAAAAGGCGGAACTGGCAACCGACCTGGAGCAAAACCTGGTTTCCGAGTTTGCCATCGCGCTAGCCTTGCTTGAATCTGGCGAAAAGGAGCTAGCGCTCGCCGCATTTCAGGGCATCCAGTTACGCCATCCCGCCGATGGCCCCGTCGACTTCTATGTAAGGCGACTTCAGGCCGGTACGTATGCGATCGGTAATGTCGTTGCCGTAGACTAAAGGTCCCTCTGACGACAGGTTAATGACCCATTCGTCATTTCTTTTGACGAGTAAACAATTGCACTCCCATGAGCAAGCGTCTATCGTTCACATCAGCAGTCGATCATAGAACCTGAGTTTTTAACCCGTTGGCATTGGAGGGGTTAAGGATGGGAAAGGTCGCAAGGATCGCGCTGCAGGGGGTCTACCGGAGACTATCTTCCGGCCTGCCGCTGTTCTTCCTTGTCTTTACAACCATGAGCGGGTCACCCGCCATCGCCGCAGACGATTCCGTCGCCTGCCGGTCGCCTATTGCCCGCGTCGTCTCGATCCAGGGAACAATCGAAGTCCGTCGCTCCGGTTCGGCCGCGGCGTGGGCGACAATATCGTGGCTGGATACGACGCTTTGCCCGGGAGACCGCTTGCGCACAGGAGCCCAAAGCCGTGCCGCCCTCTTCGTCCAGCCCGAAACGCTGGTTCGAATCGACCAGTCCACGACTATCGTCATAGGCGCGAATCCCGACGAACCCGTGTTCGAGTTTATCCAGAATGACGTCATGCCCGTCTCCGCCGGCGACCACGCCTGCGGTGCTGGCTATTTCGTCACGCGCTTCCCGAAAAAGTTCAGAGTCAGGACGCCGCACTTTGATGCGGCGGTTGAAGGCACGGAATTCCTGGTCGCCCTGCGCTGCGAGACCACGGACCTGTCCGTGATCGAAGGGAAAGTACTCGCGTCCAGCAGCGGCGCAAGCTCATTTCCGTCCCAGTCCGTGGTTAGCGGTCAGACGTTGACAGTCGGAAGCGATACGCCCCCCGGCATAAAGGTTCTGATCAAGCCCGCCGATGCCGTGCAATGGACGCTCTACTACCCTCCGCTCACACCCGCGGGCACGGTGGTGCCGGAGGATTGCCGTACGGTTCCAGTGGACAATCGCGCCTCGTGCTTGATCGCACAAGCCGAGCAATTCCTTCGTGCAGGACGGGCTGATGAAGCTCAGGCCCACATGGTAGACGCGCTTTCCGGTGCGCCTGCCAGCAGCGATGCTAAAGCATTGTCGTCCATCATCAGCCTGGTCAAGAACGACAAGGTGGAAGCTTTGCGTTTGGCGAAGGACTCTGTCGATGCGTCACCCAATTCTGCCCCGGCCTGGTTGGCTCTTTCGTATGCGCAGCAAGCCGACTTCAAACTCGAAGCGGCGCTTAGTAGCGCCCAGCGCGCGACAGAATTGACGCCATCGAGCGCGCTCGCGCTCGCACGCGTTGCAGAACTGCAATTGTCCCTTGGCTGGACCCGGGAAGCGGAAAAGACCGCGAAACAGGCGGTCGCCGCCAATCCTTCAGAGAGCCGCGCGCACATGATCCTCGGCTTCGTTCATCTTGCACAGATCAATGTGAAAGAGGCGCGCGAGGATTTCGAACACGCAATCGAACTGGACTCGACCGATCCTCTTCCTCGGCTGGGTTTGGGATTGGCCATTATCCGAAAGGGGAATTTCGTCGATGGACGGGAGCAGATAGAAATCGCAGTTGCTCTAGATCCGACGAATTCGCTTGTCCGCAGTTATATTGGGAAGGCGTACTACGAGGAGAACAAAAAGGAACGTGACAAACTTGCTGAAACACAGTTTGGGATTGCGAAGCAAATGGATCCAAGGGATCCGACTCCCTGGTTTTATGATGCAATTTTGAAGCAGACACAGAATCAGCCGATCGGCGCATTGGAAGACCTTCAAAAATCCATCGAGCTCAATGACAACAGAGCGGTGTACAGATCAAGGTTGGTCCTTGACGAAGACCGGGCCGCAAGAAGCGCAAGCTTAGCGAGGACATATCAGAGCCTCGGGCTTTCTGAAGCTGCGCTGGCCGAGGCTGCGAAATCCCTGGCAGCAGATCCGGCCAATTATTCTGCGCATCGGTTCCTCGCTGATACATACGCCCTGCTACCGCGCCAAGAGATCAATCGTGCCAGTGAACTGCTTCAGGCCCAGCTACACCAACCCCTCGGCAGCGTACCGCTGCAGCCGCAGCTTGCGAACGACGATCTTCTTCCTCTCAGAAGTTCTGGTATCAGCACTGGGGGATTAAACGAATATAACCCTCTATTCGAGCGTGATGGATTGCACCTCCAACTTTACGGGCTTAAAGGTAACGATGACACTCGTGGTGATCAGGAGATCATTAGCGGGCTTGTTGGGGTAGCTTCCTTTGGGGCAAGTCAATCCCGATTCAATTCGATGGGATTTCGCGCCAATAATGATCGTCATAAGACTATTGACGACGCGTTCCTTCAGGTTCGACTGAACGAAAGCGTGAGTGCCCAGATCGAAGCAAGCCGCCTCGACCAGACGAACGGTGACCTTCGAGTCGCCTTCGATCCAACTTTTGATGATTTGTCGAGATTCCAGACTCAAGTCGAAATATATCGACTTGGTATTCGTGCCAAAACGTCTACCAATTCTGAAGTATTGTTATCTGCTTATCACTCACTCCGCTATGACGCCCTCACAGCACCAGGTTTTGACCCCATTTTGACTCAAAGAGGTGTCGGCGATAGGGTAGAGATTGCCCATGTCTTAGCGACGCCCTCGGCGCGATTGGTATCGGGAGTCAATTATTTTGACGCCGAAAAAACCGACGGTGGATTAGTCATCGGACCGCCCACCATTTTTCGGCCATTTCACTTTAATGCATACACGTACGCGTCTGTGCCCTTGCCACCGTTAAAAATGTCGGTGCAGGTAGGACTAAGTTTTGACCATCTTAGATCTCAAGAAACTGGAGACTTGCAAAGAACAAACCCGAAATTTGGGTTGTTGTGGTTACCTACCGAATCGACAACTGTCCGAATCGCCAATGTAAGAACTCTTCACCGGCACTTCATGACTGATCAAGGACTAGAGCCCACTCAGGTGGCGGGCTTCGCCCAGTTCTATGATGATCGTGAAGGCGCCACTGCGCGACGTACTGCCGTTTCCGTCGATCATCGTTTTAGCAATTACTTGTTTACCGGCGCCTCATTAGGAAAACGCTATATATCTAGTCCTATAATTATTGACCTACCTACCAATCAACGTGATTTCGACCAGTGGACCGAGAAGGAAGGTGGCGCGTATCTCAGTTGGGCGCCAACCCGATCGGTCCTTGTAACCGCTGAAGCTCGATGGGAAAGATTTGAAAGACCATTTCGTAGCGATTCCTTGGGTTTCATTGTCGTGGACACATGGTACTACCCGCTGTCCTTGCGTTGGTTCGCCGCTGCGGGCTTTTCTTCGGTGTTGACCGCCACCTACGTTGATCAAAAAGGGCAATTCTTTGATGTCAGCCAGACCATTTTCGATGGGCGTGAATCATTTTGGGTTACGGATTTTTTGATTGACTATCGGTTGCCGCGCCGGACGGGCACGCTGAGCGCTGGGGTTCGCAACGCTTTCGCGGAAAAATTTCGATTTCAGTCGACAGAACCAGACACCACTCGCGTAGCAATGGATAGGCAGGTATTTGTACGGGTTTCACTTGCATTTTGACCGTGAACGCTCTTAACCAAAGGAGATCTACACCATGCAAACAATCAACTGCAACGCTTCAGGATATTTCTGCCAACAGCAGGACCGTTCGTTACGCGCACTTCACTCGTCGAGAGATACGACGTCGAGAAAATATTCAATTCTTAGACTAACACTTTACATATTGCTCGGACTTTCCACGTCGGGCTGCTTTCCCAGTAAATACTATGATCGCGCAATACCGTCAGCTACTGGGGCAGTTGCTCCGAGTAGCGGAGCGCTGTGCGAAAAATGCGATAGGAACATCCCCGACCTAAGCAAGGAGAGAAAGACGTCAGGGATGGGATACGCGCTCTATTATGATGCTCAAGACAATATGCTCTACGGTGAGGATTTAATGAACGCGCAGTGCAGGATTGTGCCGGTCTCTATACTTCCAGAAATTCAAAGTCCATGCCCCGCGGATAAACCCTATCTATGTGGTACCTCACCTAAGTTTTGCTCCACGGTTAAGTATCCGGGTTGCACTTGATAGTCTCTGATCACGACGCCCATTAAATGCCAAATGAACGGAATTAGAAAGGCAGTCAGACTTCGAAAGGTGTCGGTTGAATTAGAGGGAATACCCATTTGGAAGCAGAAAGGCGCTACATGCGATTCCACCATCTATTATTCGTACTTTTAGCAACGCTGCTCCACGCTAGGGTGGCCATCGCAAATGACCAGCCGACGTGTAATTCAGCTTTTAATCCCGTTATTCCTATTATCACTGGACTCGACAATGACTCCAAGAGCATGGGATTTGCACTCACTGTAGTTTCGGTTGATGTTTTGCAGATTGGGGCGCCGGGACGCCACATTCCAGCAAAAGTGAGCCTGATTTCAGAAACGGAGACATTCCCGCTGGCAAGTTTTGATGGGAAGTATGTAGCGAGCGTCCCTACCGGTTGGTACACGCTCAAGGCAGAGGCGGAAGGCTATTCAACGCGCAACAGCAAAGTCGAAATTCGTGGCGGGCGTCGGGAACTGACAATCTATGTCTCTTCGCAAGAATCGAAGGACTTTTTTCGCGTTGGGGACAGCATCGTTCCATTCCAAGCTTTGGAGAATTTTCAGGCTATTGTTTTCGGGTATAGCGTTCCAAGCCGAGAAAGTGTTTTTCAATATCTTCTTAGTAAAGAGTTTCAAGATCTCCATCTAGATCTAAAGGTTGAATTTCCTCATCCCGAGCATATTTCATGGCGATTCCCTGCCGAAGGGAACGTGTTTTTAACGGCTACTTCGGGAATAGATGTTAACTGGCCAAAGACGGTGGCGTTGCTTCGGAAGGCGCTTCAAACAAAATTTACGGCGGCTGACGTTAGGGTGGGGGTTGCAATCGATGTTGGGCATGGTGGTTTTCAGTCCTTCGACCGCCGCTTCTTCATTAAATTTTCGCAAGAGGTAACTAAAAAGCAAGAAGAGGACTGGATTAAGTCTTCTGATGTCAATGGACGCATTCTTGAAACGTTCGAAAACAGTATCCATTGGATCGAATTCGGTGGCGACGATTTTAGAGCTAATTTATGTGTAATAGAAAAAGCATTTGCTGACGGTCTCTTGGAGATAGGTGAACCTGATTTGATATTTGAAATACACCAGAGCGCGTTCCCTTTGCCTATCCTATGGCCAAACGATCCAAATTATGCGACTTACCAATTGCAGACAGGAGTGCCGACACCTATGAATGTCGGGCCGCATACGATCCAGAAAGTGCGACAGGCGTGGGAACTGCTATCGAAATGGACAGGACATTTCCGCCCAATGAGCTCAAACATTGTTCTCGGATTCCTCGACACCGGGATCAATATGGAAGTGGCAGATATGGGCTGCGGTTCCGTTAAATCCTATGTCGATACCGCAAACATAACCGAAAATTGTCTTCTGCCTAGGTGTTCCGGGGGGGCAACTGGCGGTTGCGCACCAGATACTTGTTTTTCGGAATCGGATGCCGATCTGCATGGGATTGGCGTCTTCGGCATCGCGACAGCATGTGCCAATAACCGCCGCGATGTAGCAGGGATATCGCCCGGACCTTTATTTTTTTCTGTCATTGCGAAAATTGGCGGTGGTATTGCAGTACCTCAATCCTTATATGTACAGGTACTGCGCTGGATGGTCGGAGAGGTCCTGTGCTCCCCGTCGGGGGGGTGTGCGCGACGAGTATTGATTCCAGCGCGGGTGATCAATGTTTCAAATAATGCCCGCCAAGTCCTTTGGAATGGAGGTCCTCCTCCCGTCTTGCACTCCGTTTTCAAGAACCTAGCGCTAAACCATCGCGCGATACTTGTCTATGCTGCGCCGAATCACGGATTCGATATCTCGGACACTGCAGACGGGGCTGGTGGGTTCGCAAGGGACGATTACGTGGTGTCCGTCGGAAATATCACTGCAGAAAATGTCTTATCGACTACCGAACTTAGACTGGCAACGAAAAGCTGTTGGGAAAAGGCCTCAGATTGGGGAGGAGTGACAGTCTATGCCATTGGCCACAATGCGCCGACGATTAATAAGTATTGTCTCTCGTCCGCCCCACCACTTCTCAATACACCCGTTCCTGGTGCGAGATGTCCAGATCGAGAAACCGCCGTTTGCACTTTCGGAGGAACATCATCTGCGACGCCTACAGTGTCGGCCGCAATTGCGCTAATGTTGACCGCCAATCCAGCGCTCGGCGTATTTCGAATTAAAGAAATTCTTAGAGCAACGGCTGATATAACTAATTTAAAAACCACCGAGTTAGGACTGACGCCTTCCCCCACTCCTTCCACGGTGGCAAATATTTACGGGGGAACCGGCGTTATCAATGTGTGTCGAGCCGTGGAGCAGAGCATCGCCGATACGGGAGCGCCTGTGCCCCGGCGACCGGGCGGATATTCGTATTGTGACTAACGCGACGGCCCATACTCACAAGGGGGCGGAGTTAGATGGCAATCAGTAGCGCAGTCGCAAATTCGAGATCAGATGGCTAGACTTGATCGCGCGGTACGTTTAGATGCGCCAGTTGTGCATTCCGTTACGACCGCTTTTGCGCCACACCGGCCGCACTGACCCGATCGCAATCCCCTTGAACACCGGATAGTGCCGCAGGGCCATCAGGCCAGCACGTACAAGACTCGGCGCGCTCAAAAACCAAGTGCAACATTACTCGGAGAGAATGTTGCATGGGAAAAATCTACAATCAGTTGAGTATTGAAGAGCGAACAATGATCCAAACGCAGCTTCAGATGGGGATCAAGCCGGCGGCGATTGCCTTGG
>JANMWO010000680.1:0-1703 GCA_031394025.1 Acidobacteriota bacterium
ACAGACATTGCTGACCACTAAGTTAGTTTCCGCCTTGTTCTGGTATAGGCCGTGAATGGTCAGGTCGAAAGCGGCTTGTGCAGGTGCCGGGTCAACCGTCGCTTTGGCGGCATCAGAAGCGGCAAACCGCAATTCATTCCCATTCAGCCCACCTGTAACCACTACGTGCACCACCGTGGCAGCAAGTTTTTTTACCGATACGTGGTCATCTGTATGATCTGGGGGCGTATCAAAATCGTCATACCCGTAAGTCTGAGCTGCGGATTCAGAGAATACAACACACACCACGGTGATGTTGATCGATGCCGAGAGTGGACTGCAATCATAGCCGGTCCATTGCACGGTGATCGTTTCCGCATCGCGGCCTGTACTGGGTTGGGCACCTGCTTGAATGTGAAGGTTGCTGCTATCGACGTTGGTTAAAGTGACTCTAGTGCTGGAGCTAGTCCAGTGAAAGGTTCCTCCGCTACAGTCTGTTTCCGCTTGCAGTCGGATGGTTCCGTTGACGCCTACGGCATGGCATCCAATAATTCTCAACGAGGAGGCGCACCTGCAAGCAACCACCGGTGCCGTGGGATCTCGGGACACGCCGCCAGACTCAGGCACGCCGGCATCAGAAGAGGGAGGGGTGTCAAACCAGGACATATTTACTCACTTCGCGCATACCAGCGCTCAAAATTACTGATTACTATTTGATGCAGGACCTCGCCAGCATCAGTTGGTGGCTCAATTGTTATAGCGGGCACGAAAGCGAAGCGCGGATCCAAAAGGAATCCAGAGCCAGCCAGAAAGTAAAGACCAAAAAGCACAGCATGTGCCGTACGCGTACGCCAACCATGTTCCGAAGCAGCTTCTGTGGCTGTTGTAATCAACAAGGGCCAAGTAGCATCAGGAACCAGTTCAGCCTTTGCTGGAAAGAGTGTGGTGCAACAAGCACGAAGCTCTTTTAAATACTTTTCCGGCGATGGACGACCCGGCCACGCAGTGCGAAACTTTGCAAAGTTTAGCGTGGCTTCTTGAAGTGAAGAGGCAGTCTTCGACGAGTACTCATCGGCGGCAGATGCCAATTGGGTGATGCGTTGAAACTCCCCGGATTGCGCCGCAAGAATGGGACCCGCCCAGCCCAGCACAGGATCAAAATCGAAATCTACGCCGCATTCCAAAATAAGGCGAAAAATAAGCCGATGGCCTGCTTCAGAAACAATCTGGTAAAAAGAAGCCTTCTGCATGGCCAACTGAACAAGAGTGCGGAAGCATTGGGGGCCGAATGCATGGAAGGGTTCAGGATAGCTGGAACAAGCGTGTTTGAAAAGACGGTTTTCTAGATCCAACACAAGGGCGGACCGAAATACGTTCATTTGATCATGAGAGATGCGAAGCATTTCGAGATACGAATGATGAACCTTTTCTTTCAGGATAGTATCATAAAATTTCCCAAAATAGAGCGCTTGGTGATTCGGTAGTGCGGCAATTATTGATTACTGTTACATTAACTTGATAGCGTATTACCTTGGCTCCTAACCAGTGGGCCGAACTTTGGAGGAAACTAACGAATGGATAACAACTTCCGCGTCGAAGCCGGGCTAACAGTACCCTTACAGGTCCGATTCCGTCGCCGTATTATTACTTGTCTTCTGACCACCCTGATCGCGTTAATGGGCTTGCCTGCTTTCGGACAAGCGCATCGCGGAGGTGGTGAAGCG
>JANMWO010000070.1:0-3630 GCA_031394025.1 Acidobacteriota bacterium
CTATTTATCTGGGCCGCAGATGGACGCCGATGCACGCTGATAACAACAATTTAGGCCAGGGCGCCACAGGTTATCCCAACGAAGGTTGGAGACTCTACAGGAAAACTATGTGGCATTAGATATTCAGCCTGCCAATCCAGCCCAGCGGGCTTTTTTCACACCTTCGAGTGCTTGGATAAACTATCCGACACTGAGCATCCCGGCGTGTCCATCTGTAAATCTGAATGTTGCCGCTCTATAATATTCTCAACATCTGAAAAGGCAAAGCCGGTAGCTATGTCTATCCGCCCAACTTCGGGATTCGGATTAAGCTAACTCCAATTGCTGAACCGGGGCATTCGTATTCGTTCTGCGGTCTAAATTCAAAGCCACTCGCAGCACTTCATAGGATTGACGAGTGAAGTCGTAAGCGCCGCAAGAAGGTAATTTGATGGCTAGTGCAAAGCCTGTATCCCAAGCGTCCCACGCATCTAAGAGTTCACCTCGCAACCACAGGATGGACGCTTGAGCCAGATAAAACTCCTCATCCTTTTTCATTTTAGGCGTCGCTTCCACTTTGGACCACCAACGTTCGGCGGTCTCCTGATCCTGACAGTAGACGGCACTGTAGAAAACAAACTCAGTGAGGAAACCATTTAGCTGCACTCCATTCCCTGCTTCAAACATAGCCTGGGCCGCTTGTGCCTGAATCGTGGCTTGGGGCAGATCGCCGTTATCTAAATGATGCATTGCGGCAAACCAACGCAGAGTCACCGCCATTTCCCCACTGGTAATGAAATCGGCTGCACTTTGAATAATGCAAATATCCCAATCCCGTGGTCGAAGCTTGGTTGCTAAGGAAGAAGCCACCATGCCCATAGCCATGTTCACCTGCGCCCAAGGCCCCTTCCTGATCAATTGATAAAATCTGGCACCGTCAGAATAGTGACTGCCGGGCTTTTGCGGAATCATATTCACCACAAAAGCTAAAATGGAGATCACCGATAGCATGGCGCAGCCAATCCACAGGGACTTGAAGGAAGTGCGAGCCACCACCAAAGTGGCCAACCAAGCGGCCAGTCCAAGCACCAAAGAAGCCACCGGGCCCCCCAGAATCATGACTGCAGTTCGTTCCCGTAACTTTTCCAGGTTGGGTGAAACCATGGAGGCACTGCCGCCAAGCCAGTCTTTCACTCGAAAGAAGAAGGTCCACTTTCCGCCACTTAATTTTGCATGAAATGGGCCAATGTGCAGCCCGTACAACAGCATTCCGCCATGCCATCCACCCAGCACATGGCCGGCTTCATGACCGCCCACTACAATCAGTTCTGCCACCTGCAACTGAAGTAATTCCATCATCATCCCAACATCCGGCAACCCCTGTTGACTTCCCCACTGACGCCAAAAGTACATTCCGGCAAAGTAAGCCATCCAACCAAATGCCACAGCAACGTTTTCGGTGAGGGCGCTAGTCCCGTCGCCGGCAATCCGTTGGACTTTGGGTTGGGCTGCATCGGGGGCAGTAGATTTGCTCCAAAATGCCACAATCCCCAAGATTCCAACAATCAAGTCGAATCTAAGTATCCAGCTATGCCCTTCGCGATTCCACATTATGATTTCTGAACCAACGCCAATGCAGAGGCTCAAGATACTGGCAGCAAGGGCCCAACGTCGGGCTGAGGGTTTCCCTTTGCGCAGAGCCCACCAAGCCCAACCTGGGACGCCGCAGACCACAAAAACTTGTAGCACTCCCATTACAAGCAGTACCGTAATTCCGAAGCTTTTGTCTGGAAGTGGCGGAAGGCTAGGATCGGATTCCATTTTGCTGGCAATCACGAAAACCAAAGGCAGGACTACCAAAAGAGATAGTGCCTGCAAGCCGAAATAGAAGCGGACAAACGATCGTAACCAGCTCATTCCTTCTGATCGGCAAAGTGAAGATAAACAAGGAGTACGGAAACAGGCTTACTTTCGCACCTTGAATCGTCCTACCTTATCGTCTTAGTACCTTCACGCCGTTCTTCGCTGCCCAACTAAGATACTCGTCCACGGTGTGGAATGTCCCCTGTTTGTACAGGTGCCCGCTGTCTTCCACCAGATGATTCCAATTTTTGGACCACGAATCGCCGGTAGATTTCATCCAATGCTGCAAATACTTTTCCATTTGTTGGCGAATGGGTTTTGCAGCCGGATCATCGGCAAGATTTTTCAGTTCGTAAGGATCGGCTTCGATATCGTAAAGCACCCAGGGCTTATCTTCAAACCGGGCATACATGTGTTTGGCGGTGCGCACACCACGCCAACCTTGGGGGGTATCGTCACCCTGGTATGGTCCGAAGATTTGGAAGTAAACTGATTCCGGTGTGGCTCCTTTTCCAGTGGTAATCGCGTTTGCTAAATTGCGACCCTGCATGGATGAAGGCACCGGAACGCCGCACATGCCCAGCAAAGTGGGAGCAATGTCCACATGGCTGAAAAGCATTTCGCTCTGTTGGGCAGGCTTTATTTGTGCGGGCCAACGAATCATGCCGGGCACCCGAATGCTTTCTTCCCAAGGCTTGCGCTTCAAGCGTTCCCCTTGCGAACCGAGCATGTCGCCATGATCAGAACAGACCAGGAAAATGGTGTTGTTGGCCAAGCCCAGTTCCTCTAACTTGCCCATTATCCGGCCAAGTTGATGGTCTACTGCCGTGACCATACCGTAGTATTCGGCAATGGCCTGACGATTGGGCGCTCTGTCCGTTAGCTGGTAATTCGGACGCATGGCCAACTTTTCCGGATCGTAGAGCTGGGCATATTCTGGCGGTGCTTTATACGGATCGTGCGGAGGCCCCATTTGAATGGTTACGAAGAAAGGCCTCGGGTCACGTTGTTTTGCAGCCGGTTGTTTTCCATCCAGAAATTCAAGCGCCAGATCAGCCCAGCCTTCGGCTTCAAACTTTTTCATTGGGATTGGTTCCGGCGTGTCTCTAAAATACTGAGTATTGAAGTGCGCGTGACTACATTCATTGGCAGCCCAGAATTCAAACCCTTGCCGACGCGCACCAGGCGGGACAAAGCCGGGCAAGCGCGGACCCCCATCCAAATGCCACTTGCCGATGAAACCCGTGCGATAGCCCGCCTTGCCTAAAATTTTGGCAATAGTCACTTCCGATTCGCGAAAGCGCAGATCGTTGGCAATCATTCCATTGGCACTGGCGTATTTCCCCGTTAGAAGAATAGCCCGTGCAGGGCAACACACCGGAGTGTTGGCAAAAGTGTTCTTCAAGAGGATGCCGGATGCGGCCAACCGATCAAAATTCGGCGTCTTCACATCGGGATTCCCCATGCAGCCCAAAGCTTGGGCACGAAGCTGATCGGGTAACAGAAATACAATGTTGGGTCGTGCGCTGGCGGCAGATGCAGGCAGTGCCGCGGCGATGGTAGAGCTAAGGAATTGGCGACGGTTCAGGGGAAAGGACATCGCCGTATTGTATCCCGTCGAAAAACGCGCTGTGCATCTGTTGGCACAATGCGCTACACTTATAAAGTTATGTCTCGAGTATGTCCAGTTACCGAAAAACGCCCCATGTCGGGAAATCGCGTTTCTCATGCAAATAATAAGACCAAGCGCAGGTTTGAAGTAAACCTGCACGAACAGCGTTTCTGGGT
>JANMWO010000018.1:0-2995 GCA_031394025.1 Acidobacteriota bacterium
GCAATAAGCACCCTCGGTTAACCATGGGTCGGTCAGGATCTTTTTGCCACCCGCTTCAATCAGGGTGCAGGCCTGCCATAATAAGTCACTCGCATGAAAACTCCAACTGGAAAGTAGACAACATCAAATCAATAGGATCACAATGGCTGTGACCGGACCATTGATAAAACTGGCTCCCCTAAAGCCCGCAGCAACATATAATCATTGGCAAGATTAAAGGGGTAGTAAGCAACAGCCTTCATATACAATGCTAACGCTTGTTTCAGGTCGCCGGTATTGAACACGGCGTCACCCCGTTCGCGATAGAAATTCCCAAGAGCCTGATTCATCAGCATTCTTCCACAAGCACCACTACGATGGTGTTTTTCAATAAAGTGCAGCGCCGATTTTCGCATGCGTTCCCAATCCTTACTCATCGATGTGGGAGAAATTCGGTAATACGCCAGAACTTCGTCAAGATATGTAATGGAATAGTGTTGTGCAATGCGGAACCAAAGATCACGATCTTCGGTGGCCTTCATATTTTCGTCGAACCAGCCAGCTTCTTCAAGACAGCATTTGCGGAACATCACTGTGGGACAAAGAATATGGGCGCGTCGGGTGTAGATAAAATCGGCAATATTGCCTGATAGATAGTTTGCGGACGGAACGGGCGGTTCGCCTAAATTCTCGCCTTGCATGCCGATTCGCGCAACTCTGGAATGGACCAAACCAGCCTTCGGATTACGGTCCATGGCTGCTACACTGTTTTCCAGTCGCCGCGGAGCGTAGACGTCGTCAGCGTCAAGGATTGAGATGAATTCCCCCTGAGCATGACGGATGGCCGTATTCCTGGCCGCAGGCAAACCACGATTGTTCTGAAAAACATAAACCAGTTTGTCTCCAAACGCATCCACATTTGCTGCGGCAATGGCTGCTGTGTTGTCGGTGCTCCCATCGTCAACCAACACCACTTCCCAATCCCCATAGGTCTGGCCAAGCACGCTATCCAGCGCTTGCTGCAAGTAGGCACCGGTATTGTAGGAAGGGACAATGACACTGACTCTGGGCACTGGATGATCCTAAATAATGGCGATGGTCACGCCGGGCTGGCTACGTTGATCCCCTGCGGCCAGTTCCATAGGCACGGCATCGCCGGGGTCAGCTTGTTGTGGAATTTGAACTGCCATTTGAAATAAACCAGGGAAAGTGGTTCTGGTGGTGGTCACATCCAATTGTGTATCCAAGGCTCCAATGTGCAGCCAAAGCGCATCGGCTGGGCCCAACCCGGAAGCGTAGAAAATAACGCGTGACCCCCTTGGAGCTGGACGGGCAGGGGAGTTCAACGTTCCATCCTGATTCACAATGAGTGCTTGCCCAAGCCCGGAAGCATTGGCGGTAAAGATCCCCGGCGTTGTAGACAACACTGGAACCGACATTGGATTGGATCGTTGCCCTTGAAACTCCACTTGAAGTAACACGTTGCTTGCTCCGGCTAAAGTATTGGGAAGAGTAGCGGTAATCTGGTCAGCTTGGACGTAAACCAATGCTGCGGGATTTCCATCCATCAGCAGGCGAGTGTTGGCAACCAGTGGACCTGGTGGTGTGCCATCGACGAGTGGACCTGATGGACTTTTGGGTCCAAGGTTCCAGCCGAAAATTGTGATGATAGCGCCGGGGCTAACTCCATCGGATATGAAGCTGGCGGCGTTGGCTACGGATAGCATCAGTGGCGCAGTGTCGCCTGGGGGCAAAAGCCACACGGGAGAAGTGCTGCTGACGTCGTTCAAACTGGCTGTGACATTGGTTAGCATTCGGCTTGAGACCGATGTTGCACGCAATTCAACTGCGATGCGCGAGCCACCTTCGGGGATGATGATGTTAGCCTGGGGCACAATGCTGTTGCTTTCACTGGCCAGTGCCACTTCCAACCCTCCAGCAGGTGCTTCGGCGTCTAACACCACATCACACGACGTCTTTCCTGGCGTCAGAATGACGGCAGGGGAGCAGTTGAGCAAGGCCACGGTGGCTTCGGCAAATTGATGTGCTCCTATATCAAATCCGGCAGCGCCGCCTCGTGGATTGCCAAACCGATCGACGGTAAGCCCTGTATCGATGCCAGCCTTATGGGCAGGACTCTTTCCTTGCAGACGGAAATCACCTTGCAACAAGTTCACCAACAGCGGATCTTTGTTGATGGAATTGGTGATGTTGGGATTGCCAGGCGCCGCGCCAGTTCCGTAAAAAAGGTTGTTGGAGCCAAAAACAAAACCGCAGTTTTCCGTGTTGGAACAAATTCCACCGGTAGGTTTATTGATTGCGATGTAGGGAATGTTGGAAGACTGATAAAAGATATTGTTGCGTAGACGCACCTTCACATTTCCATTGGGACCGGAATAGCTGATGGCGTTGTTCGAATCCTTATAAGGTGGGCTGGCAAAGGTGCCGCAATTGAACATGGTGTTGTTGTAGATGTCTACAATGCCACTGCCAATGGGTCCGGTGTTGGTGTAACTTTGGGCGTTGATGCAAGACCAATTGCCCGCATTTTCAGGATTTTTCGGACCTTTGCCAGCATTGTAGATGATGTTGTTAAACACCTCAATTTTGCCTTTAGAAGGGTCAATAGTGGCGAAAATGATTCCGTCACATTGCGTATCGTGAATCAGGTTGTCGTGAATGCTGATGCCGTATTGATTGTGCCCGGTGGGGTCGTTCGGTCCACCGCCTTGCAGCGGGGAAGAGTGGATTTGGATGCCACGGCAACCGTGCACATTGGAAATTTGGTTCCAGCCCATTTCAATATTGTTGGTGTCTGTAGAAAAGTAAACCCCGTGATAAAGTGACGATGCTGTGGCCTTGCCTGTATCATGCACGTTATTGCCGAATAGTTTGACATTGTTGGTTACGGAGGTTTCAAAGCAGGCTGAAGCGAAGTCGCCATTGGGGCAGGACATGTCATTGTTGACGAATCGCCAATTGGTGCCCGCATATAGGGCGACAGCTTCAAACTCGC
>JANMWO010000178.1:0-5183 GCA_031394025.1 Acidobacteriota bacterium
ATTCGCAACATCGCCAAGAAATGGACGATGCCTATTCGAGACTGGAAAGCCGCCCTCACCCGGTTTACTATCCAGTTCGACGATAGGATGCCGCAACGTTAAACGAAAACCCGTTTACACAAAATCCAAAACACCCCCCGAGTGAAGATTCTTTTTGTAACGTGCCGCCTGCCTTACCCTCCCCTCAAGGGGGATCAACTTAGAGCGTTCCACCAACTGCGCTTGCTGTCGAGAGGCCACGACGTCGACTTAGTGTGTCTCGCAATTGATCCGCCTCAGGTCGATCAAATTGCTGAACTCAAGCGTTTTGTCCGACGTCTTGAGGTCGTGCCTCTGCACCGGTGGTCGATCGTGCGTAATGCGGTGCTCTCGGTCCCTTCTCGATTACCTGTACAGGTTGGTATTTTCCAGAGTCGAGATCTAAACGACACGATCACAAGGCTCATGCGAGAAAACAAGTACGACATAGCGCACGTGCAATTGGCACGCATGTACGACACCCTATCGAGGATTCGCGGATTACCATTGATATGCGATTTCGTGGATGCATTGTCGGAGAACATGAAGAGGCGGGCGAATAGCGATCGCCCGCCGCTGAATTGGATGGCACGCATCGAAAGCAGACGAATGAGCGAGCTTGAGACGGACATTGTGAAGCGTTGTGCGGCTACTGTGATTGTAAGCGAGCGAGACGCGGAGGCGATCAGGGCTGAACCAAGGCCTGTCGTTATACCGAACGGAGTTGATCTAGAGAAGTTCCCTTACAGGCCCAGCGTAGGGCGAACAGGTGTCGTATTCAGCGGGAACCTTGGCTACTTCCCCAACTCCGACGCAGCGATGCATCTCATCCGGGACGTCATGCCTTTGGTATGGCGTAAGGAACCGGGACTGGCCGTGGTACTGGCTGGCGCAAATCCCCCCCGGAGCCTCTGGCGAGTAGCATCTGGCAGGCCTGTGCAGATCACGGGATTCGTACCCGACATGGGTTCGGTGATCGCGGCAGCCGCCGTGACGGCAATCCCGCTTCGGGCGGGGTCGGGTTTACAGAATAAGGTACTAGAAGCGATGGCCTCTGGTGTACCAATTATTTGTTACCCACGCGCAGTCGAGGGTATCCCTAACTTTGTACCTGATATTCATGGCATCGTAGTTCGCACTCCACAGGAGATGGCCGAGAAGATACTCAGTGTTTTACGGGTCCGTGAAGAGGCTGAGCGACTTGCTCGGGCAGGTAGAGATTTGGTTGAGCGCCTGTACGGATGGGAGGCGTCCGTAGGAATGCTCGAAAATCTTTACGTGAGAGTTTGTGAACGGCTCCGATAATCGTTCTGAACTGGGAATTGAGTTGAGGTTGCAGGGTATTCGAATTTGCTTCCATGACAGGTATTGCAGTTTTGGTTGGTCTGTCATGCAAAATTGGGTCAGAGCGTGGGTCAGACCGCGAAAACGTGAGCACGGACAATTTCGCATACGCGCTTAATGTGATTGGCAATTTCGATGGGTTCGTCGCTGAATTGGCGAATCGCGGTAAAGAAACCTACCTGGGATTTTTCCGCAAATCTTCGTAATCCCGGCCTCTGCCCCGCTGGTTTCTCTCCTCAGCCAGCATCGTGGTGTCATGCGCTACCGGATAGGATGCCTTGAGAACTATTTAAGGTCTGTCCCTCAGTCGTGCTATGAAGCTGGCAGGGCGCATGGAAGATATTTCTGACGTGTTGGTCGACGTTCGTATCAGCAACGGCATGCTGGCGAGGCGCTACGGATTTGGTTATCTGAATGCAGAGCTTAGGTTTCTGCGCTCATGCAGGAAGGAGGGTTTGTTGTCATTGATTGATGCTGCTCGGTTTGCGATGATGCGCGTCCCCGCGCGTGTGATACCCGCTTCAGCTCTGGAGTGGCTGTACCGGCGCATCTTACGTTCCAAGATTACGCCGTGAGGCGGTGTTCCTTGTTGTATCTGTCTTGTCGCTCGATCTGCTTTGGGATCCATAAAGCACATGCGAACAATTAGGCATCGTCGAGAGAAGGCAGTATCGCGCATTGAATTTCGCTCAGCCGGTTCTTTGCAGGTGTCGCGAGCGGCGGCGGACGTTTCAGAATTGACCTACTTCTTGAGCATTCCGCCCTTGTTTGCAATTACGCAAGGGTCAATGCGGCGTTCCTTGCAAAACTCAAAGTAGGCGGCCGCCGCGCCGTCAAAAGCGGTGCCGTCGGTGACGTCATCAACCATCATAATGCCGCCTGATTGCAGTGCGTCGTAGACTGTTCCGATGGCGCGTTTGGTCGGAAGATATAGGTCAACGTCGAGAAGCGCGAGGGATACGGACCCGAGGTCTTCTTTTGTCAGCAGCCCGCAATCCTTCTGAATAATGTCGATTCGATCGAGGCCCAGCGCTCCCATATTCCGACGAAAAACCGCGGGATCGTTGTAGGCAAAGCCACCGAGCTCCGGTTGATCTTTGCCCCGCTGCTCTCGCTCATAGGCGACGTCCTCACGAATGAAGCCACTGAATGTGTCGACGCAAATGAAGCGCCTCATGTCATCGGTTTCTTTCATGTGGCGCTTTAAGAAGATGGTCGTCATGCCACGGGCCACACCGATCTCTACGACTGCGCCACTCAGATGGCGAGTTTTGTCGAGCGCATCAACCAAGGCCGCAAGTTGGCCGGGCTTCAGGTTGTAACCGTAACGAGGGCGGGACAGCCAGCCGAGGAAGCGATTTCTAAATGCAATGCGCTTGGCGAACTCTTTAACGATATAGGGAAAATTCATAGGGGCCTCGGCCTCTGGCGCGCAAGTATATCAAATCTCTAGCGCCTAGGAATAGCCTAGCCTCCGCCACAAAACCGTCAGGCTTGTTCTGCAGAACTGATTTCAGAAACGCACCCCGTAATAGTTAAGTGGACATTGAGCGCGATCGATGTCAATCAGCCTGTTGATAGCGTTTCTTCTATCCCCCTGCTGTTTTATTCGCAAGACGGGGAGTGGCAGCTTTGGTCTCCGTCAGTCTGGGTATGTCTAAAGAGTGGCTAAATCTAGTTTACGTGGTGGGCGGCGGCACGCTAGCGGGCTTTGTTAGAGAATCGAATGGTCGCTTCAGTGCGCTGGTACCATTCGGCGCGTTTCTTATTGCTGAACTCTGTCTTCGGATTCGCGCCATCCCTTAGGTCACTAATTGCGCTGCGCCAGCGCAAATTGACGAATCCTCCCATTCAGTGATTAGATGTCATCCGCATGCAATACTGGACACATTCGAAGTTGGGGAAAACTAGTCGCCACTAGTCGGCAATGTCTTCGGGATTCGATTGGGTCTCAAAGAAGCAGGAAAAAGCTAACGGAAGCAAAAATGAGGCTGCCGGGACCTACGAGTTCCGAGCGGGCCCGGGAGGCTGTAAGTAAAGTATTCGAAGCGGCGACTGGACTGCAGGAAAAGGGGAAGTTCAGTATGGAAATCGCGATAGTGGGGGCAGTCCTCCTTTCGATTCTCGCCGGAACGATGCTGGTCCGCTTTCCGGGAATTCACATCGAATTTTCGGGGGACGGCGTTGGCGGGGGACCGCAGAAATTCCATTCTGAACCGACACCCAGAATCGGGGGCGTGGCAATTCTGGCCGGACTGATCCTGGGGTTGGTATTGCTCGACAGCCATGGTTACCTTCAGGGGCATGATGCCCTATACCTGGTCTTATGCGTTCTGCCGGTATTCGCCGTCGGTCTGGCCGAAGACCTGACCAAACGAGTCAGTCCCCGCGCCAGATTGCTGGGCAGCTTTGTCGCGGCAGGACTCGCGTTCTGGTTGCTGGACGCGCGGCTTACTCGGCTGGATATCCCCGGCATCGACCTCCTGATCCATGTCACGCCGATTGCGCTTTTGCTGTCGGTCATATGCATGGGCGGCGTTGCCCACGCTGTGAACATTATTGACGGTTACAACGGATTGGCATCCGGGGTTGGAATAATTATTCTCGGTGCCCTTGGGTTCATTGGGTATCAGGCACACGATATGTTGATTTTTAATATCTGTGCCGTCGCCGTGGGGGCTTTGATCGGCTTCCTGATCATCAATTTTCCATCCGGGTCGCTGTTCGCCGGTGACAGCGGCGCGTATCTGATCGGTTTTCTCATCGCGCTCGTATCGGTCTTGCTGGTGGCGAGAAATCCCTCGGTATCGGCATGGTGCCCGATGCTGCTCGCTATCTATCCTGTCTGGGAGACCTTGTTTTCCATCTACCGCAAGAAATTTTTGCGGGGCGGTTCTCCGAACGTGCCGGACGGACTTCACCTCCACATGCTGGTGTACAAGCGATTGGTTCGA
This sequence comes from Acidobacteriota bacterium, assembly GCA_031394025.1. Classification (GTDB taxonomy): domain Bacteria; phylum Acidobacteriota; class Terriglobia; order Bryobacterales; family Bryobacteraceae; genus JANXSF01. The sequence continues at coordinate 4,317 of JANMWO010000178.1, forward strand.
TTCGGTGCCGGAGAAGTGCTTGCAACTCATCGGACCAGTCGGAATTCGCAGACTTCGCCCTACCTCTGGCTGCTTACATCTTTGTCGGTAATGCCGGCAATCCTGTTTTGGAAAAGTACTCCGCTGCTGATGGTGTTTTGTGTTGTCTTTGCGTTAGGCTATTGCGAAGTCTATTGGTCTATCGTTAAGTTCCGATCCCCCAAGTGGCTGCACCGTCGGATCTTAATTGCCAGTCCGGAAGTTGTGGAGAACAAGATTTAATTCTGGGTCGTCTGCTGGTAAACGGGTGGGCTCGGTTTTATCGGTTCTCACTCCCAAAGCTGTGATGCGGAGTAGGCCATGGGTAGGCCATGGGGGTCAAGGCCATGGGAAGGCCATGGGGGTCAGGCTTGGCTTATTGCATAAATGCGGTATTCCAAGCCCCGATCCATGTCGGGTTCAGCGAGGTAAGAGGCAAGAGGCAGGACTCGGGCAGCGCCCGGGGAGCAGGGGAAGACCGGTGCTCGTCAGAACTCTTTCACCAGTTTGGTCCAGACGAGATCGTTGATCGCGGTTGCGCTGGCGGGGAAGGTCTCAACGTAGGCGGGGCTCACGCTGATGATCTGCCCGGGATTTTTCAGCCACTGGCGCGTGTATCCCACGCTGATCTGGGTAGTGGGGGAGAACCACCAGGTGAGATCGAGCGCCGCTTCACGTTTGGTTTCGTGCACGGGCGCGTTGCCCAGTCCGCGCTCCGCAAAATCGAGGTTCATCCCGAGTTGCAACTGCGGCGTCATCTGCCGCGTCGTCCGCAGGAACCAGTCCCTGGCGTCTGTCCCCATCCAGTGCCCGAGCGGGAAGCCGCGCTCACGCATGCCGGTGGTGTAG
>JANMWO010000207.1:0-4138 GCA_031394025.1 Acidobacteriota bacterium
CTGCTCGATGATTTCCTCAATGCTCGTACCGACTTCGAGGTTTTCAAAGACCGTAGCGACGGGCATCCGAGTATCACGGAAGACCCATGCACCATTGCGTCTATCGGCCACACTTTCTACTGCAGGGCATTGCGACCAATCAAGACTTTTCATACTTGGGAGTCTCCATTCTTAGGGTACTACCCAACCAACCGTAAACGCCCCACCTGATCCAGAATCCGCCCAGCCACTTCTCGCTTCGACGCTCGCTCAACCTCCACCACTTCACCCGTCCTCAGCACCAGCGTAACTGCGTTCTCATCCGCACCAAAACCCGTGCCCGCCTGATTCACAACATTCCCCACCACCATGTCGCAATTCTTGGCCAGCATCTTGCGCTTTGCCTCGGCCACCATATTCTCCGTCTCCGCCGCAAAGCCAATCAGGATGCGATCACCCTTCATCGCCCCAATCTCCGCCAGTATGTCGGGGTTCGGTTCCAGTTCCAACGTCAACCGCGCCGCTGTTTTTTTAATTTTCTGAGTCGAAGCATTCAGCACGTGATAGTCGGCCACCGCTGCCGCCTTAATCACGATATTCGCTGCGCCCAGCTTTTCCATCACAGCGGAGTGCATTTCCGCAGCCGACCCAACCCGCATAAACTCCACGCCCATGGGTGCCGGAATGCTCGTCGGCCCGGAAAGCAAAATCACGCGCGCCCCGCGTCGCAACGCAGCTTCAGCAATGGCGTAACCCATCTTGCCGCTGGAACGATTGCCGATGAACCTCACCGGATCAATCGGCTCCTCCGTAGGACCCGCCGTCACCAGGACCACATCGCCTTCCAAATCCTTGGGACCAAAAAGTTCCCTGGACACTTCCTGCGCAATCATCGCCGGTTCAGCCAGCCGACCCGGTCCAGTAGTCCCGCAAGCCAGCAGCCCTTCACCGGGCTCCACAATCACATGACCCCGCGCCCGCAGCGTCTCCACATTCCCGCGCACTGCCGCGTGATTCCACATGTTGGTATTCATGGCCGGGGCAATCACCACCGGGCCGGTAAACGCCAAATATAAAGTGGAAAGAAAATCATCGGCTTGGCCCAAAGCCATTTTTGCGATAAGGTCCGCTGTAGCCGGGGCAATCACCAGCAGTTGATTATCCTGCGCCACGCGGATGTGCTCCACGGCGCTGGAAAGCACTTCGTCCCCACCGCGATCTGAAAACAGATCAGTGATCACCTTGCGGTTGGTTAGGGCTGCAAATGTAAGGGGAGTGATAAATTTCTGGGCTGAGGCGGTCATTACCACTTGTACGGTAATGCCCCGTTCCTGAAGCAGGCGGGAAAGTTCAGCAGCTTTGTAGGCTGCAATCCCTCCCCCGACGCCCAGAACAACGTTCATGGAATAAAAAACCTATTCGCCAGCAGCTTCTAACCGCAGACGTTCCGCATTGGCAGCTAAAGCAGCATCGCGAATGGGATCTTCGTACTTCACTAATCCGCGCTTTACTTCTTCCAGAGCTGTCACGGTTGGTTTCTTCGAAGTTGTAGGGAGGAACGATCGGGCTCCTGCCTGCAGTTGGCGCGCGCGCTTGGCGGCCACGATGATGTAGCGGTAGGTGCTCGCTTCCGGGTCATCGGGAATCGCGAAATTCACATTGCGGGGCAATCCATCAGCCATAACTAATTACTCCTTGTACAACCTAACTTTCAAAATCTTCAAGCAAATGTCTTCAAAATTGCGCCCACTTTGGCATCCATCCGCTGGCGTCTTACCCGTTCCGCCCTGATGATAGATCGCAAGTCCCGCGCGCTTTCTTCCACGCGCTCGTTCACAATCACATAATCATAGGCGCTGTAATTGCGGATTTCCGCTGCGGCCTCTTCCAGTCTTCGTTCGATCACTTCGCCGGAATCTTCCGACCGTGCTCGCAAACGCTGCTCAAGTTCAGCCCGGCTTGGCGCGAGAATAAAAATACTCACCGCACCCGCAATCTTCTCTTTTAATTGTCGCGCACCCTGGACGTCTATGTCGAGCACCAAGTCCTTGCCCGCCGCTTCCGCCCTGGCCAGTTCCCGACGACTCGTCCCGTAATAGTGATCGAACACCTTCGCCCATTCCAGAAATTCACCAGCAGCAATGCGCGATTCAAACTCCTCGCGCGAAATAAAATAATACTCTTTGCCGTCCTCTTCCTGGCCTCTGGGAGGGCGCGTGGTGCATGAAATCGAAAACTCCAGATTCGATTCCTTAGCCATCAACTGGCTCACCAGCGTAGTTTTTCCCGATCCTGACGGAGCGGAAATAATATAAAAGTTGCTCATTCCAAATTCAGGGACTGTTCGCGTATGCGCTCGATTTCCGATTTCACGCTCAGCGCAAGTTCAGTAATCGTCAACCCCAATTCCCCTATGCCATTAGTCTTGGAAAGAATCGTATTGGTTTCCCGGTTCATTTCCTGAAGCAGAAAATCCATCTTCTTCCCTACTTCCCCGCCCGTGCTCAACAGCAATCCCAACTGTTGGGAATGGATCCCCAGCCGGGTGATCTCTTCGCCAATGTCGCTACGGTCAGCCAGCATCGCCGCTTCCTGCGCCAGCCTTTGCGGTTCCACATTGGCCCCGTTCAACAACTCACCCAAGCGTTCCCGCAATCGAGCCTGATACAGCGGCGTGGCCCGCGCACGAATGTCGGCGATCTTTTTGGAAGCCTCTTGAATAGCCGCGTTGCGCTCCACCAGTGACGCCAACGTCTCCATTCCTTCGCGTTCCCGAAACTGGTTCAACTCATCCAGCGCTTCGGTCATCATGGCCGCAAGTGTACCTTCTGTTTCAGCCGGCAAATCTGTCTGCCGGTCCCCTTCAAACATTCCCGGAATCCGAAATGCCGTGCCTAAATCAGGATGCATTTCCACACCGGCGCCAATTCCAGCAATGGCAGCCGCGTCCCGATAAGCGCTCAGATAGGATGCAAACAACGAACGGTTCAAAGTGGGCCCGCCGCCCTCCCCGCCTGCCCGCGCCAGGAAAAGACGAATATCCAGGTGCCCGCGGGAAACCATTTTCTTGGCCACACCGCGCAGCGCCCCTTCATAAGGGTCGAATTCCGAGGACATATGGAAGTGCAGATCCAAGCCCCTATGGTTGACTGATTTCACACTCAACGTAAGTTCGCCATCGCCCATACTGCGGCGGACGCGGGCAAAACCCGTCATTGATCTGATTTTCATTGTTCCATTTCGCCTTCCAGATACTGCAATTCATGCAGCCTCTGATAAATGCCACCACCGGAAACTAATTCTTCGTGCGATCCGATTTCAGAAATCCGTCCCCGATCCAGAACTACTATCTTATCCGCACGGCGAATCGTAGACAGGCGATGGGCAATCACAATCACCGTGCGATTCTCCATTAAATTCGCCAACGCCTTTTGCACCAGCATTTCTGATTCCGTGTCCAGGTGCGAAGTGGCTTCATCCAAAATCAGAATCGGGGCATTCTTCAATAACGCTCGGGCAATGGCCAACCGTTGCCGCTGCCCGCCGCTGAGCCGCGTTCCACGTTCCCCAATAATCGTCTCAAACCCTTGTGGCAGTTCGTTGATAAACTCTTCCGCCAACGCGTTGCGTGCGGCAGCTTTCACCAGGTCCATTGGCGCATCAAAGTGCCCGTACCGGATGTTATTGGCCACCGTATCGTTGAACAGGAAAGTATCCTGCGCCACAATGCCAATGGTTTTTCGTAAAGAGCGCAGCGTCAAATCGCGAATATCCGTTCCATCAATCCGCACCGCACCTGCAGAAACATCGTAGAACCGCGGCAGCAAGTTGGCTAGCGTCGTCTTCCCTGCCCCGCTAGGACCCACCAGTGCCACAATTTCCCCAGCCTTCACCGTCAATTGCACGGCTTGCAGAATCGGTGAGTTTGAGGAGCTATAAGAAAATGCCACGTCGCGCCACTCAATAGAATCGGAGAACTTTTGCAGATTGCGGGCGTTGGGCTTTTCTTCAATCAGCCGATGCTGATCCAGGTATTCGAATACTTTTTGCGAAGCCCCCAACCCTTGCTGGAAAATGTTGAAAATCCCCACCAGCCGTTTGGCTGGCTCGTATAACAAGACTAAGGACAACAGGAAAATGGTGAAATCACCTGCCGTCA
>JANMWO010000235.1:0-2818 GCA_031394025.1 Acidobacteriota bacterium
ATCCCGCCCGTGTGATAACATGCACCCAGGGACCTAAATAGCTAGGTTCGCCCATCTGATGCGATTCATTCTCACCATACTTTTAAGCGCTTACGTTAGCGTTACCGTTGCCACCGCACAAGACGGTGGACAATTCTTTGAAACGAACATTCGTCCGCTGATTGCCAAACAGTGCCAGGCATGCCATTCTGCGTCGGCGGCCATGGGAGGTTTGCGTTTAGACACGCGCGAAAATCTGTTAAAGGGCGGGGCTCATGGGGCCGCAGTAATTCCTGGTAAGCCCGGCGAAAGTTTGTTGCTACGCGCTGTTTCCCACACCGGCGATTTGAAGATGCCGCCTTCTGGAAAATTGAAAGATGCGGAAATTGCGTTGCTGGGTCAGTGGATCCAAATGAATGCTCCGTGGGGGAATGAGAAGCCTTCGCAAGCCAAAAGTGCGCAAAAGTTTTGGGCCTTTGTCCCCGCTAAAGAACCGGTGATTCCGGTGGTTAAGAATTCAGCCTGGGTGAAATCGCCGATTGATGCGTTTGTGTTGAATGGGCTGGTGGCCAAGGGTTTGACGCCTGCACCCGCTGCCGATAAGCGCACACTCATCCGCCGCGCGACTTTCGATCTTACAGGCTTACCGCCCACACCAGAAGAGGTGAAGTCGTTCCTTGCAGATCAACGGCCAGAAGCGTTTCGCGATGTTGTGAATCGACTGTTAGCCTCGCCCCGATATGGGGAACGTTGGGGACGTCATTGGCTGGACGTTGCCCGCTATGCGGATTCCAATGGTCTGGATGAAAATCTGGTGTACCGTCATGCTTACCGCTATCGCGATTATGTGATTCAGGCATTCAATAAAGATAAGCCGTATGACCTGTTCTTGAAAGAACAGTTGGCTGGCGATTTACTTCCCGGCGTAAAAGATGAGGCCACGCAGTTTGAACGCTGGACAGCCACCGGGTTCCTTTCCCTGGGCGCCAAGATGCTGGCCGAAGATGATCCGATGAAGATGGAAATGGACATTGTGGATGAGCAGTTAGACACCACCGCCCGCACCTTTATGGGGATGACCGTCGGCTGCGCACGTTGCCACGATCATAAGTTTGACCCTATTCCAACCGCTGATTATTATTCCATGGCCGGAATTTTTAAGAGTTCCAAAACTATGGAGAATTTCAAGGTTGTGGCAACCTGGCACGAATACATTCTAGCCCCTGAACAAGAGCGTCAGAAGTTGAAAGAGCATCTGGAAAAAATCACGGCAAAGACAAAAGAGATGGGTAGTCTTTCCGGGAAAGAAAACAACTTGCTTGTGACCGCAGCTCGTACCAAAGTTGGTTCCTACTTGTTAGCGGCTGGCGATGTGTTGCGCTACGAGAAGATGCATTTGAAGCCCGTCATAGGCGGTAATGGCGTGTTGCGCACGGCTGATAGTTTTGAGCGAGGCAATGCGCCGAAGAAACTGGAAAAGGAAAAGAGCAATGTGCCGACGGGATCGAAGGGGCCCTACTTTGCTGAGTTCGATGTGACGGTGGAACAGGCCGGTAATTATCAGTTAGACATGCTGGAGGAAGAGACTGGCGCAGGCACTGCCGATGTTTGGGTGAATGGTGTATTGGAAATGCGCGGCAAGGGTCCGGTGACAAATCGGGAAGCTTCGCCCGATGCTGGTGGTTGGTCTGTTAGCGGTATTTTCCCTCTGCTCGCCGGAAAAAATGTAGTCCGGCTGGAGCACAAATCACGATTCCCTTATTTCGAGTCCCTTCAATTGCACGCCCTGGCCAAGGGTTCCGAAGTGCCCCTATCTTCGCAGCAGGTGGCGCGCCAATATGGGGTGAATCCCAGTTATCTGGGTCAGTGGGTGGAAGAGTTGAGACGGGACAAGGGAGCTCCTAATTCCGTGCTGTACGCACTATTCGCCTTTGGAGAAAACAAGGGATTGGAAGCCTGGTTGTCGCCAGCAGCGGCGCGATTCAAAGATTTCCATCCCAAGTCACGTGAAGAGTTGGCCGCGCGCTATCAGCAATTATTTAATGAGGCCGATGGCCAATGGCAGCAGGTGTTGAAGTCGCGCAAGGACCAACCAAAGGTGAAAGCCGAACGCAATGCGGTGCAGCAGGAAGAGGGTTTGCCCGATGCGATTCTGGAAGCGTTCCGTTCTGTATCCTATGCCAAGGCTGGGCCGTTCAGCGCGCCCACCGATGCTAAACAATATTATCCGCAAGCGATTCAGGATCAGTTGGCGGCGCTGGAAGTAGAAAAGAAGAAGTTGGGAGAAGCAACTCCAGACCTGCCCAAAGCGATGGGCGTAACGGAAGGCGATAAAATTGCCAACATCCCCATTCATCTGCGCGGCAGCCACTGGACACTTGGCGAGGAAGTTCCGAGACAGTTTTTGCGCGTCGTAGCTGGGGAAAATCAGAAGCCCATTTCCGACAAGGAAAGTGGCCGTTTGCAATTTGCAGAATGGCTGACCAAGCCGGATCACCCACTAACAAGTCGCGTGATGGCCAATCGTATTTGGCGCTGGCATTTTGGGAAAGGTATTGTGCCTTCGGTAGACAATTTCGGAAGGCTGGGTGAGATGCCAACGAATCAACCACTGCTCGATTGGCTGTCATTGCGCTTTGTGGAAGCCAACTGGTCTATGAAAGAAATGCACCGGCTGATCATGCTTTCAAACAGCTATCAAATGAGTTCCAACTACAACGAACATGCGGCGGAACTGGATCCGGAAAATACTTCGTTGTGGCGCATGAGCAGGCAACGTTTGGAATCGGAAGAGATTCGCGATGGGGTTACGGCAGTTACCGGCGAGATTGATTTGAAG
>JANMWO010000240.1:0-11864 GCA_031394025.1 Acidobacteriota bacterium
GGCGCGGGGAGGTGTCAAACAAGCCATTCCAGTTCCCCCATTTTGATTCCATGCCGCATTTTTGACAAGGCCTCCATGCTGCGTCGTAGACTATCGGAACCAAGGGCCGTTAAGGTAAATATCTTCTTGGGTCGACCACCACGCGCGGGCGTGCTCTCCCCAACTTCCGACCGCAGCAGACCTTTTGCTTCCATCCGATCCAACGTGGCGTAGACAGCCCCGATCGAGGTGGGACGGTTGGTTCTTGTTTCAATTTCCTGACGGACACGCATGCCGTAGGCGTCGGCTTTCAGGCGGAAGACGGCCAGCAGAACCAATTGTTCAAACTCGCCCAGGTTGTCCCGCGGTGGCATTTCTACACTGTAGAGTAAATCCTATGTGAATGCAATAGTGTCGAATGCAATAGTTTCCTTTCTGCGGGTGCATCTGATAAACTCCAACGTCATGGCCGCAAAGACCCCCATATATGCGTCGTTGGCAGTTTTGTTCCTGATCAATGTACTAAATTTCTATGATCGCAATGTGGGCAACGCGCTGACAGAACCACTCAAACATGAATTCAAACTGAGCGACCAGGAAATTGGATTTATGGGCAGTGCATTCATTTGGCTTTATGCGATTGTGGGCGTGCCGCTGGGGCGGTTGGCCGATCACTCGAATCGTAAATATATTCTGGTTGGTGGGGTTTTGGTGTGGAGTTTGCTGACGGCTATGAATTCGTTCGCGCAGACCTATACCCATCTGATTTTGGCTCGGCTTGGAGTGGCAGTGGGTGAGGCTGTGGTTGCACCCACGGCAACCAGTTGGATTGGTGATCTGTTTCCGGCGGATAAGCGGGCTCGCGCACTGGCTATTTTCATGTTGGGCGTTCCACTTGGCGGGGCACTGAGCTATATGTTGAGCGGGCCAGTGGCGCAGGCATTTGGTTGGCGAATTGCCATGGTGATAGCCGCTGTGCCAGCGCTGTTTCTGGCTCCAGCACTGCTGTTTCTGGAAGAGCCGAAGCGTGGGGCCATGGAAGCACACGGCCATTCCACGGCTGCTGGGGAATCCATGTGGTCTGTGCTGCGCATCCCCACAATGTGGTGGATTATTGCATCGGGCGCACTGCTGAACTTCAACATGTACGCGATCCACTCTTTTCTACCGTCGCTGCTGATTCGAGTGCATGGCTTGAGTCTGGCCCAAGCTGGTATTGGAGTAGGCACGATCATGGCAATTGGAGGTTTGAGCGGTGCCTTGCTGGCGGCGAATTTGGGGGATCGGGTGATTCGCACGCATCAGAACGGTCGGCTGATGTTGGCGGCGGTATTCGCTGTGCTCGGAGCCCCGGCGGCTTATCTGGGCATCGTGCAACCTAACGGATCGATTTGGGTGGCTAGCGTATTCATGGTGTTGGCCTATGCTTCCTGCAACAGTTACTACGGGCTGGTGTACTCTTCCATTCAAGATATTGTGGCGCCCAGGCAGCGGGCCAGCACGATGTCTATTTACTTTATGGCGATGTATTTATGCGGTGCGTCGCTGGGTCCGTTACTCACCGGGACACTCAGCGATTGGCGAGCGAGGGTAGCTGCACAGACTGCCGGGTCGGCGGTGATTACTGCACAACATCGCGCCATTGGATTGCAGGAGGCGATGCTAGTTGTCCCAGTATTATTGCTGCTGTTGGGGGCGGTGCTTTATGCCGGGTCGCGGACGGTGGCGGCGGACATGGGCAAACGGCAGTTGGAATTGGCAGGTGTTCCGGCGGTGGTGGGTTAACAGTCCCTCTAACTACTCTTTATATTGCCAAGTACTTGCCAAATGAATCTTCTTGGCATATACTTATGTTGATGGCGCGAACTATTCCGATCCACGAACATGCCATGGATCAAATTAAGTACATCCGCAACGCCATGGAGCGATCTTCGGCTTTTACTGCCGTTCCTGGTTGGGGTGGCGTAGCCATGGGGATTTCGGCTTTAATCGCCGCTTGCCTGGCCTCCCAGCAGCCTTCTGTCGGCACATGGGTGCGGGTTTGGATGTATGAATGTTTGATTGGAATGGTGATTGGCGGCACAGCCTTATGGCGCAAAGCGCAGACCTTCGACGAGCCTCTGTTTGAAGGTGCTGGTCGTAAGTTTCTGCTCAGTTTTGCTCCGCCGATTGTAGCCGGAGCGCTGGTCAGTTTCGCGATTTATCACTTCGGGCCGCAATTCATTCCCGGTGTCTGGCTGATTATGTACGGCACAGCAGTTGTTGCTGCCGGAACATTTTCTGTCCGCATTGTTCCAGTAATGGGTTTCTGTTTCATGGCTGTAGGGGCAGTGGCTTTGTTCCTGCCGCTGCACTTAGGCAACGTGGCATTAGGTGCCGGATTCGGCGGACTGCATGTTGTGTTTGGGTTTTTGATTGCGAAGAGGTTTGGAGGATAGGATGAGTACCAGAAGCAACGCCGCAACTATCGAACGCACCACGGCGATAATTCCAATGCCTGGCAAAAAGGCCTCCGATACCGCGCAACAGTTAGACAGGTTGATTCATGAACGGATGCGTTTGGGAATTGTTAGCGCCCTTGCTGCCAATGAAGTTCTTACCTTCACCGAATTGAAACGTCTACTAGATACCACCGACGGTAACGTCAGCGTGCACGCCCGCAAACTGGAAGAGGCGGGTTACGTTTCCTGTCATAAATCCTTTGAAGGTAGAATGCCCAAAACCGAATACCGCTTGACGGAACCCGGTCGTTTGGCGCTGGAAAAATATCTGAACCATCTGGAAGCTCTTCTCCAAGCAATGCGCCCCAAATAGGTATTGCACCCCCAAGGGTCCGGGCTCAGGCCTGGGCCCATTTTTTATGAAAGGATACTTTATTATGACAAGTACTTTGCATATCGGAATCATCATGGACGGCAACGGTCGTTGGGCCGAACGCCGCAGCCATCCCAGAACGGCCGGCCATCGCGCTGGTGTTCGTGCGGTTCGTCGTATCGTCGAATCGGCACCCGGTTTAGGCGTCCGCAGTTTGACGGTATATGCCTTTTCAGCAGACAACTGGCGTCGTCCAGAAATGGAGGTGCGGGCGTTACTACGGTTGCTTCGCACGTACTTGATATACGAAACGGATCGCTTGATTCAGCAAGGAGTGCGGATCCAATTTATGGGTCGTCGTGACAGGCTGTCGGAAGCCTTAGTCGAAGCCATGGAGACAGCAGAATTGCGCACACGCAGTGGGGAATGTTTAACGTTACGAATCGCCCTTGATTATTCCTCGCGCGAAGCCTTGGTGGATGCCGCAAAATCAATGGCGGAAGCGGGCCGGTTCGACCGTCAATCTATGGCCGAGGCTTTGGGCACAGAGGATATCGACCTGGTGATTCGTACTGCTGGGGAGCAGCGTTTGAGTGATTTTTTCTTATGGGAGTGCGCCTATGCTGAGTTCGTATTTACAGAGCGCCTATGGCCCGATTTCAGTACGCAAGATATGAAGGCGGCAATCGAGGTTTATTCGCGGAGGACGCGTAAGTTCGGCGGTTTGCCAGCAATGGCCAGTTAATCTTTAATTCCTCTTCAGGTGTTTGAAAATATCACAGAGCGGCGCATTAGTTTTTCCAATTTCAGAAATTACTAAGGTGTACAAAGCCCGCTAGACGGGCTTGGCAGAAGGCAAGTTGGTTGCAGACCACTTGGGCATACCTTAGATGTAAATCAAAATGTCTATACGCAGTCAGGAGTAGAGGTCCGGCGGGTTGCAGTCGATCAACTCGAACGAAGCCTTAACTTTAAGGAAGTTTTTGGACGATGTACTAGGATATTCGCTTGGAAGGATTAGCGGATTGTGAGTGTGCCACCATCCACGGGTAAACCAGTTCCGGTGATGAAGGCAGCTTCATCGGAACAGAGGAACAATGCCGCATAAGCAATTTCTTCAGGCTGTGCCATGCGACCAATAGGCTGCGCCTTAGATAACTTTTCGAACATCTCCGCTTCCCGGCCCGGATAGTTTTTGGCAATGAAGCCATCCACAAATGGCGTGTGAACGCGACCCGGCAGCAGAGCGTTACAACGAATATTGCTGGCCAGAAAATCTTTGGCCACGGCGTAAGTCATCGCCAGCACCGCACCTTTGCTGGTGGCATAAGCGAAGCGATCGGGAATGGCCATCACCGATACGCAAGAAGCTAGATTCAAAATTGCTCCTCCGCCATCGTTCACCATAAACGGCAAGGTAGAGCGCAAACAATTCGCCGGGCCAAATACGTTCACCCGCTGCACCCGTTCAAAATCTTCTGGCGTAGTGGTGAGCGCATTGCCAACGTGCGCAATGCCTGCATTGTTCACCAGAATGTGAATCCGGCCGCGTCGTGCGTGAATGCGACCAATCACATCGTTCACAGCTTTCGAATCGGCAACATCGCATTCCTCCGCATCCGCCGTTCCTCCCGCAGCGCGAATCTCCGCCACTGCACGATCCATTTCCTGAACATTACGATCCAGAATGTCGACGGCTGCGCCTTCTCTGGAAAAAAGCTTGGCGATGGCCAGTCCTATGCCGGAAGCGCCTCCGGTGATAATTACGTTTTTAGATTCTAATCTTGGCATTCGCATTTAATCATGCCAGTGCACAGGCCTTTGTGTCACTAAGGATTCGCAGAAAATCCGATTCCGAGCCGTGACCGTGGATCCGCGTCCAAACTATTTACAACAAAATGTGAAGTAACTGGTTGCTGAGCGCTGATTAACCACAGCCCACTATGGCTCACGTGCTGGACGGAATCCAACCATACGAAATGCTTGAAAAGAGGGCCACGCTGCCGAACGCGCGTAAGTGCGCAGGTCAAGTCCTTCAAAGAAGAATGAACCCCCGCGCAGCACTCGATACGCACCCTTGGCTGGACCTTTGGGGTTCTTCTTTGGCGACACCGTATAGTAAGTGCGACTGTACCAATCCTGACACCACTCCATAACATTGCCAGCCATTTCCATGGCACCGTATGGCGAAGCACCGTTGTGTGTTTGAAAGTCACCACGCATGCTGCCATCGTAGTAACCCACTAACTGACCCGTATCAAATTTCTGTGAGCCTGCGAAGTTAGCGTAGGACGAATCAATGGTGTTGCCCCATGGAAAACGACGTTGATCCGTTCCGCGTGCAGCCTTTTCCCATTCGGCTTCGGTAGGCAGATGGTATTTCTTGCCCGTCTTCGCAGACAGCCAATTACAGTAGGCAGTGGCCGCATCCCAATTGACTCCCAACACTGGATAATTGTCGCTATCAGGGGTTGCCCCACCATGATTTTGCCGTTGCGTCCAGTACGGGCTTTGATCTTTCGGCACCGGTCGGGCACCAGGCCAAAATTTAGGATCGTCATAACCCGAATCATTTTGAAACTTCTTCCAGTCAGCATTCGTAACTTCAAATTTGCCGATGTAGAAGGCGTCCAGTTCCACAGTATGTACAGGCTTTTCGCGCGATTCGCCATCGCCGAAGTTGTCACCCATCTTGAACGAGCCTGCCGGAACATACAGGAAATCGCCATAGCCGTCATTCACAGTTTTCGGTGCATCGGCGGCCACTAGCAAGGTGCTGGCAGTGAGTAAGAGCAGAGGGAAACGCATCACTTACTTGGACCTCTCAAAGAAATGATTGAGGTCCAAAAAGTGTTTCAAAGCATCCATCCACGGTCCAAATTCAGGACTGGTAGTTGCCGCACCAAAGCCATGACGACCGCGTTGGAAAATGTGGATTTCAGCCACCCCACCTGCTTTGTTAATGTCCAGGAAAAACTGCGCAGTGCCATTGGCAGCCCCTGTATCAGCGGCGGCTGAAAGCAGAAAGGTTGGCGGAAAGTTCTTCAAATTCTCATTGGCAGTTGCCCGACCTGGACCGTAAACCATCACCACCGAATGTGGTTTCGAGTTGGATTGATCCACCGGATCAGCCGCGTTGGAGTCACCCGGTCCAGCAGCCGCAACCACCGCTCGGGCCATGCTGGAACCAGCGGAAAATCCCGCAAAGCTAATGCGATTCGGGTCAATGTTCCATTCCTTAGAGCGTGCCCGAACCAGTCGCATGGCTCGATTGCCATCCAACACTCGGGCATCTTCTTTGTAACGCGGCGATAGGCGGTAAGTCAGAACAAAAGCCACCGTACCCCAGTCATTCATCCGTTCGGCTACTTCCACCCCTTCCAGGCCATACATCAACATAATGTTGGATCCACCAGGGGCAATCACCACAGCCGACCCGTTCCGCTTGTTCGCAGGTGGCGCAAAAACAGTGAGAAATGGCTGATCTAATGGACCATCGCCAACAGCCAGTGGAACCTTACCGGGCTCCCATAAATGGATGTTGTAGTTATCATCTTGAGCAACAAGACGAGGCGTCAGAAATAAGCAGGCGGCCAGCACAACCAGCCCAGTGGACGAAAATACATGTTTCGACATTGCTTTTGTAGTCTCTACCGCGCGCCGACTATATGTCAAGGGACCCAAAATGCAGCGTTCGTGTTATCTGCGTTCATCTGCGCCATCTGCGGATAAATGCCTTGTTACTTCCCCTTAGTCTTCGCCTTGCGCTTCAGCGTACTCAACGCCCGTTGGGTCACAACACCATCCACCAGTAACCGATCATCAGCGGAAAACCACGTCAGCTTCTGACCCTTCGTCGTCCCATGCAAGCTATCCACCAGCATTGGATTCCCGCCTTCCATCGTCACCTTCTCCTCAGCGACTTCATATAGCGCAGTGTTCCCAGTGGATGTGCGTGTCCGTGCCGCAGCTCCCTTCACTGGTAGCGATGTCTGGTATATTCTGACCGTCCCTTCCGCCAGCGCATGGTCCAGTTGCGTCTCTTTTTCCGTCTTATTAAACCAAGCCCGCAATTCATCCGACTTCACGTTCATATCCGGTCGATCCAACACCACTGACTGCGTATAGTGCGCCAACTTATCCACGTCAGAGTAAGTCATATCCATCGCCCGAACCACCGTATAAACTGGCGGCGCCGACGTTTTTGACTTACCATCTTTCGACTTGTCGTCTTTTAATTTGTCTTCTTTCGACTTGTCCAGAAACTGACTGAACACAGATCCCTTGGCCACCAACTCCTGCTTCTTACGATCAATATCAATCCGATCCGCCTCAATCCGATTCGACGATTGCCACATCACCGCCTTGCCTTCGTACAGAACCTTATCGCGCTTGTCGCGAGTCGTCATCTTCTGCGCCGTGGCTTGCGTCGGCTCACCGGGCTCCAGCATCGACCCCGGCTTGGGCTTCGCTTCCGGTTGTCGGGTAGATGTCACGTTACCTTCCGCCACCATGTCGCCGCTCTTCTGATCCATCGCGATTTTGTCCGCAGTGGTCGCTCCCGTCGGATCCCAAATATTGGCCTTCCCATCCAGAAACACCATATTTTGCGCCTGTTCCATGCGTGCCTTGGTTGCCCGCGCCTCACGGGTGCCTTCTTTATAGCGGAAGTCCGTCCACTGTTCCAAAGTCTGCATCTGTCCGGTCTTGGGGTCGAACTTCGCCAGTAACTCGCCACTTGTCGTAGTCACATCTGGCGTGGCTTCTTTCGTTCCTTTCTTCGGTTCACCTTTTGTAAACGTATTCACCTTGGTGCCGCGAAATGTCTCCAGTTGATTCTTCAACGCATAATCAAGATAGATCCGATCCCCATTCATCCGACGATACCGGTCCGCTGGCTTGTTCGGGATGAATTCAATCTCACCCGGCGTGTGCGTCTGCACACTTTCAATCTCTTCCCCACCAGCCCGCATTTTCATTTCCACCACTTCGCTTTTCAAAATACGATTCGGCGGAAAGTTCGTGCCCGTGACCACTGGTTTCGACGTCACAATGGTGTTGCCATGCGCCATGGCCATTGCCAACTGACTCTGCTTTTCCTTTTCCAGCACCGTGAAGTGAAGGTCAATCCGATCCGTAGTCACGTTGGTATCGCCAGTAACGGAATGCGCTGCCAGGCTGGCGTTCGCCTCACCTGTAATGCGTTCAATCAAATTCTGCTTGCCGAAAATCATCTGCAGTTTATCAGCCGCGTAAGTCAGTTCCCGCGTGGGTAACTTATCCACACCGGTCGCTTTTTCCGCTTCCACCAATTGAATGTTGCCCTTCTCCAAAGTCACCACCGATGGACCGGCATTCATGGTCATCGTGTCGCGCTTCATCTTCGCCCAAGGCCGAAGCAACACTTTCGATTCGCTCTCCAAGTAGACCGCTTCACCCGCTTCCACTTCCATATCTTTACCTTGCGGACTGGCCGCTTTCCAATGGATCAGCACCTGACTCTTCAAGCTGATCTGGTGGATCCCCGGGTCATACACGGCACCCACCGCATGGCCATAGCCGCGGTCAAAATCGAAGTGAGTGAGACGATCCGTAGTCGCCGTCTGTGCCTGCGTATCAAACCTTACACCAGAAGATTTAATCTTCAACATCCGCCCGGAAGGAATAATTTCTTCAGGCTTGTCTGGATTCACTTTCACGCCCAGGGTCATATCCACGGCCCCTTCAGAGAACAGGATGCTATCCTGCATCCGCAATTCCGCATGGTCACACTTCACTAAATCAAAAGTGGCGCCGCCCTTATGAAATATTTTCAGAGTGACATGTTCCAGCTCCACACGCGGCGGATTTTCAACCTGCTTCATGTCCTGTGCGCAGACTTCAGTGACCGTGCGCTTGCCATCGTTTTGAGCCCAACACCAGTCTTTGGCTTGGCCTGTTGTGTTTGCCGACATCTGGCCGGGTCTGGCCGGAGCGTTGGCTGTCTGAAGAAGTTTCTGCTTCCAGTAAAGGTAGCCAATACTGCCAGAGAGTAGGAAGACTGCAGCTAAGAGAAGCCACCCGAAACGACGCATGAATCATCAGGATAGCAGGGGGGCAGGAAGGGCACTGTAAATCCTCACAACCCCCGCCATCACAGTGCAAGATCAACTAACATAAAACGTGACAGCACTCATACTCTCTGGCGGCGGCATGTTCGGCGCTTGGCAGGCCGGTGCCTGGCAAGTAATTCAACCAAAGGTTCCGAAGCCCGATTGGGTCATTGGCGCATCTGCCGGATCCCTCAACGCCTGGGCAATTGCGGGCGGCTTAGACCCCCAAATCCTCATTGACCGTTGGCTGCATCTGGAAGCATACAGCCATTTTCATTGGCGATTTCCTACAAGTTTGAAAAGCAGCTTGCTGGATCCAGCTCCAGTCTGGGCCGATGTGGAAGACGTTTATTCCCGATGCAAACCGAAAACAAATATCGCCATCGCCATGACTCGCCTGCCTGGGTTGCAAGTGGAAATGGTGGTCAATGAGCAGATTACAGCCCGCCACTTAATGGCCTCCTGCGCTGTGCCGGGGTTGTTGCCTCCGGTCAAAGTGAACGGGCATTGGTATTGGGATGGCGGCTTAATGGACGGCCTTCCTCATCGCTTTGGACGTGAAGTAGGTGCCCAACGGTTAATCTGCATGAACGTCTGGGTGGGCCTGCCCTGGTGGTGGTCGTTAAAAGGAAGTCTGTTGCATCGTCTGCATTTAATGCGCCAAGGCAGCATTGCTGAACCGAACAAGGCCAATTGGATTTACCTGGCACCACCCGCCATGCCCGGCACTTTCCGCGATGCCGCAGTCTGGTCGCGCCACAATGCAGAAAAATGGATTGCCCAGGGACGCAAGGCAGGCCAGGCAGTACTTAAACTTCTATGAAAATTGTTCCGTAGGATAGCCATGCTCCACCCAGGCGTCAAACCCGCCTTCCAGTGGACGCACTCTCATAATTCCTTTACGATTTAACATGAGCGCCGCACGGGCGCTGGATTTTTCATCCGGTCAAGAACAGTACAGAACAATTTCCTGGTCACGGGGAATTTCTACATGCCGTACTTCCAGGTCACCAAAACTCATTTGCCGCGCACCAGGAATTCGCGATGTCCGCTTAATCTCCCAAAGATCGCGCATGTCAATAATAAAGAAATCGTGCTGCTCAGAATTCATGCTCTGGTAAAGATCTTCTACACTCAGACGGTTCACTCGAAGTAAATGCAAGAAGCGTCGTCGCTGATAATACTTCCAGCTTACATACACAAAAAGAATCAGCCCCAACGCCAAGCCCAATCCTAAACCCAATTTTGCAGCACGTTCCGCAGCCCACTCCAGTTGACGATGAAACACCATCCCGGTGCCAAGTAACGACCCGGCCCATAACAGCGATCCCGCTGAATCAGCCAATAAAAAGCGCGTTGTAGACATCCCCGTCATCCCTGCCAAAGGCGGTGCCGCAGTAGATAGGCCCGGCAAAAATTTCGCCCCAAGCAGCGTGCCCCAGCCATATCTTTGAAATCCACGCTCTGTAGTTTTGACGCAGGAATCAGGTTCTAAGGAAAGTCGGCAAAGCAGTTTCAGCACGCCACGGCCTTTAGTTCGGCCAAGCAGGAACCACGCGAAATCAGGAATCAGACAAGCCACCAGTGCACCCAACAAGGCCGTAGGCCATCCGTAAAAACCTTGCCCAATTAAGGCACCCATTCCCAACAGAACAGGCACGGCTGGAATCGGAAGGCCTGCCTGTTCTGCAAGCACCCAAATAAAAACCACTGCGTAACCGTACTGAAGAAGGAAGTGTTGCATAGTTAAAATCAAGCCAGATCAAACAACATAAGACTGGCTTGTTCAAGGCCAGTAAGATCCAGCTTACTCTCTTCAGACATCGCCGCGCCGTCCCCTTCATCCAGTTGCACACCGTTCAACATCACCGAACCACGGGTCACTTGCAGCCACGCATAGCGGCCAGAATCTAACTGTCGTTCCAGCTTTGCTCCCGCAGCAAGGTCCGCAATATAAACATTGGCATCTTGCGCAATCGGTGGAGTGCCATCGCGTCCATCCCCCGACGCCACCAGTTGCCACTTGCCTTGCCGACCCTCCACCGCAAATTCACGATCTTCAAATCGTGGCTCAATTCCCTTTTCTGCCGGTTGAATCCACACCTGGTAAAAGTGCACAGGCTCAGTTTTTGAGTAGTTGTTTTCACTGTGCTGAATGCCCGTACCTGCAGACATCCGTTGAATCATCCCAGGCTTAAGAACAGCCCGCGCACCAGTGGAATCCTCATGTTCCAGGGCACCTTCAAGCACAAAGGTAAGGATCTCCATATCGCGATGACCATGACGCCCAAAGCCCGCCCCAGCAGTAACGCGGTCGTCATTCATCACCCGAAGTGAACGAAATCCCATATGGTTGGGGTCGTGGAATTGGTTGAAGGAAAACGTGTGGCGGCTATCCAGCCAGCTAATGCTGGATCTTCCCCGCTCAACAGACGGACGAATGGTGATCATCGGGTGTAGCTCCTTAATATTCGTTGGTAACGACCTATTTGGATGCAAGGATGAACGCTTTCGATTCAGCGCGGCTATTCCTCTTAGGTGAGTATCTGGCTTTCAACCCTGCCCAATTTCAGAAATTGTCCAAGCACTCGAAGATGGGAAACAGCCTGCCAGGCGGGATTGACAGGCTGAATGCCTGCCCCACAAACTCAACTCCAGGTCTAGTGAAAGTCAGTGAATTTAGTGTGGGGCAGGCGATTCCGCCTGCCAGCTCGCTTGCGAGCGAAGTTTTCATTCCGATTTCCAAAAAACTAAAGGGCATCCCTGCCTGTCGTTTTCAGCCTTTGAAAATAAGCCTTTAATCGATGACGGCAGCGTTGGCCATGCCCATGAAAGCGTACTTCACATCTGCTGTACCCGTAGCATTCTGAATCAGAAAAATGCCGATCATGTCCTTCTTCTTATCAATCCACCCATGCGTGTTAAACGCCCCGCCATGCCCAAATGTCCCCGCAGAAAGTAAGTGGATTTCCCCCAACC